>DAIOGA010000006.1:26707-43908 GCA_036745495.1 Candidatus Methylopumilus sp.
TAGGTTAAAATAATCACTGGCGGGCCTCCCCGCATTGTAATTTAGCCAACCTGGTCAGGTGCGGAAGCAAGCAGCCACAACTAAAGAAACAAGTGCCGGGGGTCTGGCTCGCCTCTTAATTAACTTGGATTGGTTAAACATTATTTCATGAGTTATCAAGTTCTTGCTCGCAAATATCGCCCTCGTTCGTTTGATACGCTCGTCGGTCAAGCACATGTCGTGCAAGCACTTAAAAATGCACTTGATCAAAAAAGACTTCATCATGCTTATCTTTTTACAGGCACCCGTGGTGTTGGTAAAACTACATTAGCACGTATTCTTGCAAAGTCCCTTAATTGCGAAAAAGGTATCAGTTCATCACCTTGCGGTATTTGTGCGGTATGTACTGAAATAGATCAAGGACGATACGTAGACTTAATTGAAGTCGACGCAGCATCTAATACTCAAGTGGATAATATGCGAGATCTTTTAGATAACGCGCAATACGCTCCCACACAAGGACAATTTAAGATTTACATCATTGATGAAGTGCATATGCTTTCAAAAAGTGCATTTAATGCAATGTTAAAAACATTAGAAGAACCGCCGGAACACGTCAAATTTATCTTAGCCACGACTGACCCCCAAAAAGTGCCAGTTACTGTTTTATCGAGATGCTTACAGTTTAATTTAAAACAAATGCCTTCTCTATCTATTTCAGAATATTTGGAAAAGATACTAAAAGAAGAAGGTATCGTATATGAAATCAATGCGCTCTATCTCATTGCAAAATCAGCCAATGGAAGTATGCGCGATGCATTATCAATTCTTGATCAAGGTATCGCTTATTGCGGGGGCACCATTGAAGAAACTACGATCAAGAAAATGCTGGGTGCGATTGACCAATCATACTTATTTAACTTAATTCATGCAGTCATTGAGCAAGATGGCAATAAAGCCCTCGAGATTGCGAAAGAAATGAATGAAAGAAATCTTTCGTTTGATGCAGCGCTTAATGATCTTGCTAACCTTATTCAAACTATTAGCGTGGCTCAATCTATTCCAGATGCTTTAGAGGCATCTTATCTTGATCGCGATCAAGTCATTACATTAACAAAACAAATAAGTGCGGAACAATTGCAACTTCTTTATCAAATTGCCATATTAGGTCGACGAGATCTTTATTTGGCGCCTGAAGAGTTTGCTGGATTTACAATGACACTTTTAAGAATGCTTTCTTTTGCACCTCAAGAAGCGATCGCTTCAAAAGTGGTATCGCCACAAAAAAAAGAAATTCCAATTAATGTAATAAAGCCTGAAATAATTTCAAAGCCCAACCAAGTGTCACCTGATGCGCTTGAGATTAAAAAAAAAATTGAAGTCATAGATGAAATTAAAGATGAAGAAACAAAAGAAACTCTGATATTCAATGGAAATTGGCGTGAGCTTGTAGATCAATTGAAATTAGGTTTAGTGAAAGCGCTTGCGCAACAATCAGAACTTGTAAGTTTTAAAAATAATGAAATGATTTTATCTATTGCGGATGAACATAAACATCTACTTAATGAAACTTACCAAAAAAAATTAGAATCTAGTTTGTCTGAATATTTTAATCAACGTATCAAGCTTGTGATCTTGCAAAAAGGTGCAAATAATTCACCACTTAAACAAAAGCAAGAAGAACGTTCAACACTTATGAAAGATACAGAAGAAGCTATGCTTCAAGATCAATTTGTTCAATCATTACTTACAGAATTTAATGCTGAAATTATTCCATCTAGCATTAAACCTAATCAATCTTTATAAGGAGTCGTCATATGATGAAAGGTGGCATGGGCAATTTAATGAAGCAAGCACAAATGATGCAAGCCAATATGCAAAAAGCACAGGATGAACTTGGGCAGATTGACGTAGAAGGTATCGCTAGCAACGGGCTTGTTAAAATCGCTATCTCTTGCAAACATCAAATTAAAAAGATTTCTATTGATCCTTCAGTGATGAGCGATCACGAGATGTTAGAAGATCTCTTAATTGTCGCCTTTAAAGATGCATTACAAAAAATTGAACAAACAACTAATGCCAAGATGGGTACTATGTTGCCGCCTGGAATGAAGTTACCTTTCTAATTTTATTCTATGAAAAATACTGAAGCACTGGAACAGCTCGTTGATGCCTTAAGGTGCTTACCCGGTATTGGCCCTAAATCAGCTTTACGTATGGCTTATCATCTACTGCAACATGACAGAAAAGGCGCATCTCAACTTGCAACATCAATAGCAAATGCCATTGAGCTTGTAGGGCATTGTTCTCATTGTAATAATTTTTCTGAAGAAGTGATCTGCTCACTTTGCTCATCTAAAGAACGTGATCCCTCACTTCTTTGTGTCATTGAAATGCCGAGTGATCTTATGATGTTAGAACAAACGCATTCTTATAACGGCATGTATTTCATATTGATGGGTAAACTCTCACCATTGGATGGCATTGGACCTAAAGACATCCATTTAGACAGACTTTTGAAAAGACTTGATGCAGGAATCGTTAAAGAAGTGATTTTGGCTAATAATTTTACAGTGAGTGGTGACGCTACGGCACATTACGTGACTGAACTTCTAAAATCTCGCGGTATTAAATTAAGTCGCATTGCAAGAGGATTGCCTATGGGCGGCGAGATTGAATATGTTGATAGTGGCACACTCGCTCAAGCGATGATTGAACGAAAAACAATTAAAGACTAAAAGTAACTTAATATATCTTTTGGTTTATCAATGATATGGTGAGCATTCCAATTTCTACCATCATCCCCCTCTTCTAAATATCCATAGCGAGCAATCATACTGATCATACCGGCATCATTTGCCGCAATAACATCACGTCTATCATCCCCTAGATAAATAATTTCAGATGGCTGAATGGCAAGTATCGATGCAGCTTTAATAAGCCCTTCTGGGGATGGTTTTGGAATAGATACATCATCACCTGAGACAAGACACTGTGAAAATTTTAAAAGAGGATGAGAAGTGACAATGGGTGTTGCAAACTTACTTGCCTTATTAGTCACAATCCCCCATGCAATTTTTTTGAGATTTAAATCTTGAATTAAATCTTCAATACCTTCCATACATTGCACATCTTGATTGAAAATTTCTTTATAAATACTTAAAAACTCTTCGATACGTGAATCAAATAAAGGGTCATTCTTATCCATATCAAAACCGGCTTTAAGAAGACCTGCGGCACCATGAGAAGCAAAGGGTCGACCTTTTAAAAAAGGAATCGGGGCTAAATCATATTTTTGTCTTAGTTGATTGAGTGCGCCTACAAGTTGTGGTGCGCTATCGATTAATGTGCCATCTAAATCAAAGAGAACCGCTTTCATGATTAATCTTTAGTCACTTCAATCAGGTAATTGACTGAAACATCATCACCTAATTTATATACATCTGTGATTGGATTGTAAGTCATACCCACTAATGTTTTTATATTTAAATCTTCTTTTCTGCACCATGCAATCAATTCAGAAGGTTTGATAAATTTTTCATAATCATGCGTACCACGCGGTAATAATTTAAGAATATATTCAGCACCAATCACAGCAAATAAGTAAGCCTTGATATTACGATTAATCGTGGACATAAAAAGTGTGCCGCCAGGTTTTAAAAGTTTTGCACATAAAGACACAATGATTGATGGATCTGGCACATGCTCTAACATTTCCATACAGGTAATCACATCATAAGAAGCTTTGTGTTTTAAAACTATCGATTCTATCGATGCGCACTGATAATCAATATTCAATTTGGATTGAAGCGCATGAAGTTTTGCAATACGAATGACTTTTTCGCCCATATCAATTCCGGTCACATCTGCACCAAGTTTTGCCATAGATTCAGAAAGTATGCCGCCGCCACAACCTACATCGAGCACTTTTTTATTTTTTAAATTCACTTTTTCATGAATAAAATTAAGGCGAAGGGGATTGATTTGATGGAGTGGTTTAAATTCACTCTCCTCATCCCACCATTTGTGAGCGAGCTCGTTAAATTTATCAACTTCTTCTTGAGAAACGTTTATATGTTTTGTTTTAGCTTGAGCTGCCATCTTAGCGCTATATCCTTACATGCTTGAATATCCATGGATGTTAAGAGTCCTTCTTCATATTGCAATATGCCATTCACCCAAACATGACTTACTTCTTCACGTGAGGCTGCATAAATTAAATGACTCATAGGATCATACATGGGTAATGTCGATACATGATCCATATTAAATACAGTTAGATCCGCATATTTACCTTTTTCAATAGATCCAATACGGTCATCTAATCCTAATGCTTTTGCACCGTTAATGGTCACCATTTCTAAAGATGTTTTAGCATTAAGTATCGCAGGATTTTTTGTGATTCCTTTAGCAAGTAAAGATGCTAATTGCATATCATGCAATATATCTTGCTTATTATTGCTCGCACTTCCATCCGTACCTAAACATACATTAATGCTGTGCTTTTGTAATGTTTCTATATCTGCGATACCACTGCCTAATTTTAAATTTGAAGTTGGACAATGAATGACCGATACTGATTCTTTTGAAAATGTTGTTAAATCTTGATCATTCAAATATACGGAATGTACTGCCATAAATTGAGGGCTTAAAACGCCAAGACGATGAAGTCTTTCAATGGGTCTAATTTGATATTGTTTTAAGCTCTCTTTGATCTCATCTTCTGTTTCATGTACATGCATATGAATGGTGAGATTAAGCTGATTAGCGTAGGTTAAAACGTGATCTAGCGTCTTATCTGAAACCGAATAAGGTGCATGAGGTGCTAAACTTGAAGTAATTAATGCTTCATCTCGCCAGCCATCACGAGCCTCAAGACCTTTCATCAAATAATCTTCCCCATCATTCGCATAATTCGATGGATAATCCATTACAAAAAGACCAATGTTAGCTCTCATACCGCTTTGTTTAATCGCGCGAGAAGCCGCCTCAGGATAAAAATACATTTCATTGAATGTCGTCACACCACTTTTTAACATTTCAGCGCACGCAATCAATGTGCCATCATAAACAAAATCGGGTGTGACCCATTTTTTTTCAAGCGGCCAAATAGATTCATTAAGCCATGTATGAAGTGGCTGATCATCAGCGAAACCCCTAAATAAATTCATTGCAGCATGTGTATGCGCATTGATAAGGCCAGGAGTTACTATATGATGGTGAAGCTGAAAGTGTTGAGTGGTTTGATAAAGTGATGTTACTTTTTTTGTTTCTATAATATCAATGATTCGATCCTGATTGATAATGATCGAATGGTCTTCAAGCGTTATATTGTGTGGCCTAACGGGACAGATCCATTTAGCAGAAATAATCGTGCTGACATGTTGGATTTGAGAATCTGCCATTAACTATTATTCGAAGGGATGTTTAAGAACGATCGTTTCGTCACGCTCAGGGCCGGTCGATACGACATGAATTGGCACTTCGCATAATTTTTCTAATGTTTTGAGATAATGCTGCGCATTTTTGGGTAACGCATCCCATGATTTAATGCCGAAGGTATTTTCACTCCAACCATCCACTTCAATCAGTATAGGTTTACAACGTTCCACTTGATCAGCACCCAAAGGTAGTAGATCAATTTTCTTACCATCTAATTCGTAACCTACACATATCCCAATTTTTTTAATGCCATCTAAGACATCTAATTTTGTAATACATAAACCTGAGAGACTATTAATCATAGCAGAGCGTTTTAATGCCGCAGCATCAAACCAACCACAACGTCTTTTACGCTTAGTGACTGTGCCAATTTCTTTACCTTTTGTTGACATTTGATACCCAGGTGTATTTTCAGTTTCGATATCAAGCTCACTTGGGAAAGGTCCGCCACCTACACGCGTTGTGTATGCTTTAGTAATACCTAAAATATAATGCAGCATATGAGGGCCTACACCAGCTCCTGCAGCTGCCTGTCCTGACACACAATTCGATGAGGTCACATAAGGATAAGTGCCATGATCGATATCTAAAAGAGAGCCCTGCGCGCCTTCAAATAATAAATTCTTATTCTTTGCATTTGCTTCATAGAGTTTTTGTGATACATCTGCAAGATAGGGTTTAATTTTTTCAGCATGCGTCATCGAAAGGTCGAATTGTTCATTCACATCAATCGGATCTTTTTTTAAATAATGTTGCAAGACAAAATTATGATAATCCATCACTTCAATGAGTTTCTTTTTAAATGAATCTGGATTAAGCAAGTCATATACACGAAGGGAACGACGTGCAACCTTGTCTTCGTAAGCAGGGCCAATACCCTTACCCGTCGTACCAATCTTAGCTTCTCGCATCGCTTCTCGAGCTTGATCAAGTGCGACATGATGTCTTAAAATTAAAGGGCAGCCTGGACTTACAAATAAACGACTCTTGACCTCGATGCCATCTTTTTCAAGCGTTTTAATTTCGTGAAGCAAATGTTCAATATCGAGTACCACGCCATTACCGATGAAACAATCAACGTTATTACGAATAATGCCTGAAGGCACTAAATTTAATTTATATTCTTTTTGATTAGATCCTTGGCCAATGACTAGCGTATGTCCGGCATTATGTCCGCCTTGAAAACGCACGACACCTTCCGCATGATCGGTTAACCAATCGACAATCTTACCTTTACCTTCATCACCCCATTGCGTACCAATGACTACTAAATTTTTTGCCATCTTAAATTAAACCGTTTTCACTTTCCACGCTTTGGGGGCGTCTTGAATCAAGATTCGATCACAATTATTTTCGGCTGCATTCATATTTCCAAATAAATCCATCGCTACGATTTCACCTTGTTGACGTAAAGACTCAATCGCTTTTTGTAATTCAGCATCGTTTACTTTGGGTGCTAATATAGCTTTCGCTTTTTTACCATTTGGAAATAAAGTGACTATATTTTTTAAGTCCATCGTAAACCCTGTTGCAGGGCGATTGCGGCCGAAAGAAGCCCCAATATTGTCATAGCGACCACCAAGTGCAATGGGTGAGTAGCAATTCTCCGCATAGACAGAAAATACCAAACCGTTATGGTATTGATAGCCACGAATATCACTCAAATCATATGAGATTTTAATTTGATTGTTTTTTAAAGCTTTATCGATTTGATTTAAAAATTGCAACGCATTTTGAATCGCTTTATCTTGTGGCAATGCTTTCTCGGCTTCATTTAAGACATTCACATCGCCATAAAGATTCACCAATGCAATTAATGCATCACGATTTTTTTTATCCATCGATTTAGTCAAATCAATAATTTCTGATTTGTCTTTTTTCTGTATCGCTTGATATAAAAGATCAAGCTGATCGCGTTCTATATTAGATGACGCAATCAAAGTTGTGAAAATATCAAGATGATTAAAATCAAATACTGTATTTTTGATGCCTATAGTACTGAGTGTTTTAATCAGAAGCGTTTGAATTTCAAGATCAGCCTCAATTCCTTTAAATCCGTAAAGTTCGGCTCCAATCTGAAAAGGCTCTCTTGATTGAAGAAAACTTGCAGGTTTTGTTCTCAATACTGAACCTGCGTAAGACAGTCTTGTGACTTCGTCATTCTGAATAAGGTGTGCATCGATCCGGGCGACTTGAGGCGTGATATCAGCACGAACCCCCATAAGTCTTCCTGATAATTGATCAACGACTTTAAATGTATCAAGGTCCATATCTTGGCCATTGCTATTTAAAGATTCAATGTATTCCAACATAGGAGGAATGACATAGAAATAACCATGCGCTTGATAGAGGTCAAGAATAGAGCGTCTTAAAGACTCAAGATAGACAGCATCATCGGGGAGCATGTCTTCAACATAATCTGGGAGTGTCCATTGATTCATCGACTATCGACCTAATAATAAAAAAATTAATCCTAATAAAAAAGACATCAAACCCATAAAACGAATCTGACCACGTCTCATTGTAATCATTTTTTTGAAAGTCTCACGCCACCCTTCTGGAAAACATAATGGCATCAAACCTTCTAATATCAACATGAGACCAAATGATGAAAAAAGCCAATTTTTCATCATTATTCTTTTTTCTTCCTTGAGCTTCGCATGTATTTCAAAAAGTCAGAGTTAGGATCCAAGACCATGACATCCGCCTTATCTTTAAAGCTCTTCTTATAAGCTTCGATGCTACGATAAAAAGCATAAAATTCTGGGTTTTTAGAATATGCATTTGCATAAATTTCAGAAGCTTTTGCATCACCCTCACCTTTCATCTTCTGTGCTTCTTTATATGCTTCCGCAATAATGACATCACGTTGCTTTTCAGCATCGGCACGAATTTTTTCTGAAGCTGCGAAACCTTGAGATCGTAATTCGTTGGCTACAGATTTACGTTCGGCTTCCATACGCTGATAAACAGACTCGCTCACTTCTTTAGGAAGATCTACACGTCTTAAACGCACATCTAATATTTGAATGCCCATCGAGCGTAAATCTCGATCAGCTCGCTCTGTGAGAATTTGCATAATTTCTCCACGCTCACCTGAAACAACATCATGTATAGTTCTTTTACCAAATTCAGCTCTTAATCCATCATTCACCGTCTGTGAGATTCGTCTTTCTGCTTGCACTTCATCACCTTTCACTGATACATAATATTTCGCAGGATCAACAATTTTCCATTTAATAAATGAATCCACGAGTACGTTTTTCTTTTCACTTGTAATAAAACGATCTGGCTCTTGCCAATTAAGCGTCAAAATACGATTGTCAAAAAATTGCACGTTATCAACCAAAGGTGTTTTGAAATAAAGGCCAGGTTCTTTTTTGATAGAAATAATTTCGCCTAAGCGAAATACGATGGCATATTCTCTCTGATCAACGGTAAAAGTAGACATCGCAAGAATCACGATGCCAACTAATAAGCTTACTAACAAAAAGGTAAGTTTTCTCATGCTTTATCTCGTCTCTCGATCTCGTGATTTAAATGCATCACGTGAACGCTCTAAATTTTGTGTAGGGGTCTGAGCCTGATTAATGTCAATCTGCGGCGTAACATTGACTAAAGGTGATGTCACAGGAGTCACTTGCTGAATCAATTTGTCTAAAGGCAAATAAAGTAGACTATTTGAATTTTTTTGATCTACAAACACTTTAGATACGTTCGATAAAATTTGTTCTTGCGCTTCAATATAAAGTCGATCACGCATCACTTCAGGTGCACGATTATATTGCGTTAAAATCTGCTCGAAGCGGCTTGCATTGCCTTTCGCTTCATTTTCCACTCTTAAACGGTATCCTTGGGCTTCTGCTGTAAGTCTTGACGCAGCGCCTTTAGCTTTAGGAATGATATCGTTAGCGTAGGCTTGACCTTCATTTTTTTGACGCTCTAAATCTTGTTTAGCTTTAACTGCATCATCGAATGATGCCTGCACTTGCTCAGGCGGCTGTGCATTTTGCATGGTGACGCTTGTCACATTAATACCTGTGTTATAACGATCTAAAATTTCTTGCATCAATTTTTTAGCTCTAACTGCAATCTCTTCACGGCCTTCATATAAAGCAAAATCCATTTTACTTTTACCCACAATTTCACGAATCGCAGTTTCAGCAGCGCCTCTCACAGATGATTCCGCTGAACGATTATTAAATAAATAATCTTCTACCGACTTTAAGTTATATTGCACCGCGAATTGAAGATCGATAATATTTTCATCATCGGTCAACATTAAAGACTCTTTAAGCTCTTTAGATCTAGCAGCGCCATCACCTGCTGAGCGATAACCTACCTCTATGGTTCTTACTTGCTCAAGATTAACCACCTCCACTGACTCAACAGGAAATGGAATGTGCCAACGAGGACCTGGCATGGTGACTTCTGTATTTTTTCCAAATCTTAAAACGACACCACGGGATCCTTGATCCACTATATAAAAACCGGTTGCCGCCCAAATTAAAACAATAATAAGAAGGATAGATGAAATCGGAAAATGATCATTGCTTGGCTGAGGGCTTGCATTCCCTGTGTTGGGTTTAGATCCCTTTTGTGGAGCTTCTTTTTTTCCAAAAATTCGCCCAATTTTTTTACCTAAATCATTGAGCAATTCATCAAGATCTGGAGGTCCTTCTTCTTGATTATTATTTTGCCCAGGGTTCTTTGCCATAAATTTTTGTCTAACTATTGATTAAGGGGGTTTTCTTCAAATAAATCGGTTTCTATTATTTGCTTTGAAGCATACATTTCGAGGATAGCTTCTTTTAAAAGTTCAATCCCCTCGCCTGTCTTCGCAGATAACTGAATAGTTGAAATTCTACCATATTCATCCCTTTCATGATTTGCCTTTATATCAAGCCTATCAATCTGATTTAAAACAAGAATTTGAGGTATTGAGGAGGCTTTAATCTCGTCTAGAATCTTATTAACTGCGATGATTTGCTCACCATGATTGGGGTTAGCCATATTGACGACATGAAGCAATAAATCAGCTTCTCTTGATTCTTCTAAAGTCGATTTAAAAGCTTCGATTAAAGTCGTAGGGAGCGCTTTAATAAAACCCACGGTATCCGAAATCACACACTCCACACCCTCCTCGATAAATAGCTTTCGGGACGTTGTATCTAGTGTTGCAAAAAGCTGATTCATCGCCAAAGCATTGGCGCGAGTGAGCTGATTAAAGAGTGTTGATTTACCTGCGTTGGTATAACCTACAATTGAAATATTAAGCACATTCGAGCGACTTCTTTTTTTGCGCTGCATGGTGCGTTGTCGCTTTAATTTATCGAGTTTTTCTTTTAATTGCTTAATTCGAAGCCTCAGCATACGACGGTCGAGTTCTAATTGTTTTTCACCTGGACCCCCTCTCACACCAATACCACCCTTTTGACGTTCTAGGTGGCTCCAGCCTTTAATGAGGCGAGTGGACAAATGATCGAGTTGTGCTAATTCGACTTGAAGTTTACCTTCGTGACTTTTAGCACGCTTTGCAAAAATAAAAAGAATGAGTGCTGTGCGATCAAGGATACGCGTACTCAAGAATTTTTCTAAATTACGTTCTTGAGAGGGGCTTAAATTGTGATTAAAAATCACAGTGTCTGCCTTAGACTCTTGGATGATAAATTTAACTTCTTCAGCTTTTCCTGAACCTAAAAAATATTTTGGGTCAGGTGCCGATCTTTTGATATTAACCGTGCTGACAATTTTCATGTCAGCACTTAATACTAACTCTTTAATTTCCTCGACACTCTCTTCGAAATCATTATCACCAAAATTAATACTGATGACACAAGCAGACTTACCTTCATTTGGACGTTCAAACATTAATCGTCATCTGTTGGAGACTCTATATTGACATTGCGCATGGGCACAATGGTTGAAATAGCATGCTTATAAACTAATTGACTGACTGTATTTTTGAGAAGAATAGCGTACTGATCAAAAGATTCGATATTGCCTTGTAATTTAATACCGTTCATTAAATAAATAGAGACCGACACATGTTCTTTTCTGAGTTGATTTAAAAAATCATCTTGTAAATGTGTGCTCTTTTTATCCATAGTCAATCCAAATATAATTAGTAAAGATTTAAACGCTTCAAAGTTTCATCCCGCCCTAATATGGCCATCACAGCATCAATGCTTGGGGATTGTGCAATACCCGTCAAAAGTACACGCAGTGGCATCGCAAGTTTTGGAAATTTAATTGCATGCGACGTCACCACTTCATTCATAGCATTATGAATGGCTTCTTTCGTCCAATCAATCTTAATTAAAGACGTTTGAAAAGTTTTTATAAGGCTTAACGCTTCGTCATTAATATGCTTTGCAAAGTCTTCTGGATTGGGTTTTTGATATTCAAATATATAAAGAATATCTTTCGCAAGACTCGTTAAATGATTTGCACGTTCACGATGAATCTCAATAGACTTCATCAAAAGGTCAGTATCAATGGGTGTGTTAATAAGTGCTTTCAAATAAGGCTCGATAACTTGACTCATGCGATCGAGTGGTAATGTTTTGATGTAATGGCTATTGAGCCAATCTAATTTTTCAGTATTAAATTGTGCAGATGAAGAAGTAATATGGTCAAAATCGAACCACTGACAAAAATCTTCCATACTAAAAATTTCATCGTCACCATGACTCCATCCTAGGCGCGCTAAATAATTAAGAATGGCTTCAGGTAAATAGCCTTGATCAAAGTATTGCATCACACTCACAGCCCCATGTCTTTTAGATAACTTTTGACCGTCATCACCTAAAATCATGGATAGATGGGCATAAGCTGGGACTTCTGCATTTAAAGCTTTTAAAAGATTGATTTGACGAGGCGTATTATTAATATGGTCATCGCCTCGAATGACATGTGTCACTTTCATTTCCCAATCATCAATCACCACACAAAAATTATAAGTGGGCGTGCCATCAGATCTTGCAATCACTAAGTCATCGAGTTCTTCATTCGCAATGGTGATATCCCCTTTGACTAAATCACGCCAAGAGACGACACCTGATGTTGGATTTTTAAAACGGACCACTGGTTCAATGTGTGGTGGAATGGAGGGTAAACTTTTTCCAGATTCAGGTCGCCATTTACCATCGTATTTTGGTTTTAAACCTGCTTTCATTTGTGACTCACGAAGCGTTTCCAATTCTTCTTTGGATGAATAACAAAGATAAGCTTTATCCTCTTTTAATAATTGATCTATATATTTCTTGTAAACGTCCATGCGTTTTGTTTGGAATATCGGACCTTCATCGTAATCAAGATGAAGCCAAGTCATGCCATCCATAATGGCTTGAACAGCTTCAGGTGTAGATCTTTCTAAATCCGTATCTTCAATACGTAAAATAAATTGGCCTTGATTTTTTTTGGCATACGCCCAAGAGAATAATGCAGTCCTCGCACCTCCAATATGTAGATAACCTGTGGGGCTAGGCGCAAAACGTGTGACAACAGTCATAGGGATTTCTTCTTAAACATTAGGACCTGCAAACAAATCATGTTGATCATAAGACTCAATTTTAACATCGACAAAATCACCTGGCTTTAAAAGCTTGCCATCGCGTAAATAAACTTTGCCATCAATATCAGGGGCATCTGCCATTGATCTTGCAATGGCGTAATCAGCTTCATGACCATCTACCAAGACGGTGCATATTTGGCCGACTTTATTTGCAAGTTTTTTATGGCTAATTTTGGCTTGCGTTTCCATAAATCTTTTTAATCGCATCTCTTTAATTTCTTCTGGAACCTGACCTTCTAAAAGATTAGCGCTCGCACCATCGACAGGAGAATATTTAAAACAACCCACTCGATCTAATTGTGCTTCTTCAAGAAAATTAATAAGTTCATCAAATTCGGCTTCCGTTTCCCCTGGAAAACCTACAATAAAAGTACTTCGTATGGTGATATCAGGACACACTTCTCTCCATCGATTGATACTTAGAAGATTATTTTCAGAGCTCGCAGGTCGCTTCATCAATTTTAAAATGCGGGGGCTTGCGTGTTGGAAAGGCACATCAAGATAAGGCAAAATCAAGCCTTCTGACATCAGAGGAATCATGTCATCCACATGAGGATATGGATAGACATAATGCATTCTGATCCACACACCTAAAGACCCTAAAGCTTCAGCCAAATCATAAAGCTTAGTTTTGATGGGACGACCATTCCAAAAGCCACTTCGATATTTCATATCTACGCCATAAGCACTTGTGTCTTGTGAAATCACTAAAATTTCAGATACACCGCTATTCACCAAAGTTTCAGCCTCGCGCATCACATCATCAATCGAACGACTGACGAGATCGCCTCGCATGGAAGGAATAATACAAAATGAACATCGATGATTACAGCCTTCTGAAATTTTTAAATAGGCGTAATGTTTTGGCGTTAAACGAATACCTTGCGGGGGCACTAAATCACTAAAAGGATCATGGGGTTTTTCTAAGTGAGTATGAACAGCCGTCATCACTTCATTTAATGCATGTGGGCCTGTGATCGCGAGTAAATTTGGGTACTCTTCTTCAATGATTTCTTTTTTGGCACCCAAACAACCGGTGACAATCACTTTGCCATTTTTTTTAACCGCTTCCCCTATGGCGTCCATCGATTCTTTAACGGCTGAATCAATGAAGCCACAAGTATTCACAACGACTAAATCAGCATCTTGATAGGATTTTGAAATGTCATAACCTTCCGCACGAAGCTGAGTCAAAATGCGCTCAGAATCAGAGCCTGCTTTAGGACAACCTAATGAAACAAAACCTACTTTAGGAATATGGGACGCCATTAACCTTCAACAATCATTTGCGTAATAGCTACCGATGCGACACCTAATCCAATAAGGGAGACTTGAAATATGGTTGAACGTAACTCTGTTTTCTTATGCAGTCCTGGAATCAAATCTGCAATCGATACATAAATCATACTGGAAGCCGCAAGCGCTAAAATATAGGGCACCCAATTCATCATAGATTCTAGAATAAAGTAAGCTAAAAGCCCGCCTAATACCGTTGAAAAACTTGCGACAAGATTAAAGATAAAAGCTTCTTTTTTCTTATATCCTGAGTGAAGCAGAATTAAAAAGTTACCGACTTCTTGTGGGATCTCATGCGCAATGATGGCTAAAGCTGTCACGATACCTAAACTAATGCTCACCATAAACGCTGAGCCAATTAAAATACCATCCACAAAATTATGAAATAAATCACCCACCATAATCATGCTGCCACTTCGGCCTTCATCATGAGCATGTTGATGGTTTTTTGAAGCATGATCTTCATGATGCACATCATGCACTTCGCAATGATCCCCATGACAGTGACGCCATAATAATAATTTTTCGAGGACAAAGAATAAAAGAATGCCGAATAAAACTACAAAGGTTGTCGTTTCAATATTCGTTGTGAGTTTAAAAGCATGAGGCAGTATTTCTAAAAACACGGCGCCCAACATGGCCCCTACCGCGTAACTCACCAAATGTGAGACAAGGTGTGTTCTGGTATTAAGTGTCACAAGCGCTGCTGTGGTGACACTTAATAAGCCACCTACAAAGCAAGAAAATAAAATCCAAAGAAGTGTGTTCATAAAATCAAATAGAAATCAGAGATTTGAGCATTATATCGAAACTAAAAAATGATGGGCTGTCTTTATGATTCAATCCAAATGAGCGAAGCCATGCGACCTGTTTCACCATCTCGTCGATATGAAAAATAATCTTCATGTTGCGCATAAGTGCAATAGTCATTTGTCATACTTGCACCATAAATTTCAGTCACACCATAGGCATGAAGACGAATTTTCGCAAGCATATAAATATCAGCCAACCATTTTTGATTTGATACTGAATGAAAAGCTTTTTCAGCCTCATGATGTTTTTCACAAAAACTAAGTTTAACTTCATTGCCCACTTCAAAATGCTTTTGACTGATAGCAGGTCCTAACCAAACAAGTAATTCATGAGATGGCAAATTCATTTTATGGAGTGTATTTTCAATCACACCATTTAAAAGCCCTCGCCAGCCTGCATGAATCGCAGCAACAGCTGTGCCTTCTTTATTCGTGACAAGCAAAGGCAAGCAGTCTGCTGTTTGAACGACGCATACGACATTTTTGTCTTTTGTATAAGAAGCATCTGCATTTAACAAAGATGATGGGAGTTCTATAGCATCAGTGCCATGGGTTTGATTTAGCCAAAAAGGTATATTGGGTAAATGTTGATTTAGTAATGCACGATTCATATGTACCACATTGATATCGTCATTCACATGTGTTGCTATATTAAAACTATTGTATAGACCTGTGCTCTTTCCGCCAGATCTTAAGGTTTGAATCGATTTAATATGGGAAGGCGCTGGCCATTCAGGAATAAAAAAATTACTCATCATCCTCCAGCATATCGTCATCCATGTCGTCACTCGATTCGTCGAGATAGTCATCAAACATGAAATCATCTTTTGTATCTATGTCATCTGATTGCTCAAGTCTAATGATCTCGAGTAAGGCTTTCATATCATTGGGTAAATCAATCGACCATTCCATGGCTTCACTCGTTAAGGGATGAATGAGTCCTAATCGAATGGCGTGAAGCGCTTGACGATGAAAGCCCAATATATGTTGTCGTAACGTATCGCTCATAGATTTAATCGGCATAATGCTTTTTAAACCGTATACAGGATCACCCACAATGGGTGCCTTTAAATATTGCATGTGAACTCGAATTTGATGGGTACGACCTGTTTCAAGATTGCATCTTAAGTAGGTGTGCACACCAAACCGCTCTAAGATTTCATAATGGGTAATCGCAGGCTTCCCTGATAAATGAACAGCCATGCGCGTTCGAATGGATGGATGTCTTCCGATCGGTTGGTTGACTACGCCATTTTTCCATAGTTGTCCCCACACAATCGCGCGATATTCTCTTTTCACAGTTCTGGCTTGGAGCTGTTGCACTAAATGTGTTTGCGCACTTAACGTTTTAGCCACCACTAAAAGTCCGCTGGTTTCTTTATCGAGCCTATGAACAATACCGCAGCGAGGAATATTCCCAATATCTGGAATATGATGAAGGAGCGCATTTAGAAGTGTACCGGACCAATTCCCAACCGCAGGATGTACCACCATGCCAGCCGGTTTATTAATGACAAGCAATGTCTCATCTTCAAAAACAATATCAAGTGGAATTGCTTCTGGTAAAAAGGCGTTATTTTCTGGATTTTGTTGGACAATCACTTTAATTTCATCACCCGCATAAACTTTATGTTTTGAAGTGATCGCCGACTGGTTGACAGTCACAAATTCATTTTTAATCCACTCTTGTAATTTTGAACGTGAGAATTCTGGAAGTAGTTGTTGTAACGCGACATCTACCCTTAAGCCAGCGTGACTTTCTGGGACTACCAATAATCTTTCATCATGATTCATAATGCTATAATTCTTTGTATATTTTTATAGTTAAAGGTACGTATGCGTATTCTGACAGTCGTTATTATGATGCTTTTTCTTGCGTCTTGTGCCATTTTTGGACCCCCGACCGACTTAGATGATACGAAAGGCATGTCTGCTGATAGAATTTATGCGCTCGCTTCCGAAAAATTAACCGATAAAGATTATGAAAAAGCCATTGGTTATTTAAAAAAATTAGAGTCACGTTTTCCTAATGGTAAGTATGCAGCCCAAGCGCAACTCGATATGGCCTATGCCTACTATAAAAAAGAAGATGCAGC
>DAIOGA010000006.1:44008-46597 GCA_036745495.1 Candidatus Methylopumilus sp.
GAAACTTACCCTGACTCTAATTTCGTAGAAGAAGCACTTGTGATTATGATTAGTGCTTATGACAATTTAGAGATGAATGATTTAAAAGAAGATAATTTAAGAATCTTAAAACAGAACTATCCAAATAGTGCCATGTTTACAAAAGGCAAAGATACCAAGAAAAAAGATTGGTGGAAATTCTGGGATTTTGATTAACGTTTCTTAGCTTCCGCTTTATTTTTTTCTGTCAGTTTTTTACGTAATGCATTTTTACGTCGACGCATTGATACCACACCCTCTTTAGGTTTTCTTTTTTCTTCATCAAGGTAAGGATTTTCTCCTTGCTTAAATTGCACTCTTAACGGTGTCCCTATAATTTGAAATGCTTGTCTAAAAGCCCCTTCTAGAAAACGCATGTAACTATCTTTAATCGCATTCACATGATTACCATGAATCACAATGACAGGTGGATTAGATCCCCCTTGGTGGGCATAACGTAATTTGGGGCGAATACCTTTTGAAATGGGTGGTTGATGTTGTTGCAAGGTATCAATGAGAACGCGCGTCAATTTAGGTGTTGTCATTTTAATGAACGCACCACGATAAGCTTCGTCCACTGATTTTAAAATTTCGGTTAAACCTTTTTTCTTTAATGCTGATACGTATTGAAATTCTGCAAATTTTAAAAATTGGAGTTTACGTTGAATGTCTTGCTTGATAATGTCTCTTTCATCTTCCTTTAAACGATCCCATTTATTGATCGCCACCACAAGTGCGCGACCTGCATCTAAAATATAGGCCCCTACGTGTGCGTCTTGTTCTGTAATGCCCTCTTCTGCATCGACAACTAAAATGGCTACATTGGCTTCTTCAATCGCTTGCAACGTTTTGATGACAGAAAATTTTTCAACCGCTTCAAAGACTTTACCTTTTTTACGGATCCCCGCTGTATCGATCAGCGTGTAGCTTTTATCATTGCGCTCAATATCAATTTGAATGGAGTCCCTTGTTGTTCCAGGTTCATCAAAAGCAATGACACGATCTTCACCTAAGAATGCATTCACAAGTGTCGATTTACCGACGTTAGGACGACCTACAATGGCAATCTTTGGAATTTTTTGGATTGATTCATCCGTTTCAACATCTTCTTTTTTGAAAGGCTCTAATGCCATCTGAATCATGTCACGCACACCTTCACCGTGTGCTGATGAAATCCCTAAAGGATCACCTAAACCTAATTCAAAAAACTCAGCAGTCGCAATCCCTCTTTGCATACCTTCTGTTTTATTGACTAACAAATAAATATTGCGATTCATTTTGCGAAGTAAATCTGCAATGACACGATCATGCGGTGTGACACCTTGTCTACCATCCGTAATAAAAAAAATAATATCGGCTTCATCGATGGCCAACAGTGTTTGCTTTGCCATTTCCTTTTGAATACCTTTTTCAATCAATGGCTCAAAGCCACCTGTATCGATCACGATATAGGGCATGTCACCACCTAAGCCTCGACCATAGTGACGATCACGCGTGAGTCCAGGAAGGTCAGCCACAAGAGCATCACGAGACTTCGTTAAACGATTAAATAAAGTCGATTTACCGACGTTAGGTCGGCCAACAAGGGCGATGGTGGGTAACATAATTATTGGATTGAAATGGCGTAGAGTCCGCCGTTACGTGTTTGCGCTAAAAATTTTCCGGTTTCAAATTCAACGAGTCGACGCATAACAGGCTCATCATCTAAACGAATACGTCCTAAAAAGGCACCGGTTTCTTTATCTAAGATATGGATATAGCCTTCTAAGTCACCTACCGCCACATAATCACCCATACCAAGTGGTGTCGTGAGTTTACGATTTAAAAGATCGCCCTGACGCCAATAGGTTTTGCCTGATTCGATTGCTAAAGAATAGACAGCACCGCCTGTGTGAGATAAATAAATTCGAGCCCCATAAATACTGATACCTGTGTAACTTGAAATATCTCGACTCCATAGCGTTCTTGAATTCACACGGTCCACTGCTGAAATTTTACCTTGGTAAGCCACGGTATAAATATTGAGTCCATCAATCACAGGCGAACTTGTCACATCAGAGGCGCGTTCAATTTCTGTGACCCCTTTAGGTTGTGCGACAGTAATTTCCCAAAGAAGTGTTCCATTATCTTCTCGAATGGCGGCAAGTTTCCCGCCAGGAAATCCTGCGTAAATTACACCATCACTCGCAACGACACCCACACTCGAACGTAAACTTAAAGGTGGCCCCACTCTTGAAAACGTCCATTTCTTTAATCCATCTTTGACATTAACCCCATGAATGAGATTGTCTGCTGTTCTCACAATCACTAAACCTTCATGAATGGTAGGTGCGCTTAATATTTGACTTGAGAGTCTTGTTTTCCAAAGCAATTTAGCGTTTAGATCATAGGCGACTAATAAACCGGTTGAAGTACCAATTGTCACTTCATTTACACCGACACCCACACCACCCGATAATTTTTCGCCAGTATTAATATTCCAGATCGCTTTACCCGTCTTTAAATCTATTTTAGCGAGGCTTCCATCAGAAGAGGCTGCATATGCATCTTCCCCAATAATACCGGGAGAAA
>DAIOGA010000007.1:0-37670 GCA_036745495.1 Candidatus Methylopumilus sp.
ATTTTGTTTCATAGAAGGTGATGTAGCTCAGCTGGTTAGAGCGCAGGATTCATAATCCTGAGGTCGAGAGTTCAAGTCTCTCCATCACCACCATCTTTTAAAGATTAAAATCCGTTTTATATGGCGCTCTTTCATTAAGTTCGTTTGTATATTTATCAATTCCATTCTTTTCTCTTCTCAAAAAATCTTTGATTGCATGCTCAAATTTTTCATCAAAAATTCGATGAAATGAAAATGTATTGAATGGCTCAAAACCTCTAGCGAGCTTGTGCTCCCCTTGCGCACCGCCTTCGAATGCAGCTATTTCATTTTCAATACAAAATTCCTGGCCTTGATAGTATGAGAGTTCGAAATGCAATCCAGGATAAAAAGATTTTGAACCCCAATATCTTCCATATAAATTTTTATCGTCATAAATAAAGAATGATCCTGCAACAGGTATATCGTCTTCGTATGCCAATATTAACAATATATTCTCAGGCATACTTTCTCTAATAAGACTAAAAAAAATTCGTGTGAGATACGGGTGTGAGTGATGTTCTTGATAGGTATTGCAATAACAAGCATAGAAAAAATCTAAATCTGATTCAGCAATTTCCAGGCCTTTTATTTTTTTAATTTTAAGTTCTAAGTCCTGAATTTTTTTTCGCTCTTGTTTTATTTTTTTTCGCTTATCGTGAGAAAGCTGAGACAGGAATTCTTCAAAATTTTTGTAACTTTTGTTAAACCATTTAAATTGCACGCCTTCTCTTAACATCCATTTTGAATCTACGTATGCGTTTTGCTCGCTTTTATCACAAAATAAAATATGGCTTGATGACATTTTATTTTTATAAGCTAGCGCTTCTATCTGTGAAACTATATTTTTTTTAATTGACGCATCCAATCCAAAAACTCTAGGCCCTGTAGCGGGAGTAAATGGTATGCATGAAACGATCTTCGGATAATAGCTTTCCCCGTATTTCTGATAGGCTTCCGCCCAAGACCAATCAAATACATATTCGCCATAAGAGTGCTCTTTTAAAAATATAGGTGAAGCGCCAACGAGCTTTCCTTCATGGGTAACGGTTGCCGGAAAAGGGTGCCAACCTGTGCCCTCCCCTATGGAATTTGATCCTTCAAGCGACTGAAAAAATTCAAGCCTTAAAAAAGGATTTGACTTGGTAAGATCATTCCATTCTTTTTTATTAATATTTTTAAAGCTAGATTGAAATTCTAAGTGCGCCATAGCGATCTATTTTAACGAAGATTCACTAAGGGAAATTTATATAGGTGTTTTGGTGTTTGATGAAGCTTGATTGTTTTTACGTTTGTTACTATCCAAATGATTTTTTTCAAATTCTTTTGCTAAGAAAGCCAATTCGTCTAGAGATATAACTTCATTCTCGTCTAAATCGAGACGATTAAATTGGCGAGCTACCTGAGGTAAACATTTTGTCGTTTCTGCAAGGTCAAGGGTATTATCATTGTCTTCATCACAGGCAATAAAACGGGACTCCAGGCCTTTAAGCATTTCCCTTTGCTTTTCTTCGATGAGACTGCTTTCTTTACCTGATGATTTTGCATATGCAGCAAGCGCGCGTCTAATTCTTGCTCGCTCTTCTGGTGATAAAGCGCTACTTTCCTTTAATTTATTAAGCTCAGTAACAACTGAGGAATTAGCATCTGAGTCTGTTTTTGGTGCCTGATTATTTCCGCCCCCTAGTACCTGCAAAGAGATGCCAAAAAACGCAACAAAACAAAATAAAAAGGCTTTTAAAAAATTATGCAATTGATTGATTTTTATCTGGAAAGGACTGTTATATTCAAGCTTAAATGTAAATAATTTATTACAGAAAAATGCACATTTGTTTCTATTTGTAACAATGGATCATATCTACTTTGATGTAAACTTATACATTAAGTTCATTTCGCACCAACTGATTTAAACTAAACCCATGGCAATCAATCCACCATCCATTTTAATCGTTGATGACGACCCGAAAATAAGGGATCTCACCAGTCAGTACCTTATTGATCAAGGATTGAATGTTCACGCAGCCAGTGGCGGCAAAGAAATGGATGTATTTATTGCTAACCATCAGGTTAGCCTTATCATCCTAGATCTTATGATGCCCGAAGAAAATGGGCTTGCTATATGCCAAAGGTTAAGAGGCTCAGGAAATTTCACCCCTATTATCATTCTTACGGCAAAAGGAGATGAAATTGATCGTATTGTCGGCTTGGAAATGGGAGCAGATGATTACGTATCAAAACCATTTAATCCTCGAGAACTTTTAGCGCGTATTAATGCAGTATTAAGACGAAACGAATTAAAACAATCACAAAACTCAAATTCTGAAAATTTGGCATTTGGTCCTTTTTTGTTTAGCTCGGACACAAGAAGTCTCACAAAAAATGGGATGCCTATCAGCATTACATCGGGCGAATTTGAATTATTAAAAGTATTTATTGATCATCCTCGCCAACCACTGTCCCGGGATCAAATTATGCAATTAGCAAAGGGACGCGAACTTGATGTGTTTGATAGAAGTATCGATGTTCAAATTTCGAGACTAAGAAAAATTCTAGAAGAAGATCCTACAAGCCCTAAATTTTTACAAACAATGTGGGGCTTCGGATATATCTTTGTTCCAGATGGTGATGCCGCACATTGAAGTTCATTCCCAATACACTTCTTGCTAGATTTCTTATCCTCATCGCAACAGTGCTTATCATTGCGCAGATTGTTTCAATTCGCATATTTGATTATTTTGAAAGAGGTCCTAGAGCTGAAGCAGTAGCTCAAGAAATTGAAACTGTGGTTAATTTCACAAGAGCATCTCTTATATCTTCAAGGGAGGATAAAAGACTTGAGCTTTTGTCGGAATTATCTACCAAAGGCGACATCAGAATTTATCCTGCATATTACTTCGAAGATATTGAGCCTCTTGCTCCAGATCCTTTCTTGCAAGTTGTTGTAGGTAAATTAAAAGAGAGGCTTGGTGAAAATACCATAGTGATCACAAATCACTATGGTATACCGGGCCTTTGGGTAAGCTTTTCTATCGATCAAGATGAATTTTGGGTGGTGATTCCTACCCCAGGAGATAGGCCATTCCCATGGCATTGGATTGGCTGGGGCATTATTGTTGCTGGTCTTTCAATCATTGGTGCATATGCTACCGCAACAAGAATTAATCGACCTTTAAACCTCTTAATTCAAGCTACAGAACAATTAAAAAAAGGTGAGTTTCCAAAAAAACTGCCTCTAGATAGTGTGACTGAATTTCAAGCCATGAGTCAGACATTTAACGAAATGGCGGAAGGCCTTAATAAGGTAGAACAAGAAAGAAAACTTCTACTTGCAGGTATCTCACATGACGTGAGAACACCTCTCACAAGACTTAGAATTGCTATTGAAATGTTGCCTGAAAATATAGCTGCCAAACTGAAAAAAAGTATGGAAGAAGATGTGTCAGAAATAGATAGCATTCTTAACCAATTTATGGACTACGTCCGTGGCTTTGAGCAAGAGGGCAAAATATCAACAAATTTAAATGATTTTTTTACACATCTAAAAGAGCAACACAAAATACTTAACCGTAATATTGTTTTGGTAAGTAATATCAAAATACCTATTTTTTATGACATCAGACCCGTTTCATTTAGAAGATTATTTGATAATTTAATTAATAATGCATTTTCATATTCAAATGGGGAAGTTTTAATTACGCTTAAAAAGAATAAAGATAGCATTATGATTAGTATTCTAGATGACGGTCCTGGCATACCGCCTGAAGAAATTAAACGCCTCCTTAAGCCCTTCGAGCGAATGGATGAGGCAAGGGGAAATAGTGAAGGCTGCGGACTCGGTCTTGCTATTGCAGAGCGTATTACTCAATCACATGATGGCAAACTAACAATTTCTAATCGTGCTAAAAAAGGTCTTGAAGTTAAGATTGTTTTACCTCTAGTTAGTGAAAGTTAGTTAAACCAATTTAATTTTTTTCGAAGTTTAACAACGTTGCCAACAATAATAAGTGATGGAGATTTTAATTTTTCTTGTCTCACTTTTTGAGTAATATTTAAAAGACTGCTAGTTACAACTTTTTGACTTGAAGTTGTTCCCTGCTCAACGACTGCAATCGGTAAATTTTTTGATGCGCCATGTTTAATTAATTGTTCGCATATTTGCGAAAGCGCTAAAAGGCCCATATAAATTACTACTGTTTGATTGGGTTTGGCTAACGAATCCCATTCAAGAGTCAATTTTTCATTTTTCATGTGGCCTGTAACAAATATACAAGATTGCGCATAGTCTCTGTGAGTCAAAGGAATGCCTGCATAACTTGATACACCATTAGCAGCGGTGATTCCGGGTACCACTTGAAATGGAATTTTATGCTCCATGAGCATTTCAATTTCCTCGCCACCTCTGCCAAATATAAAAGGATCACCACCTTTTAACCGCAAAACTCGCATACCTTTTTTTGCTAATTTTACAAGCAATTGATTAATTTTTTCTTGCGGCACAGTATGTCGATCTCTTTCTTTGCCGACATAAATAAGCTCTGCATCACGCCTCACTAAATTTAAAACATCTTTACTGATCAATTTGTCATAAACACATACATCCGACCTTTGCATTAAATGAAGCGCTCTGAATGTAAGCAAATCTGGGTCGCCGGGTCCGCCTCCAACCAAAAAGACTTCTCCTTGTTTCTTTTTTATTTCATTCTTTTTCACCAAAGCTATTAATTGCTGTGCACTTAATTTCTTAGTTTGATTTAGAAACTGTCTTACCAAAGGGTGATCAATAAAATTTTCCCAGAAAATTCTTCTTGATTGTGTTGTTTCGTATCTATTTTTAACACTATCTCTCATCGAGCCCATCACAGAAGCGAGCTTACTAAAGCTATGTGGAATCAAAGCTTCAATTTTTTCACGAACAAATTTGGCTAAAACGGGTGCATTGCCTTCACTGGAAATTGCAATTAATAATGGTGATCGATCTATAATTGATCCCATCGTAAAAGTACAAAGCGAAGGCTCATCAACTACATTAACTGGGATATTTAGTGCTTGTGCAGTTTTAGATACCAATAAATTAACTTTTTTATTATCGGTCGCCGCAACAACAAGCACAGGATGGGTTAAATCATTTTTTTCAAAAGATTTTATCTTGACGTGAATTTTTTTTAGCTTTTGATAATGCTTTAATTCCTTACATAAGCTAGAAGCAATCACGGTAATTTTTGCATCGGCCTTAAGGAGCATTTCAATCTTTCTTAAAGCGACGTCACCTCCCCCTATAACCAATACAGGCTTATGTATTAAATTAATAAAAATTGGGAAACTTTTCATACCGTCATTTTACATGCTCATTGGAAGGTAGATCTTATCTAAAACGGAATAATTTACCTGTATTATTAATCACTTAAAGCCACTATACTTAACACAACCTAATTTTAATGCTCCACTTATTTCATTAGTTTTATGCTCAAAAAAGTTTTTATTAAAACGTTCGGCTGCAAAATGAATGAGTATGACTCATCCAAAATGCAGGATGTATTAAATCAAACTCACTCGACTTCCAAAACGGAGAATCCGAAGGAAGCTGATCTTATTATCTTAAATACATGCTCTGTCAGAGAAAAAGCGGAAGAAAAAATATATAGTCATCTTGGTGAGTATGAAGCTCTTAAGAAAATTAATCCCAATTTACTTATTGCAATTGGTGGGTGTGTTGCTAGCCAAGAAGGTGACAATATTCTTAAGCGAGCCCCTTTTGTAGATCTTATTTTTGGCCCACAAACCCTTCATCGATTGCCAGAATTAGTAAACAAAAGAAAATTAGCTGGCTCATCACAAGTTGATATTTCGTTCCCTGAGATAGAAAAATTCGATCATCTACCCGCTCCAAGCTTTTCAGGTGCTTCAGCTATGGTTTCAATTATTGAGGGATGCAGCAAGTATTGTTCGTTTTGTGTTGTTCCTTATACACGAGGGGAAGAAATTTCTAGGCCTTTTGAGGATATATTGGCTGAAGTAATTCACCTGGCTTCTTTAGGCGCAAAAGAAATCACTCTACTCGGACAAAATGTTAATGCTTATCGATCTCTCACTAAAAAAGGATCTTCTGCAGACCTTGCTTTACTTATAGAATATATTTCTGAGATTGATGCAATTAAACGTATTAAATTTACAACAAGTCATCCCAATGAAATGAATGATGACCTTATAGAATGCTTCAGAAAATTTCCAAAACTTGCAGCACATCTTCATTTGCCTATTCAATCAGGCTCAGATCGCATATTGTCAGCAATGAAGAGAAATTACACGGCGCTAGAATACAAAAATATCATAAGAAAATTAAAAAAGAATTGCCCTCAAATTTCAATAAGCTCTGATTTTATTATTGGATTCCCTAACGAAACAGACGCTGATTTTGAAATGACAAAAAAAATTATGGAAGATGTTAAATTTGATTTTAGTTTTAGTTTTTTATACAGTCCAAGACCCGGAACGCCAGCTTCATACATTCACGACGAAATTCCTCATGAGACAAAATTAAGAAGATTGAATGAATTACAATTAATGAATGATGCCCAAGGCAAGGCGATCAGCCACCTTATGTTAGGTACTAAACAACGCATTTTAATTGACGGTCAATCATGGAAGAATCCTGGTGAAATGGCTGGTAAAACAGATAATAATAGAGTGGTTGACGTTAAAGCTGATAAATCATTTATTAACCAATTTGTAGATGTCACAATTACCGAAGTGACTTCAAAAAGACTTCGCGGAGAAATTATTTAATATGGGTATGGAATTTAAATTACCTTCTGACAATAACAGGCAATTATCTAATTTATGTGGGGCATTAGATCAAAATCTAAAGCAAATTGAAGCGGCATTAGAAGTTGATATTGTAAGACGTGGGTCTAGTTTTGTTATAAACGGCTCCTCAAAAAATATAAAAGCTGCGGCAACTCTTATCCAAAAATTTTACAAAAAAGCTACCGATCCTATTGAATTAGAAGATGTTCAATTAGGGCTCGTCGAAATAAATAAATTTGAAAAAGAAATAAAAGCAACTTCAGAAATCAATGAACTCAAAACAAAACGAAGTGACCTGAGAGGTAGAACGCCCAGACAAAATGCATACTTAAAAAATATACAGGATTTTGATATCACATTCGGCATTGGCCCCGCAGGGACAGGGAAAACTTATCTTGCTGTTGCAAGCGCTGTAGATGCAATTAACCGAGATAAAATTAAACGTATCGTCTTAGTGAGGCCTGCTGTGGAAGCTGGTGAGAGATTAGGTTTTCTTCCGGGTGATTTAGCACAAAAAGTAAATCCTTATTTAAGGCCTCTTTATGATGCACTCTATGATTTGGCTGGCTACGATAATGTTCATAAAATGATTGATAAAAGTATCATCGAAATAGCACCCTTAGCTTACATGAGAGGCCGCACACTCAATCAAAGCTTTATCATTTTAGATGAAGCTCAAAATACGACTCCTGAACAGATGAAGATGTTCTTAACCCGCATAGGCTTTGGATCAAAAACTGTCATTACGGGTGATATTACTCAAATTGACTTAGCGAAAGGCCAAAAAAGCGGCTTAATTGAAGCAAAGAAAATTTTGTCAAAAGTAAAAGGTATTGCGTTCACTCATTTCTTATCAGAAGATGTGGTAAGACATCCTCTTGTTCAAAAAATTATTAATGCCTATGAAAATTTTGAAAAAAAAGAAAGTAAATAATTAACTTCAAATGGAATTAAAACCCATCATTGCAATACAAGATATGGTGCATACAAAACCAATTTTAAAAAAAACACTCTGCCATAAATGGCTCGCACCCATTATTGATCAAAATGCCGAAATAACTATTCGAATAGTAGGAAATGATGAATCAAAAAATCTAAACAATATGTATCGCAAAAAAAAATATCCGACCAATGTACTTTCTTTTCTTGTCGACGATGAGCATCATCTCATTGGAGATATTGTCCTTTGTGCTCCAGTCATAGAAAAAGAGGCGTTGGAGCAATTGAAAAATCTTGAAGCTCACTACGCTCACCTTATCATTCATGGCGCACTTCATTTGTATGGTTATGACCATGAAAATAAAAAAGATGCTGAAATTATGGAAGAAAAAGAGATTAAAATTTTAACTAAACTAGGTTTTAAAAACCCTTATCTTATAGAAGAGAAAAAACCGCAATGAGCGAATCAAAAAAATCTAAATTAATTGAACGCCTCAGTCATTTTCTTTTAAGAGGCCCTGAAGATCGCGCACAGCTTTTTGAATTACTTAAATCTTCATATGAAAAAAATCTAATGGATGCTGATTCACTTTCTATGATTGAAGGCGTTCTTCAGGTTTCAGAAATGCAAGTCAGAGATATCATGATTCCAAGATCACAAATGGATGTTATTGATATTTCTCATCCACCTGAAAAATTTATTCCTTTTATTATTGCGACGGCTCACTCACGCTTTCCTGTGATTGAAGATGATAAAAATGATGTCATTGGTATTTTGCTAGCCAAGGATCTTCTTAAATATTATGCCGGCGACGACTTTGAAATTAGAGATATGTTACGCCCTGCTATATTCATTCCTGAATCCAAAAGACTTAATGTACTTCTGAAAGAATTTAGAAGCAGTCGAAATCATATTGCAATCGTAGTAGATGAATACGGCGGTGTCTCAGGCATGGTCACTATTGAAGATGTATTAGAACAAATTGTGGGTGAGATTGAAGATGAATTTGATTTTGATGAGACTGAAGACAATATAATTCAAGACAAAAATGGTCTCTATAGGGTAAAAGCGTCGACTGAAATTGAAGACTTTAATGATTTTTTTAAAGTGAACTTTAGTAATGAAGAGTTTTCAACTATAGGCGGTTTAATTATTCATGCATTTGGCCACCTTCCAAAGCGAGATGAAAAAATTACTTTTCAAGGGTTCAAAATTACAGTTCTAAGAGCTGATAGTCGCAAGCTTTATTCTATCCTTCTTGAAATTGACACTACTGATAATAACGTGTAATTTTTTGAACTAATCGTCTTATTCTTTTTCTTAAAGCTTTAGGGAATCTTTCATGAAAAATCAACTTTTAGCTATTCTTTTAATTTTATCGTCTCCTCTATTTGCTAACGAAGTAGATATTGATAAAAGCACACTTCCTGTGGACGAAAAATCTTTCATCGAGGCTATCAGCCGTTTTAATAAAGATGAAATTCTAAAAGCTCTTGGAGAGCCGATATACAAAGAAGATATTAAGTTGAAATCTTCTGAAGAGATTGTAGGCTCCATCTGGCAATATCAGCATATAAATACTGCGGAAGATGGCAGCTATTATCCAACAACTGAATTAGATTTTTTAGATGAGTTCGTTGAGACAGTTGTTTTTCAAAATAACAATGGTCAGCCTTCAGGAACCCCTTCTCAAACATACAAAATTCAAAAGCCTTAATTACTTTTAAGGTTTTATTGTTCATAATTCAGTACAATGGTCTTAAACGGCTTTTTGTATTTTGAATAAACAATACCCATCCTTCTATATAGCTATTTCCTTTTTTCTCGGAGCGCTCTCAGTTCTGAGTTTTGCACCTTTTAACCACCATTTTATTTCGCTCATTTCTCTGAGCAGTCTTTTTTTTATTTGGCATAAACTAAATCATGCAAAACAAGGATTTTTATCAGGCCTTTTTTTTGGTTTAGGTTTGTTTGGCTTTGGCATTTCATGGATCTACATAAGCCTAAATACATATGGTGGCATGCCTGCATGGTTAGCATATTTAAGTACTTTTTTATTTTGCCTCTTCTTTGCTTTTTTTATTGGCATTGTTGGATGGCTTGCTTCACATCGAAAATCGAGCTTTTTTTTAATTCCATTTATCTGGACATTCTTTGAATGGATTAAAGGTTGGTTCTTAACTGGTTTTCCATGGCTCACAATGGGTTATTCACAAGTGCCTTCAAGCCCTCTTGCTGGATTTTTACCTGTGATAGGGATTTATGGAGTAACTCTGATACTCACTTCTCTAGCTTTAATTTTGAGTCTAATACTACTAGATAAAGACAAGCGCTCACAACTTATCAAACTTAGTCTAATAGTATCCGTATTAGTGTCTGGTCAACTTCTAAAATATATTGAATGGACTGAGCCTGTTGGCGAGCCTATATCTGTATCTCTTATTCAAGGCAATATTGCTCAAGATATTAAATGGCAAAAAGAAACTGTTTCGCAAACATTAAATACTTATCAAACGCTTATTCAAAAAACAAAAGGTCAAATTATTCTTCTTCCAGAAACTGCTTTACCGCTTCTCGTTGAATATATCCCCAAGACATTTAAAGAATCTATTTTAAGACATGCCGGACAAAAGCAAAGTCATATTCTTATGGGCGCAATTGAGCGCCAAGGCACAAATTATTTTAATGTTGTATTGAATTTGAAGAGTGATTCATTTCAAGTTTATCGCAAATCACATTTGGTGCCATTTGGTGAATTCATACCCTTAAAATTTATTTTTCAATACATTTATACACATTATCTCAATATGCCTATGAACGATTTATCAAGGGGCAGCACGCATCAAATACCTATGACTATTGGAAATCAAAAAATTGCATTTAATATTTGCTATGAAGATGTTTTTGGTGAAGAGATTATCCAAGCCCTACCCTCCGCAACACTTATAGCCAACGTGAGCAATGATGCATGGTATGGAAGATCTATTGCTGCTTACCAGCACTTACAATTCTCTCAAGCAAGGGCTATAGAAACAGGCAGAATGGTTATTCGCTCAACAAATACTGGCGCTACAGTCATTATTAATGAGCACGGAGTTCTTAAAGAAGCGCTACCCGAGTTTACTGAAGGTGTTCTCGAAGGGTCTGTGCAGGGATTCAAAAATGCAACGCCTTATGTTTCCTTCGGCAATTGGCCTGTCATTACTTTATGTTTCATTGCGCTTCTTGTTTGGTTTACGAGGCATTCAAAACTTTTATCGATATTGAAAAAGAAGTAGAATGCTTCAATTAGAGATCAATTCATTATGCAACTAACCTTTCAAGACATCATTCTCAAACTTCAAAATTATTGGGCTAACCAAGGATGCGCCATTCTTCAGCCTTATGATATGGAAGTAGGTGCAGGCACTTCACATACAGCAACTTTTTTAAGATCGCTTGGCCCTGAGCCATGGAAGGCAACTTATGTTCAACCAAGCCGACGTCCAAAAGATGGGCGCTACGGCAAAAATCCAAATAGACTTCAACATTATTATCAACTACAGGTTGTTCTTAAACCTTCGCCATTAGATATCCTGGAGCTTTATTTGGGCTCACTTAAAGCACTGGGTTTTAATCTTAAAGAAAATGACATTCGCTTTGTGGAAGATGATTGGGAAAACCCAACGCTTGGTGCTTGGGGTTTAGGTTGGGAAGTTTGGCTCAATGGAATGGAAATTACTCAATTCACCTATTTTCAACAAGTAGGTGGCATTGATTGCAAACCAATCACAGGAGAGATTACTTACGGACTCGAGAGACTTGCAATGTACATTCAAGGTGTCGACAATGTTTACGACCTTACCTGGACCGATAATTTAAAATATGGTGACGTTTATCTTCAAAATGAAATTGAACAAAGCGCATATAACTTTGAACATAGCGATGCTGACTTTCTATTCCAGGCTTTTATTGCTCACGAAAAAGAAGCCAATCATCTCATGACCGAGCAATTAGCTCTTCCCGCATATGAGCAAGTTTTAAAAGCAGCCCATTCTTTCAATCTTTTAGATGCAAGGGGCTCTATAAGTATTACCGAAAGAGCAGAATATATTGGTCGCATTCGAAATTTAGCTAGAAATGTTGCGAGTAGCTATCTTCTAAGCCGAGCAAATTTAGGCTTCCCCTTGGCTGATAAAAATCATGCGAAAGAAATTATTGATCAACTTAATGCAAAAAAGACAATTAAATCGTGAAGCTAGATAATTTACTTATAGAGCTTTTGACAGAGGAGTTGCCTCCAAAATCACAAAAGCAGCTTGGCGTAGCATTTGCAAAGAGTGTAAAAGAGTTTCTTGTAAAACATCATCTCGCAAATGAAGCGTCAGAAGATTCAATTTTTTCTACGCCAAGAAGAATCGGTATATACCTAAAAGATGTTAAAGATGAAGCTGCAAATCAAAATACATCTATCAAATTAATGCCAGCATCCATTGGGTTTGATGTTTCCGGAAAACCAACTGAAGCCTTATTAAAAAAATTACATGGAATTGGTTTAGATCAAAAAGCTGTAAGTCTCATCACTAAAAAAAATGAAAATAGTAATGAGGTTTTATATATTGATAAAGATGTAGAAGGAGCAAAGCTAAAAGATATTATTGCCGAATGTATTTCATCAAGCCTGACACGTTTACCAATAAAAAAAATGATGTCCTATCAGCTCTCGGATGGATGGACGACTGTTAACTTTGTAAGACCGGCTCATGGATTAATTATTCTTCATGGCGCAGATATCATTAAAACGAACGTTTTAGGGATTGAATCTAATCGATCTACGCTCGGCCATCGATTTGAATCAAAAAAAGAAATGATTGAGATTCAACATGCTGATGAATACAAAGAGCAAATGAAAACTGAAGGTAATGTCATTGTATCTTTCGAAGAAAGAAAAACACTAATCAAAAATGGTTTGAGTGAGAAAGCTGCTAATCTTTCCAATCAGCTCATCCCTATCAATGATGAAGATCTTCTTGAAGAAGTTACAGCGCTCGTTGAATATCCAAATGTTTTAGTGGGGGAATTTGAATCTAAGTTTCTTGAAGTGCCACAAGAGTGCCTTATTTTAACTATGAAGGCCAATCAAAAATATTTTCCCTTAATCGATAAAAACAATAAACTTGCAAATCAATTTTTAATTGTTTCAAACATATCTCCGAAAAATTCAAGTCTCATCATTCAAGGTAATGAAAAAGTGATCAGGCCAAGATTATCGGATGCAGAATTTTTCTATACCCAAGATAAGAAAAAGCCTCTTAAAGATTACCTTTCGCAACTTCAACATATTGTGTACCACAATAAACTTGGAACTCAATCAGAGAGATCTGAAAGAGTTAAAGTGATTGCATCTCTCATTGTAAAAAATTTAAATCAATCTAAATTGCTCGACACTGTATTGCTCGCATCCGATTTATCTAAAGCAGATTTATCTACTAATATGGTTGGTGAGTTCCCAGAACTTCAAGGAATTATGGGTAGATATTACGCACTAAATGAAAAAATTTCAGAAGAAGTGGCATTTGCTATAGAAGATCATTACAAGCCACGATTTTCTGGTGACACACTTCCAAGAAACTCTGTAGGAGATATCGTCGCAATTGCAGACAAAATTGAAACTTTAATAGGCTTATTTAGTATTGGTGAAAAGCCTACGGGCGACAAAGATCCTTTTGCGCTTAGGCGTCAAGTTATTGGAATCATTCGTATTCTGACTGAAAAAAATATCAGCCTAAATTTAAATACAACTATTTCTGATTCTATTAAGGCTACCAAATTAGCCGAATCTAAAGACCTTAATTCTTTCATCTACGATCGAATCTGCAATTTTTTCAAAGATCAAGGTTATGCTGCTCTTGATATCGAGGCTGTCCTTGCCATTGACTCGGGATTGATTAGTGAGATTCCTAAAAGATTAAATGCAATTAAAGAATTTTCACAACTTCCCGAGTCTAAAGATCTAGCATCAGCAAATAAAAGAGTTGGTAATATTCTTAAAAAAGCGGATTTTAAATCTGCATTAAAAATTGATCCGGCTTTGCTTAAAGATATAGCCGAAGTTAATTTATACAAGACATTAGATTTAGTAGATGCTGAAGCTAGAAAAGAATATCTAGCAAATAATTACTCAAGCTCATTAAAATTACTTTGCAAACTCAAAAACCCGATTGATCAATTTTTTAACGACGTCATGGTAAATGTGGAGGATGAATCACTTAAGATGAATCGGCTTGCCCTTCTCGAAAAACTCTACTCGGCAATGAATCTAGTTGCTGATTTATCCAAACTCTCATCTTAGATTATGAAATTAGTCATTCTGGATAGAGATGGCGTAATTAATGAAGACAGCGTGAATTTTATTAAAACGCCTAATGAATGGATTCCTATTCAAGACAGTCTGGAGTCAATTGCACTTTTAAACCAATCTGGTTTTAAAGTTGTCATAGCAACTAACCAATCAGGAATTAGCCGAGGTCTGTTTGATGTATCAACACTCAATCTTATTCATGAAAAAATGTTTAAATTGCTCTCTCAACAAGGTGGGCATATTGATGCTATCTTTTTTTGCCCCCATAGAGCAGAGGAAAATTGCGAATGCCGCAAACCAAAACCAGGCATGTTAAAAGAAATTGCTCATAGATTCGCGATTGATTTAAAAAAAGTGCCGGCCATAGGCGACTCTCTAAGGGATCTCCAAGCCTTTGATGCAGTCGGCGCCCAACCCATACTTGTTAAAACAGGCAAGGGTGAAGAGACGCTTGATAAAGGTGGGCTTCCCAAAAATACCTGGATCTGTGAAAATCTCGCAGAGGCGACACAAAGAATTATTTCGGAGTACGCTTAACTTTAAACAATGCTTTATTTAAGATCCATTATTTTTCTAATTGGTATGTGGATTTTTACTATTCCATTCACCTTGGCATCCCTTCTTACATTTCCGTTTCCACCTATCACACGATATAAATTTATTTCAATTTGGGCAAAAACAATGCTATATTGGCTTCGAATTTCCTGTAATCTAAATTTTGTTGTCAAAGGGGAGCAAAACATAGGTTCTACAGCATCGATTGTACTTTCCAAACATCAATCAGCATGGGAAACGCTTGCTTTTCAAAAAATCTTTCCTCCGCAAGTTTGGGTTCTTAAACAAGAATTATTGTGGGTTCCATTTTTCGGATGGGGCTTAGCTATGACTTCCCCAATCGCCATTAATCGCAAAGCAGGACGAAAATCTCTAGAACAAATTCTTATCCAAGGTCTCGATCGACTCAAAAAAGGTTTTTGGATTGTTATGTTTCCTGAAGGCACGCGAACTCAGCCGGGGCATAAAGTTAAATACCATATTGGCGGAGCTTGGGTTGCTTCAAAGACAAATACGCAAGTTATTCCCGTTGCTCATAATGCAGGTTTATTTTGGCCAAAAAATTCAATCCTTAAAAAACCTGGAACGATTCAAGTAAGTATCGGCGCACCTATTGATGTAAAAAATAAAGCGCCTGATGAAATTATTAAGCTTACTGAAAATTGGATTGAAAAAGAGGTTTTACATTTAAATGATTAATTTAAAACCTACAAATCTTGAGTTATTTTTACCTAGCGGTAAAAAAATTAAATACCTCCTAAAAAGAAGAAATCGAAGAACAATTGGTTTGAAAGTGGATCATGATGGGCTTGTTATTCACGCGCCAATTCTTATTCCTAGATCTCGCATTGAAGAACTTATTGCGCCAAAACTTGACTGGATTCAAGAAAAACTTTCTCTTCAATTAAGCAAGAAAAAGAAAATTAATTGGAAAACAGGTGAGTTAATTCATATTTTGGGGAATAAAGTAATTCTGAGCCTTAAGGCGAGCAGAACAAATTCTGTGCTTCAAGACAAAGATATATTGCATGTCGACACAAATCGCGTTAATGATCAAATCCACTCGGCAAAGCTTGTATCAAAATGGTTAAAAGAAAAGGCATTGAAAGATTTTGTTCGAAGGGTGGAAGTGTTTAGCGTGAAATTGAATGTGTACCCTTCTAACGTTTACTTATCAAATGCAAAGTCTCGATGGGGAAGTTGTAACTCTAAAAAAGAGATAAGACTTAATTGGAGGCTCATTCAAGCACCGCCACATATTATTAATTATGTGATCTGTCATGAGCTAGCTCACTTGAAAGAAATGAATCATTCGAATCGTTTTTGGGAAGAAGTAGAAAAAGTACTTCCTGAATACCGCTCATCAGAAAAAGAACTTAAAACACTATCAAGCGATTTATACCTTATTGGTTAAATAAGTTTTTCGAGGTCGCTCGCTATGTCTTCAGGTTTTTCTCCATTACTTATGTGAAGTTTAACGCTTCCGTTCTTATCGATGACATATAAACCTGCGCTATGATCAATCGTATAGCCCGCCTTACTTCCATCATTCACTTTTTTATAAAAAATCTTAAATTGGGTCGTGACTTTATCGATTTCGCTCTCTGAACCAGTAAGACCAAGAAAAGAGCTATTAAATGTTGGAATAAATTTTTTCAAAACGTCCTCAGTATCGCGAGCTGGATCTAGAGTAATAAAAATAACTTGTACGCCCGAAGCCTTGCCCTTAAGGAGATTCATTGTTTTTTTAAGATCAGTCATGGTTGTAGGACATATATCAGGACAATGCGTAAATCCAAAAAAAAGCACGACAACCTTTCCTTTAAAGTCTTCTAATGTCCGTAAATGCCCATTGAAATCTCTTAATTTAAAAGACGTATCTAGGTGCACTGAGCTTATATCAGTGCCTACAAAACTTTCATCATGCGTCTTTTGACAAGAGACAAGACAAATGAAGATTAAAAATAAAAGTGCAATTTTTTTCATAATATATTTCTCAATAAAAGCGATTCATTTTATCATGTTAATAAATGGCAATAAGCCCCGAAGAAAGCTAACAAAGATTTACCAATTTTAAGGAAAACTATGGCAATCCCAACATCAATGGAAGACCGTGACGGACACATTTGGTTTGATAATAAAATGACGCCTTGGCGTGAAGCAAAGACTCATGTGCTTACTCACACACTTCACTATGGTATGGGCGTCTTTGAAGGAGTGAGAGCCTATAAAACAAATGAAGGTACTGCTATTTTTAGACTTAAAGAACATACGGATCGACTCTTTAATTCTGCCCATATTCTTGGAATGAAAATGCCTTATGACAAAAACGTCATTATGGATGCCCATAAGAAAGCTGTTAAAGAAAACAAGTTAGAATCTGCTTACATTAGACCCATGGCATTTTATGGTGCCGAAGCTATGGGTATTTCAGCAAAAACCTTATCAACTCACGTCATAGTTGCAGCATGGGAATGGGGTGCATATATGGGCAAGGAGGCTCTTGAAAATGGCATTCGCGTAAAAACATCTTCCTTTTCAAGACATCATGTCAACATCACCATGTGTAAAGCTAAAGCAAATGGTAACTATATGAATTCAATTCTAGCTCATCAAGAAGCGAATCAAGATGGCTACGATGAAGCCCTGCTCCTTGATGTAAACGGCTTTGTTACTGAAGGTTCAGGTGAAAATATATTTATCGTGAAACATAACAAATTAATTACGCCTGATCTCACAAGCGCATTAGAGGGGATCACTCGCGATACAATCATTCAGATTGCAAATGACTTAAAAATACCAGTGATCGAAAAAAGAATTACACGAGATGAGGTCTATACTGCAGATGAAGCTTTTTTCACAGGCACGGCTGCTGAAGTCACACCGATTAGAGAATTGGATAGAAGGATGATCGGCAAAGGTCATCGCGGAGAAGTTACTAAGGAATTACAAAATATTTATTTTGATGCAGTTACAGGAAAATCAAAAAAATATGCAGATTGGCTTACATACGTTTAAAATATGAATAATAAAATTATAAATGTAGATCAAAAAAGTCTCCCTTTGTTTTGCCCTACACAAAAAGAAAATTTATTCTCATCTCACCCAAAAGTGTTTTTAGATATTACTAAAACGGGGGTAGTGTCATGCCCCTATTGTGGCACAACATATAAACTAAAATAAATTAAATCCAAAGACCTTTGAAATTAAAGCTTTTTGGATCACCGCCCCAGAGCTTTGCAATAACATTACCAGCATTTTGATCTAAGCTATTAGTCCAAAAATCAGTTGTTCCTAGCACGGTATTTTCATTTAGTAAGTGTTTTTCTATTAACACATGGTTTAAATAATTCGCTACAGCATCTCCTGTCTCAACAATCTTAATATGGTCTGGCATTAATTTCTGAATCGCAGGTTTTATAAAAGAATAGTGTGTACATCCTAAGACCAAGGTATCAATATCTTCTTTTAAAAGAGGGTCAATGTATTTTTTTAATAGTGCATTAAGCGCTGAACTCCCCAAATCGCCTTTCTCAACAAGTTCAACTAAGCCAAAACATGGCTGTGTAATAAAATGAATGTCATTACCGTGATGCTCTAATAGCGCTGAAAATTTTGCACTCAACAAAGTACCTGAGGTAGCTAATACCCCAACCACTTTATTTTTTGACATCAACGAAGCAGGCTTGACCGCTGGCTCCATACCTATAATTGGGTAATTAAATTTATCTCTAACTATCTGAATTGATGCGGCTGTAGCTGTATTGCAGGCTACAACAACAGATTTTACTTCTTGTTTATTTAAAAAATCAAAGGCAGTTAAAACGCGACGTGTAATTTCTTCCTTTGCTTTTTCTCCATAAGGTGCAAACTTTGAGTCCGCAACATAGATTAAATTTTCATGAGGCAGATGAGCTCTTATACACTTAAGCACCGAAATGCCTCCTACTCCAGAGTCAATCACACCAATAGGATTATTTTGAGATGAGGCCATGAGCTTAATGTAAATTTTATTCAAATCTAAATATAGATGATAGTAAGCTTAATGTACAATAGATTGGAAAGGAAAATCATGGGTTACCGGTTATCAAAAATATTTACTAGGGGTGGCGACAAAGGATCTACTGGCTTGGGCGATGGCTCAAAAACCAAGAAATTTAGTGATCGCATTGTTGCGCTGGGCGCAATAGATGAACTTAATTCAATGATTGGCCTTATGCTCACTGAAAATCTTCCGCCCAAAATTAATAAAATTTTAACTGTCATACAACATCATTTATTTAATCTGGGTGGTGAAATCTCAATGCCTGGACATAAAATAATCCAAAAAAATGATGTCCTCGAATTGGAAGAAATTATCACTTCATATAATAAAGACTTACCTCCTCTGAAAGAATTTATACTCCCGGGCGGCTCGAGGGCTGCAGCGTTTTGTCATATGGCAAGAACTATTTGCAGAAGAACTGAGCAAGCTGTATTTAAGCTTAATTCGAAAGATGCTATCAATGCTTTCTCGCTTCAGTATATAAATCGACTTTCAGATTTACTGTTTGTATTGGCCAGAGTCATTAATAAGCATAAGAAAGTTAAAGATGTTTTTTGGAAAAAAAATATTAGCTAATATAGATCTCCATTAATGTCATCCGCTCCTCCTATACTCAAATCCTTTTTTAAAAAATTTAAAAAAACTAAAAAATCTAATTTTGAAATCGATTTTAAAAAAATCGATATTAGTCTTATTAGTATCCACGCAATAAAAACTATAGAAGTTTTAGAAGACAACGGCTTTGAAGCTTATCTTGTAGGTGGAGCTGTGCGAGACCTTCTTTTTGGAATTAAACCTAAAGATTTTGATGTGGTTACAAACGCCACCCCGGATCAAATACATCATTTATTTAGACGCTCCAGAATGATTGGTAGGCGCTTTCAATTAGTGCATGTAATTTATGGGCGAGAAGTGATTGAAGTTTCCACATACCGCTCTCAACAAAAAGAAATTCCTCAAGCTGACGGCTCAGTCATTAAAGACGATAACCACTTTGGAACCATAGAAGAAGATGCGATGAGACGAGACTTTACCATCAATGCAATGTTTTATAGTCCAACCAATCATAAGCTTGTAGATTTTCATGACGGACTTGAGGATCTTAAGCATGGCATTATTCGTATTATTGGAGATCCGGAAAAGCGCTATCAAGAAGACCCGATTCGAATATTAAGAGCATTCCGTGTATGTGCAAAACTTAATATGTCTCTTAATAGCGGCTCAAGAAGCCCTATCAAAAAAATTGTACCTTTGCTTCATGAGATTCCTCATTCAAGATTATTTGATGAAGTCATTAAATTTTTCTTAACCGGTCACGCATTAAATAGCTACAAAGTCCTGTGTGACGAAAATATCTACTCACAGTTTTTTTTATCACCTGAGACTGAATCAAAAGAAAGTGATCTTTTTATCTCAAATGGTCTTAAAAATACAGACTTGAGAATTAATCAAGACAAATCTTGTAATCCAAGCTTCTTATTTTCATTTTTGTTGTGGCATCAAGTTCATCAATTATGGGATCAATATAAAATTGAGCTTAAACATTCTATTGCGGGCCTTAACCAAGCTATTGATGAAGTAATCGAAAAACAAATTAAACTCTTTCCCATTCACAAACGCTTCACTATTACCATGAAGGAGATATGGCGATTGCAACCTCGTTTTGAAAATCAATCTCCAAAAAAAATATATCGATTATTGCTTCATCCAAGATTTAGAGCCGCTTATGATTTTATGTTATTGAGATGTCAGTCTAACGAGCTCGACCACAGTATTGGTATATGGTGGACAAATTTTATTGATGCTGATCATCATGAAAAATCATTAATGGTTAAAGAGCTTACCCGCAAATAACTTAAGATGAGCGTTCTAGCTTACATTGCAATAGGAAGCAATCTTCTAAATCCACTGGATCAGGTAATCACTGCATTCGATGAAATTGGAAGTATGCCTAAGAGTGTACTTATAAAGAAATCAAGTTGTTATTCCAGCTTGCCCTCAGGTTACAAAGACCAACCTGATTTTATAAATGCAGTAGTCTTGATTGAAACAGAGCTCAGTCCTCATGAGCTTTTATCAGAGCTTCAAACGATAGAACATTTGCATAAAAGGGAGCGTTCATTTCCAAATGCTCCAAGAACCCTCGACTTAGATATCCTTCTTTTTGGAGATATAAGGCTAAATAGTCCAGAACTTACTATTCCTCATCCGAAAATGCATGAGCGAGCTTTTGTGATTTTCCCTCTCCAAGAAATTGATGGAAATATTACTATTCCCCTTATAGGAGATATCGCTAAAATAGCCAAAGAACTTGATCCTAAAATTGCCAAGCGCATAACTTTATGAATATTTTTGATAAATTTCCTTATATTGTCGTTGAGGGGCCAATTGGCTCTGGAAAATCCACACTTGCAAAAATTTTAGCCGATCGATTTTCAGTTAACTTTCTAAGCGAAAAAGCTGAAAAAAATCCTTTCTTGCCTAAATTCTATGAAGACATGAAGCGACATGCCTTATCTACTCAATTATTTTTTCTATTCCAAAGAGCCGATCAAATAAAAAAAATTGGGCAAAAAGATATGTTTAAGGAATCAACAATTGCAGACTTTTTTCTTGAAAAAGATCCTATCTTTGCAAAAATTAATTTAGATGAAGAAGAGTTTAATCTTTACCATCAAATCTTTTCTCACTTGCAACTGAAAGCACCTAAACCAGATCTCATTATTTATATTCAAACATCTATAGAAACTTTAGAAAAAAGAATAAAAAAAAGAAGCATTGATTTTGAAATGGATATTTCAACTGAATACCTTGAAACAATCGCAGAGTCATATAGCCAATTTTTCCATAGCTATGACCATTCACCTGTCTTGATTCTTAATAATGAAAATTTAAACATCCTAAAAGACAAAAATGCTATTGATCTTTTAATTGAACGAATCATGAATATCAAAAGCAATCGAGAATTTTTTAATCCCCAGCTTTTATGAATTTAACGTCTCTTAAATCTATGAAAAATAGTGGTAAAAAAATTACCATGCTGACTTGCTACGATGCTTCATTTGCAAAAATATTAGAGTCAATAAAAGTCCATGCTCTTTTAGTAGGCGACTCTTTGGGAATGTTCATCAAGGGAGATATCAATACACACAATGTGTCATTAAATGACATGATTTATCATACTCGAGCGGTAGCGCAGGGAGCTAAATCAACGTTCATTATAAGTGATCTACCCATTCACACTTATGAAAATAATGATCTTGCTTATAAATGCGCTTTAGCGCTGATTGAAGCAGGAGCAAATATGGTGAAGCTCGAGGGTGGTGCATCAATAGCCCCTGTCGTTCAACACTTAAAAGCAAAAGACATTAAAGTCTGTGGACATATTGGATTTATGCCTCAATTTACTCAAGGCATGAATCATGCTCAAATTGAAGATGCAATGAAAAAAGCTTTAGAAACTATTGTTGAGGATGCAAACGTGCTTGAAAGATCTGGGGTTGATATGTTGGTTCTCTCTTCTATACCTGAAAGCATTGCGAAAAAAATTACGCAAACAATATCAATTCCCACTATCGGATTTCATTCAGGCAAGACCTGTGATGGTGAAGTTTTTATTTTGTATGACTTATTGATGAATTCAGATACATCGCATGATCTTTATTTGAATGATTCGCTTCAGTCAAATAAGTCTATTGATGTAAAAGATCTTCTTCTAAAATCTATCAAAAATCATTCCTAAAAATGCGTGTTATTCATACACAAAATGAATTAATAGAAGCCTTAAAAATATTAACTCATATTGCGTTTGTTCCCACTATGGGAAATCTTCATGAGGGGCATCTGAAACTTATTGAAGAGGCATTAAAAAAAACTAAGCATGTCGTTGTAAGTATCTTTATTAATCCGCTTCAATTTAATTCAAAAGAAGATTTTAAAAACTATCCGCGCACATTGGATAAAGATTTGTTGATGCTTCAAAAATTAGATGTGCCATTCGTATTTGTGCCATCCAGAGAAGATATTCTCGGTCCTTTGCAAACAATTGAAATTCAATTACCAGATATTGCGAATGATTTGTGTGGAAGATTTAGACCGGGTCATTTTAATGGTGTCGCTACCATTGTCTGCAAATTATTTAACCTCATTCAACCCGAATTAGCTTTCTTTGGAAAAAAAGACTTTCAGCAACTATTTTTAATTAAAGAATTAGTAAAACAACTTAACTACCCTATTCATATCATAGGCATTGATACAGTCCGAGATAAAGATGGTCTAGCTAAGAGCTCAAGAAATAATTTGCTCTCAGAAGAAAATAGAAAAAAAGCTTCTCAATTGTTTCAATTCATGAATGTAATGAAAGATAAAGCCATGCAAAAAACTTCTTCGTTTAAAGAAATCGAAGAGGATGCCATGAGATTATTAAATGCTTCTGGCTGGATGGTTGATTATTTAGCTATTCGCTCAGCCCAATCGCTTAAAACTCCGATTCATAATGAAAATCAAATGGTTATTTTAGGAGCTGCAACGCTAGGGTCTGTTCGCCTTATTGATAACATTGAATTTTGCATCCAGGGTTGAACTAGCTATAATAGGAATTCCTTTAGATCTAGTTTTGAAGTCCAAATTATGCAAAGAATCATGCTCAAATCTAAGCTTCATCGTGTTCAAGTGACGCATTCTGAGCTTGAATATGAAGGCTCATGTGCGATTGATGAAACATTGCTTGAAGCAGCCCAAATTAGAGAATACGAACAAATTGCTATCTACAATATTACGAATGGCGAGCGTTTTACTACTTATGCTATTAAGGCGCAAAGAAATTCGGGTGTTATATCTATTAATGGGGCAGCTGCTCACAAAGCTAATCCGGGCGATCTCATTATTATTGCAACCTATGCAAATTACTCGGAACTAGAGCTTGAAAAATACAAGCCTGCTCTTGTTTACGTTAATGAGAAAAATCAAATTATTGCAAAAAAAGACTCTATTCAGATTCAAGCCGCTTAATTATCGATGACTTTGAACGATATTAAAAAAGCGGTGGTTGAGGCGCTTGAAGACATCAAAGCATTTGATATAGAGGTCATTGATGTGAGAAAAATTACAACTGTGACAAGTTTTATGGTGATTGCTAGCGCAAACTCAATCAGACAGACAAAAGCGCTTGCGCATAATGTTTGCGAAAAAATGAAGTCACTTGATGTACATATCAACGGTGTTGAAGGTGAGAAAGAAGGCGAATGGGTTCTTGTAGATGTAGATGATGTGATTGTTCATATTATGCTTCCTACGACACGTGCCTATTACAACCTCGAGCAGTTATGGGCAGAGCCTCCTAAAAAGCAATCCACTAAAAAAATTAGCTCGCTTCATTGAAAATTAAAATCATTTCAATTGGCAATAAAATGCCAAGCTGGATTAACGAAGCTTTTGATAGTTATATTTCAAAACTTGATCGCGACTTTTCTCCCCAGCTTATAGAAATCAAGCCTGAAAAAAAATTTGACTCTGTAGAGCAAAAAAAATTGAGTGAGGCTGAAAAAATTTTATCTCACCTTGATAAAGAATTTTTAATTGTGCTTGATGAAAAAGGCATGCAATTCTCATCGCAAGAGTTTGCTCAGAAATTAGAACATTGGTCTGAACATTTTAAATATATCGCGTTTATAATTGGTGGCGCAGACGGTATTCATGAAAATATTCTTCACAAAGCTAATCTCACATGGAGCCTCTCTAAATCAACTTTCCCTCATGCATTTGTTAGAGTTTTAATTGCAGAGCAATTATATCGAGCACGCTCTATTTTAGAAAATCACCCTTATCATCGTGAATAAAAAATATAACAATTCACTTGTTTGGTTTAGAAGAGATTTGCGTGATTACGATCATGCTGCTTTATCCCATGCGTTACAAGAATCTAATTATGTTTTTTGTATTTTTATTTTTGACAAAGAAATTTTAAATGCTTTAAAGAATAAAGAAGACAGGCGTGTTGAATTTATTTGGGAAAGCGTTAAAGAACTTAAAGAAAGTCTTAGAGAAAAAAAATCTGATTTAATTGTGACATATGATCTAGCTTCCGATGCTATATCCCGAGCAATTGATGAATTCAAAATTGAAGTAATCTACACTAATAGAGATTATGAGCCACAAGCTATTAAACGAGATGAAGCAATAAAAAACCTTGCTATTAAAAAAAATATTGCGTTTTATGATTTTAAAGATCAAGTCGTTTTTGAAAAAGACGAAATTCTCACAGCGCTCGAAAAACCTTATACCGTTTTTACGCCTTACAAAAATAATTACTTAAAAAAACTTAACCAAACTACTCTTCCTCGTTTTGATATTGAGCCGTTTATCAAAAATCTTGCTCAATTTAAATCAGATCCCCTGCTAACTCTCAAAGATATGGGATTCCAAACAACCAATCTCAGCAAAATTAAAGTTCATACAGGTATGACCGGAGGAAAATTACTCGTCGAAGATTTTAAAGAAAGAATAGCGTTTTATAAAAAAACGCGTGATTATCCTGCAATTAAAGGCGTTTCTTATTTGTCTGTTCATTTACGATTTGGAACAATCTCCATCAGACAACTCTTTCGATTAGCTTTAGAGTCTTTTAGTGAGGGGAGTGAAACTTGGCTAAATGAATTGATATGGCGTGAATTTTATTTTCAAATTTTATTTCATCGCCCTGATGTGGCGCTCGGTAAGGCTTTTAAAAAAGAATATGAATCGATCGCTTTTGAAAACAATCCTGATTATTATAAGGCATGGACTGAGGGGAAAACGGGCTACCCTATTGTAGATGCAGCAATGAGGCAGCTTAACCAAACGGGTTTTATGCATAACAGACTTCGAATGATTGCTGCTTCTTTTTTAGTCAAAGATCTACTCGTCGATTGGAGATGGGGTGAAGCTTATTTTGCAGAAAAATTGATTGATTTCGACTTAAGCGCTAATAATGGCGGCTGGCAATGGGCGGCTTCTACTGGATGCGATGCTCAACCGTGGTTTAGAATTTTTAACCCAATTACGCAATCTTTAAGATTCGATCCGCAAGGTAAATTCATAAAGAAATATATCCCTGAATTGGATAAATTTGCTGATGATGAAATTCATACCCCATGGCTCAGTCAAAATATCGAAAAAACTGACTACCCCCATAAGCCCGTCGTTGACCATGCGTCTCAGAGGATTAAGGCCTTAGCCCTATATAAATCTGTTAAAAGTTAGGGTGTTGTTTTTATACAACATAAAAAGCCTCCGAGCCTTTATTTTCAATAAGTTATAGACAAAAAAACAACATTCATTGATAATTTGCTTTATATTTAAGTAATACATACACATGACAAAATACTTCAGCAAATTTACCCTAGCAATCCTAGTCACTTTTTTTATGTTTGGTTGTGCTTCACAACAAAACAGAGACCCTCTAGAAGGTCTTAACCGTACAATTTACAAATTCAATGATGTGGTCGATAACGTTGCACTAAAACCGGTCGCTAAAGGCTATCAAGCAGCTACACCAAATATTGTTCAAAAAGGTATTCATAACTTCTTTAGCAATACCCGAGATGTCATTACTGCAATTAACGAGCTTTTACAATTTAAAGTAAAAGAAGCTTTAAATACAGCGGGTCGCGTAGCAGTTAATACTACGGTTGGTTTGCTGGGTGTTATTGATGTTCACTCTATGAGCGGGGGTGTTAGAACTCAAGCTGACTTTGGTCAAACACTAGGTCGCTATGGCTTTGATAGCGGCGCTTATTTAGTACTTCCATTGATTGGGCCTTCAAGCACTCGTGATGGTATTGGCTTTATTACCGACGAATTCCTTTTTGATCCAGTTTCATATATTAACGATGATACTTCGCGTTATGTAACAGTAGGCATCCAAGTTATTGATATGCGTGCAGATCTTCTTGAAGATACCGATATTCGTGACCAAGCATTCGATCCTTACGCATTCATGCGAGATACGTACTTGCAATATAGAGATCACAAAGTAAGTGGTGAAAAAGATGGTGACGAGGGTGTTAAACCCTACTCAGTTCCAATTGCTCATTAATACCGATTAACTAGAAGCAATGCTCATTGCTTCTAGTAATATTGAGCCTGTGTGTTTCGATCCATTCCTGTAAACATCATTCCCAATCGCAACAATCTGTTTTAACATATCTTTCATATTACCTGCAATCGTAATCTCCTCAACTGGATATGCAATTATCCCGTCTTCTACCCAGTAACCTGCAGCACCCCTAGAATAATCACCCGTTACCATATTCAATCCATGGCCTAGAAGCTCGGTCACAAGCAACCCTTTGTGCATTGTTTTGATAAGCTCGCTTAAATTTTTACTGCCTGTCTTTACAATTAAATTGTGAGCTCCACCAGCATTGCCCGTTGATTGCATGCCTAGCTTCTTTGCAGAAAAAGAAGACAGAAGATATCCATTAATAATGCCTTGATCAACTAATAATCTTGAATGCGTTGCCACTCCCTCATCATCAAAGACAGAGCTAGCATCTCCACGCAAAAGAAATGGATTTTCTTCAATCGTTAATTGATCGCTCGCTACCTTTTGTCCAAGAGAATTTAAAAGAAATGAGGATTGGCGATATAAGTTACCCCCTGATATAGCCGAAACAAGAGATGAGATAAGTCCCGTGGCTATTGGTGCTTCAAAAATTACTGGCGCATGACAGGTGTCAATTTTTTTGGCGCCTAATCGAGAGAGAGTTCGAGTCCCGGCCATCTTCCCGATAGATTCAACGGATTCCAAATCCTCAACATGTCTTGCTGATGAATACCAATAATCTCTCTGCATCATTGATGCTTCTTCTGCAATTACGGAACAACCAATTGAATGTCTCGATGTTGGATACCCCCCCATAAAACCATGGCTATTTGCATAAATAAAAATACCTTCGGAAGAAGAAATGCTCGCACCTTCGGAATTATTAATTTTTCGACTCACATCAAGCGCAGCCGCCTCACATGTTTGAGCTAGATCAATCATATGATCTATAGAAATATCCCACGCGTTATGAAGATCCAGATCTTTCATATCGGTTGCCATAAGATTTTTATCGGCAAGACCAAATAAAGGATCTTCTGCTGTGTAGCGTGCAATATTAAAAGCGGCGTCTACAGTATCTTCAATACTTTGCATGGATAAATCAGACGAACTTGAACTACCTTTTCGGTAACCATTATAAAGTGTGACAGAGAATCCTTTATCTCTATTAATTTCTAGAGTTTCAAGGCTACCTAAGCGTACAGAAATATTTTTGCCAGTCCCATAACTAACTTCCACTTCGGATGAAGTCGCACCAATTTTTTTTGCATAACATAAAGTATGGTCAGCAATTTTTTTAAGATGTTCCAAATCAAATTGATTTTTTTTCATGTCTTGATAGAAGAAAAAGTAAACCCTGTTATCATAACTTAGAAATAGTCACTCTTTAAGCTCACTTACATTCATATGGCAAAAGATAAGGATTTAGAAAAAAAAACTGTCAGCAGGACGCAACTTAAGCTCGAGGCTGAGAATCTTCAATCCCTTGGATTAAAATTGTGTGAATTATCTTCATCCAAATTAAAAGCGCTAAATTTGCCTCCAAATTTATTTGAAGCCATTCTAGACATGCAAAAAATTACAAGCAATGGTGCCAAAAGGCGCCAAAGTCAATATATAGGCAAGCTCATGAGAAATTTTGATTCAACTGAATTAAATACCATTATGACGTTTTGGGATCAACAAGAACTTAAAGAAAAACAACATTTTCATAACATAGAATTGTGGCGAAAAAAATTAGTTCAAGAGCCTGAGAGCATTAATGATTTCTTAACTGTATTTCCTACTGAAGAAAAATTAATTTTATTAAATACTATTAAAGAAGCTATAGAAGAAAAAAATAAAGACAAGGTGCCTAAATATAATCGTGAGTTATTTAAGCTTATAAAAAAAATTATTGAAAAATAAAGTTATCTACGATTAAGTTCTGCGCTCACTTCTTTTTCTTCTTCATCTCTCGCATATTTTATTTTCACTTTATTACCTTGTTGTTTAAATACTGATTTAGAAAAATCTTCCGGTGATTCAGTATTGACATCATTCAATGCAATTATCACATCACCTTTTTGAATGCCTGCTTTAAAAGCCGGTGAATCCTTAATAACTGCAACAACTTTTAAACCCTTTTCCTGTTGCGTCTCTTTTGTGTCTGAGTTTTTTGTGGTTAATTTAATAAGGTGTAAACCTAAAATAGGTTGTGGCAACTTAGCCCAATACGTTGCATAAAATTCAAATTTGCTATTTTTATCTTTTAAATCTGATTCACTCACCTCAATCACAGCATTTTTTTCACCCTTATGCTCTTTTTTCATTTCATCATGAATCTGTCTTAGTCTTGCAGATCGAGTCATTTCGTTTATTTTTCGGTCGTATACTAAAACCACATCCGCCTCAATAGACTGAGCATGCTTAAGCGCTTGATTAGGCTCTACAAATGGCCCTTGAAATGAAGAGGTACCCATTAAATCATATCCATCTTCTAACATTTTAATATTGTCTTTTTCTTTATTCATGCCAGCATAAATTTTAGTATCGGGCTTTTTTTGCAATGAATGTAAATTGCTATTACTTTGAGTTAGATAATTTGCTTGGAATACATTTGTTTCTTCAGCGACAGCTAAGATACTGAATAAATTCAGCATTATAAAAATAAGTTTAAATGGCATAGAACCCTCTCAAGGCGATAATGTTATGATCAAGCTTTTACTAATTATGACTCATCATGAAAAATAAGTTCACTAAAATTGGACTCATTTCAATTAGCGATCGAGCTTCAAAAGGCGAATATGAAGACCAAGGCATTCCCAATCTAAAATCTTGGCTTCAAAAGGCTTTAAGCTCACCTTTTGAAACTATAGAAAAAGTTATTCCTGATGAAAAATCTCTCATTGAGTCTTCATTAATTAATTTTGTGGATACCGAACTGTGCGATTTGGTACTTACAACAGGAGGTACAGGGCCTGCTTTAAGAGATGTAACTCCTGAAGCAACTCTAGCTATTGCAGATCGTGAGATGCCTGGCTTTGGCGAACAAATGCGTCAGATCAGTTTACATTTTGTTCCAACTGCAATTCTGTCGAGACAAGTTGCCGTTATTCGAAAAAATACACTTATCATCAATTTGCCTGGCCAGCCTAAATCTATTGCACAAACACTTGAAGGGTTAAAAAATGATCAAGGTGAAGTAATAGTACATGGCATTTTTGCTGCAGTGCCTTATTGCATCGATCTTTTAAATGGGCCTTTTATTGAAACCCATGAATATATTGTGAAAACTTTTAGGCCCAAAGCAAAATAATAATGACTTCAGAATTTGAAATTATTGACCGCTACTTTAAGAAAAAAACGAAGCAAACTGCTTTAGGTGTTGGCGATGATGCAGCACTGATTAATGTTCAAAAGAATTATCAATTAGTCACTTCTTCTGACATGCTTGTAGAAAATACTCACTTTCTAAAAAATACAAATCCATCTCAATTAGGCTGGAAATCATTAGCGGTTAATTTGTCTGATATCGCAGCAATGGGTGCTTCACCTAAATGGGCTACTTTATCAATATCATTACCAAAAATAAATCATGCTTGGCTTAAGAAATTTTCAGCAGGCTTTTTTAAGTGTGCAGATAAATTCGGCATTGATCTTATTGGGGGTGATACCACTAAAGGGCCACTTAGTATTTCAATCACCATTATGGGTGAAATCAAAAAAAATGAAGCTTTATTGAGATCTGGTGCAAAAATTAATGACGATATTTGGGTAACGGGTCAATTAGGCCTTGCATCAATGGGTTTAGCAAGTCTTCAAGGCAAATTAAAACTACCGCCGCGTATAAAAATTAAATGTATAAGAGCGCTTGAAACACCTATTCCAAAAACCTCTTTAGGCTCTCATTTATCTCGCTATGCAAATAGTTGTATTGATATTTCTGACGGTCTTATTCAAGATTTAAGGCATATTTTAAAAGCATCAAAAGTAGGCGCCTCTCTATTCCTAAATGACATACCATGTGAAAAGTTTATTCACACAACAAAACAATACCAATTTTTATTGAATGGTGGCGATGATTATGAACTACTATTTACAGCAGCTAAAAAAAATAGATCTTATATCAAAAAAATTGCAAAAAAAACAAACACTCCTGTCAATATAATCGGTACCATCATTAAGAAAAAGTCTCTAAGTATATTAAGCGAGCAAGGAAAATCAGTAAAATTCAACCCTAAGGGATTTGATCATTTTGCTTAATATTAAATTCTTACTCAAACACCCATCACATTTTATAGCGCTAGGTTTTGGAGCTGGACTTTCAAAAAAGGCACCGGGCACTTTAGGCACTCTTGTCGGTATCCCTCTTTATTTATTTATTTTTTCTTATAGTTTTTTCATACAGATAATAGTTGCTTTTTTATTTACAGTTGGAGGTATTTTTGTCTGCAGCCAAACAGCTCATGCACTAAAGCTTAAAGACCCGAGTGCTATTGTTTGGGATGAAATTTCAGCCTTTTTTTTAATGTTAATTATTGCTCATCCCGTTTTAAATATTTTTCAAATTTTTGAGTTGTTTATACTTTTTAGAATCTTCGATATTTGGAAGCCCTTCCCAATTAGTTATATAGACAGACGCATAGGCGGCGGATTGGGCATCATGCTCGATGATTATGTCGCCGCTTTTTTTGCGCTAATAGTTTATTTTTCAATTCAATGGCTCATACATTAATTCAAGATGTATGCTTTCAGTTGGGCAGCGCTCTTAATAAGCGTAATTTGCGCATTGTGCTTGCTGAATCATGCACCGGAGGATTGGTGTGTCAACAACTCACAAATATTCCTGGGAGCTCTGTCTGGTTTGACCGAGGATTTATAACCTATAGCAATGAGTCAAAAATAGAATTGCTTAAGGTTAACCAAAATACACTCTCAAAATTCGGCGCAGTAAGTAAGGAAATTGCATCAGAAATGGCATTAGGGGCACTCGATGCGAGTCACGCTGATATCGCTTTATCAATTACTGGCATCGCCGGTCCTTCAGGAGGATCAATTGATAAGCCTGTGGGCACTGTTTTCTTTGCTATTGCTTATCAAAATAAGGTCGTTTTTAATGCTTCAAAAATCTTCCCTGGATCAAGAGAAAACATACGTAAATCTTCTTGTCTATTTGCACTAAATCAGGTCTTAGCGCTTACTTTAAACCCCCAAGTATGAAATAATTATTAGTGATAAAAACACTTTAATTAAAGGCAAATATAGATGGATGACAATAAAAGTAAAGCACTCGCTGCAGCGTTAGCGCAGATCGAAAAACAATTCGGAAAAGGCTCTGTCATGAGGATGGATGATTCCGATGTCATCGAAGATATTCAGTCTGTTTCAACAGGCTCTTTAGGTCTTGATATAGCACTTGGCATTGGCGGCCTTCCTAGAGGACGTGTTGTTGAAATATATGGTCCAGAATCATCAGGCAAGACCTCTTTAACCCTATCCGTTATTGCTCAGATGCAAAAACTAGGTGGTGTAGCTGCCTTTATTGATGCTGAACATGCCCTTGACCCTCAGTACGCAGCCAAATTAGGGGTTGTTGTTCCAGACTTACTCATTTCTCAGCCTGATACAGGTGAGCAAGCGCTTGAAATTGCAGATATGCTTGTAAGAAGTGGTTCGGTAGATATTGTGGTGGTTGACTCGGTAGCAGCTTTAACACCACGCGCAGAAATTGAAGGTGAAATGGGTGATTCACATATGGGGCTTCAGGCTCGGCTGATGTCTCAAGCATTAAGAAAATTAACAGGCAATATTAAAAAAACAAATACACTTGTCATATTTATTAATCAAATTCGTATGAAGATTGGCGTAATGTTTGGAAATCCTGAAACAACAACCGGTGGCAATGCTCTTAAATTTTACGCTTCTGTAAGGCTTGATATTCGTCGCATTGGTGCAATTAAAAAAGGTGATGAAGTTGTGGGTGCTGAAACAAGAGTTAAAGTGGTTAAAAATAAAGTCGCTCCTCCATTTAAACAAGCAGAATTTGATGTGCTTTATGGTGAAGGTATTTCAAGAGAAGGTGAAATCATTGAAATTGGCGCTCAATTGAAATTTATTGAGAAAGCAGGCGCATGGTATAGCTATAACGGCGAAAAGATTGGTCAAGGCAAGGATAACGCAAGAGAGTTTTTAAAAGAAAATCCAAAAATTGCTCAAGAAATTGAAGATAAGATTAGAGCGAACTCATCAGCTCTGAGCGAAGCAATGACTGCGCCGCAGGAAACTGACGAAACTGAGTAACACAAAAAATAATCCTTTAATTTTACTTAAAAAAAGATCGCTTTATTACCTAGCAAAAAGAGAATATTCGCATCTCGAATTAAAATTAAAATTAAGTGAATACGCTCAAACGCTTGAATTGAATGAAGAGGCGTTAGATCTTTTTTTGTCATCTTTAGTATCCGAAGGATGGCTTTCTAATGAGCGGTATTGCGAACAATTTATTCATGCAAAAAAGAATAAATTTGGGCGTTATAAAATTGTTAGGGAACTTGAAGAAAAAGGGATAGACCAGGCTCTTATTGAGCGATACCTTAGCCCCCTTAAAAACCAAGAATTATTATATGCAAAACAGGTTTGGCAAAAAAAATTTAAATTTCTCCCATCCTCTAAAGAGGAATGGTCAAAACAAGCTCGCTTCCTTCAAAGTCGCGGATTTGATGTTTCTCTCATAAAAAAAATATTGAACGCCAAGGAAGAATAGTTAGCGTATGTCGACCTCATTAAATCATTCAATGCTTTCTAGCGAAGAAATTAGAAATATATTTCTAGATTTTTTTAAGAAAAAACAACATCAAGTTGTAACTTCAAGCTCATTGGTTCCTGGAGAAGACCCTACTTTGCTATTTACAAATGCAGGTATGAATCAATTCAAAGATGTATTCTTAGGTTTCGATAAACGTAACTATTCAAGAGCAACTTCAAGCCAAAAATGTGTCAGAGCGGGTGGAAAACATAACGACTTAGAAAACGTGGGGTATACAGCAAGACATCACACTTTTTTTGAAATGCTCGGAAACTTTAGTTTTGGTGATTATTTTAAAAAAGATGCCATTCAGTATGCATGGGAACTCCTCACTGAAATTTACAAAATACCCAAAGAAAGACTTCTGGTTACAGTCTACAGTGAAGATGATGAAGCTTATGACATCTGGGCCAAAATAATCGGCATTCAGCCTGAAAAAATTATCCGCATTGGTGATAATAAAGGCGCCAAATATGCATCGGATAATTTTTGGATGATGGGTGATACAGGCCCATGTGGTCCATGTACCGAAATTTTCTATGACCACGGAAATCATATACCTGGTGGACCTCCTGGATCTAAAGATGAAGATGGCGATCGTTTCATTGAAATTTGGAATATTGTTTTTATGCAATATAACCGCGATGAAAAAGGTGTCATGCATGCGCTGCCAAAACCTTCGGTAGATACAGGCATGGGTCTAGAGCGGATCAGTGCCGTGCTTCAAGGTGTGCATGCTAATTATGAAACAGATTTGTTTGTGCCACTCATTCGATCAGCGGCAAATATTACAAAAACGTCTAACATCACTCATCCTTCATTAAAGGTGTTGTCAGATCATATACGCGCTTGCACATTTTTAATTTCGGATGGTGTGATTCCAAGCAACGAAGGTCGCGGATATGTTTTAAGAAGAATTATTCGTAGAGCTATAAGACACGGATATAAGCTAGGCTGCAGACAACCTTTCTTTTATAAATTAGTTGATGATGTTGTGCATATGTTAGGCAAAGCTTATCCTGACATTGAAAAAAATAAACAGAAAATTGCATTGTCACTTATGCAAGAAGAAGAACGATTCTTCGAAACTATTGAAAATGGCATGAATATTCTGGAGGAGTCTATTCAAAAACTTACTCAAAAAAATCAAAAAACTTTTGACGGTCAAATTGCTTTTAAACTGCATGACACTTTTGGATTTCCTCTCGATCTAACCGCTGATATTTGTCGAGAAAAGAATATTTCAATTGACCAAAAAAGTTTCGATGCGGCAATGGAAGCGCAAAAGTCAATGGCTCGATCTTCCAATAAATTTAAAATGAAAATGAACGTCGACTATAGTGGAGAAGCTACAGAATTTAAAGGTTATGAAGTCACTGAATGCAAAGCTAGAGTGCTGGCTTTATTTAAAGAAGATGAATCTAAAAAAGAACTTGTCAAAGGCGATTTAGGTATTGTCATTCTTGATACCACTCCTTTCTATGCAGAATCTGGGGGTCAAGTGGGTGACAGAGGTTTCATTAAAACTTCAAATGGTCTTTTTAGAGTTGAAGATACACAAAAAATTAAAGCAAAAATTTTCGCGCATTATGGTGTTGTTGAAACAAATAGCATAAAAGTTTCTGATGATGTTACAGCCTCAGTTGAAAATGACATAAGAAAAAATATTATGCGCAATCATTCAGCAACTCATTTACTTCATAAAGCTTTAAAAAATACTTTAGGCGCTCATGTAGAACAAAAAGGATCTCTCGTTGATGCTATTAAAACACGCTTTGACTTTTCTCACCCTCATCCATTAAGTGCGGATGAAATTAAATCTGTCGAAATGTTTGTGAACCAAGAAATACTTAACAATACTGATACCGAAGCTCAAACAATGCATTTAGATGATGCTAAGAAAAGTGGTGCCATGATGCTCTTTGGTGAAAAATATTCTGATGAGGTTAGAGTCCTTAGCATAGGATCAAGCAAAGAGTTATGTGGCGGAACGCATGTAAAAAGAACAGGCGATATTGGTGCCTTTAAAATTATTTCAGAGACAGGAATTTCATCTGGTATTCGACGTATTGAAGCGACAACGGGATTTAATGTTATTCATTACATGAATGAGCATGTTTCAATCATTGATCGTCTAGCTCATGACCTTAAAGTGCCTTCCACAGAACTTTTAAACAAAATTGATCAAATTCAAGAACAGATAAAAGAGCAAGAAAAAAATATCCAACAATTGAAATCAAAAATTACATCTTCTGAAAGCGGTAATTTATCTAAAAAAGCTATTTCCGTAGGAGACATTAAAGTCGTAATGGAAAAATTAGGTGCTTTTGATCCGCAGGGCTTACGAGAGACCATTGATAAACTTAAATCAGAACTTAAAAGTGCAGTTATAATTTTAAGTGGTGTTGATCAAGGCAAGGTCACTTTAGCCGTTGGTGTGACACAGGACCTTGTAAGTAAAATAAAAGCGGGTGAAATTGCTAGTGAATTAGCAATTTCAATTGGAGGTAAAGGCGGTGGCAAGCCTGACTTAGCAATGGCTGGTGGATCAAAACCAGAACTTATTGATCAAGCTTTCAATGATTGCTTAACTAAAATAAAGAAAATAATTCTTAATTAAAATTTATGAGTTTAATTGTACAAAAATATGGTGGCACTTCAGTTGGAACACCAGAAAGAATTCGGGCTGTTGCAAGACGCGTAGCTCGATATAAGTCACTCGGACACCAAGTGGTAGTTGTAGTTTCTGCAATGTCTGGAGAAACTAACAGGCTCATTGGTTTAGCCAAAGAAATTATGGCAGAACCTGATCCTCGTGAACTAGATGTAATGGTATCTACAGGCGAACAAGTGAGCATTGGCATGACAGCTCTTGCATTAATTGACCTTGGTATCAAAGCCAAAAGCTATACCGGCTCTCAAGTCAGAATTCTCACGGATGATGCTCACACTAAAGCAAGAATTTTAAAAATTGATCATGACAATATTCAAGATGATTTAGATAACGGCTATGTCGTTGTCGTTGCTGGATTTCAAGGCGTAGATGAAAAAGGTAATATTACCACTCTTGGGCGTGGAGGCTCCGATACTACTGGCGTTGCACTCGCAGCCGCTCTTAAGGCCGATGAATGTCAAATTTATACAGATGTTGATGGCATTTATACGACAGATCCAAGAGTTGTGCCTGAAGCTAAAAAATTAGATTCAATTACTTTTGAAGAAATGCTTGAAATGGCAAGTCTAGGATCAAAAGTACTTCAAATTAGATCTGTCGAATTCGCAGGTAAATACAAAGTTAAGTTAAGAGTGCTATCAAGTTTTGAGGAAGAAGGTGATGGTACTTTAATTACATTTGAGGAAAAAAATAATATGGAACAGCCCATTATTTCAGGTATTGCTTTTAATCGTGATGAAGCAAAAGTAACCATTCTTGGGGTACCGGATAAACCAGGCATTGCTTATCAAATACTAGGCCCTATTGCAGATGCTAATATTGACGTCGATATGATCATTCAAAACATAGGTGCAGTTGGAACGACAGATTTTACATTTACTGTTAATAAAAATGATTTAAATAAGGCCCTAACAATTCTTAACGAAAAGGTTAAGAATCATGTGGGCGCTAAAGAGGTAAATGGAAACGATAAAATTGCAAAAGTCTCTATTGTAGGTGTTGGTATGCGTTCACATGTTGGTGTTGCAAGCCAAATGTTTAGAACATTGTCCGAAGAAGGTATTAATATCGATATGATCTCAACAAGTGAGATAAAAATTTCAGTACTTATAGATGAGAAATATTTAGAACTTGCGGTAAGAGCGCTTCATAAAGCTTTTGGACTTGACGCATAGGCGTTAAAAATTGATTTTTAAAGCAATTTAGCGTATCGTTCGCGCTTCTGGAGAGCTGGCCGAGTGGTCGAAGGCACTTCCCTGCTAAGGAAGCATACGGGCTTAAACCTGTATCGAGGGTTCGAATCCCTCGCTCTCCGCCATTATTCAATATCATTAAGTTATAATGTCACCACGCGCCCGTAGCTCAGCTGGATAGAGTACTTGGCTACGAACCAAGGGGTCAGGAGTTCGAATCTCTTCGGGCGC
>DAIOGA010000008.1:0-22318 GCA_036745495.1 Candidatus Methylopumilus sp.
AAGTCACTTTCTCAGCTTCGCGTAGACGTTCAACGTAAAGAACGCGAATTAAGAGAAGATATTAATATTAGAAGAAATGAAGAACTTGGCGGACTTCAAGAGCAAATTAATAAAGCTGTGACTTCAGTAGCTAAAGCAGAAAGCTTCGACCTTGTTTTATATAACGGCGTTGCTTATGCAAGTGAAAAAATTGACATTACAGATAAGATCCTCAAGTCATTAGGTAAAAAATAATCGTTGGCCTAAATTGTTCGTATGGGCCAATCAATCACATCTGGTGATCTAATAAAGCAATTAGGCGGTGAGTTAATAGGCGATTCTAATATTCTTATTAACTCTGTTGCCTCATTAGAATCAGCCAATAAAAATTCAGTAAGTTTTTTTAATAGCTCTAAATATCTGGATCTATTAAAAAATACAAAAGCAGCGCTTGTAATCCTTAATAGAGAAAGTTGTTCACTTCATGCCGGTGCTTGCATAGTTTCAGATAATCCTTATCTGTATTTTGCAAAAATATCTCGACTTTTAAATCCTATTAAAATATTAAAAAAAGAAATTCACAAGTCTGCAATTATTCACTCTACTTGCAAGCTAGGCAAAGATATTTATATTGGTCCAAATGTTATTATCGAGGAAAATGTTTCTATTGCCGATGGCGTTACTGTGCATGCTGGAGCCATAATTGAAAGCGATAATATCATTGGCGATAATTCAACCATTCATCCTAATGTTGTAATAAAGACAAATACAGTTATCGGTAAAAATTGCACTCTTTATGCCGGCGCTGTGATTGGATCAGATGGTTTTGGTTATGCAAAAGATAATGACAAATGGCTGGCCATACCTCAAATAGGAAAAGTTGTTTTAGGTGATAACGTTGATGTTGGTTCAAATTCAACCATAGATCGCGGCGCTTTAGATGATACTATTATCTCTAGTGGCGTTAAAATTGACAATTTAGTGCAAATTGGACACAACTGTATTATTGGCGAAAATACAATTATCGCAGGGTGTGTGGGTATTGCTGGTAGTGCTAAAATTGGTAAAAATTGTGCTATTGGAGGAGCTGCTATGATCTTAGGGCACTTATCAATTACAGATAATGTCACGATTTCACCTGGCTCAATGATTACAAGATCAATAAAAAATCCCGGCACTTACACTGCGCTTATGCCTTTCCAAGATCATGAAGCATGGCTTAAAACTGCAGCAAAAATTAGAAGACTAAAATAATAGGAATAGCAAAGATGGCTGAAAATACCGCAATGGATATACATGAAATTTTAAATCACTTACCTCACAGATATCCTTTTGTGCTTATTGATAGAGTGATTTCAATGGAGCTTGGCAAGGAGATTTTCGCCATTAAAAATGTTTCAATTAATGAGCCTTTTTTTCCAGGACATTTCCCTTATTATCCTGTGATGCCAGGTGTTTTGATTGTAGAGGCGATGGCTCAAGCCGCAGCTATTTTGTCCTTTAAGACAATGGATACAAAACCATCAGACGATTCAGTTTATTATTTTGCCGGAATAGATAATGCACGCTTTAAAAAACCAGTTTCTCCTGGTGACCAACTTATTATCCATGTAAAAATTGACCGCGTCCTAAAAGGTATATGGAAATATATTGCAGTTGCTAAAGTTAATGATGACGTAGTAGCAGAAGCAAGTATGATGTGCATCTTAAAGCCCATCGAAAAAAAATAAACCTATAAAGTTGTAATATTATTTTGATTCATCCTACCGCAATTGTTAACTCCAAAGCCAATTTAGATTCTAGCGTTAAAGTTGGCCCTTATTCAATTATTGATGCAGATGTAAGTATTGGAGCGGGCTCAGTCATTGGTAATCATGTGACAATTACTGGAAATACTACAATCGGAAAAAATAATCAGATATACCATTACAGTTCCATTGGTGAATCGCCCCAAGATAAAAAATACAATCAAGAAAAAACATTTTTAGAGATTGGTGACAACAATACGATTAGAGAGTTTTGCACTTTCAATCGAGGGACCTCTCAAGATCAAAGCTTAACAAAAATAGGTAATGATAATTGGATTATGGCTTACGTGCATATTGCCCATGATTGCGAAATTAAAAATCACACCATACTTGCAAATAATACATCTCTTGCTGGCCATGTATCAATCGATGATTATGCAATATTAGGTGGGTTTACTCTGGTGCATCAATTTTGTAAAATTGGTAGCCATATTATTACAGCGGTAAATACAGTTGTTTTTAAAGACATACCCCCATATGTTATTGCTGCAGGTTATGATGCAAAGCCAAATGGAATTAATGCCGAAGGCTTAAAAAGAAGGGGATTTGACCCAAAAATAATCGCCAAAATTAAAGAAGCTTATAAAGTTTTATATCGGCAAGGACTCTCTCTTAACGAGGCTGAAGAAAAAATTAAATTGTTAAGTAAGGATGCCGAAGCACTTAATCTTTATTTAGAATTTATTTCAAAATCTACTCGCGGTATTATTCGCTAATAATGAAAACGATTGCTATAGTTGCCGGAGAGTCTTCCGGAGATTTGCTCGGAAGTCACTTAATCAAATCATTAAAATCAGTTCGTTCTGACCTTAAATTTATTGGTATAGCTGGACCAAAAATGATGAAAGAGGGTGCAAACTCATTCTTTCTGATGGAAGAGCTTTCTGTAAGAGGTTATTTTGAAGCCTTTAGAAAATTATTTCATCTCATAAAGCTAAGAAAGACTCTTCTAAAACAAATTTTAAATGAAAAGCCTGATCTATTTATTGGTGTTGATGCGCCTGATTTTAATTTTTGGATTGAAAAGCAACTAAAGAAAAAAGGCGTGCCTGTGATCCATTACGTAAGCCCTTCAATTTGGGCATGGAGAGGAAATCGACTTAGAAAAATTAAAAAATCTATAGATCATATACTGACCATATTTCCATTCGAAAAAAATATTTACTCAAAAGCAAATATTCAAGCAACCTTCGTCGGTCATCCACTTGCTGAGATGATTCCGTTCAATCCAAATAAAAAGAAAGCACAAGATAAGCTTAAAATTATTAATACTTACAAGGTTATTGCGCTTTTACCAGGGAGTAGACAAGGAGAGGTGAAGTGGCATGCTCAACTTCTTATAGATTCAGCTACTGAAATATCAAAAAAAATTCGTGATGTCAAATTTCTAGTGCCTTTGCCTACAAGGGAAACATACGATATTTTCTCAAAAACACTATTTAAAAATACACACGCAGAATTAGATATACAGCTTCTTATTGGGCATGCATCAGATGCTATTAATGCGGCTGATCTAGTTATTGTGGCATCGGGTACTGCAACTCTTGAAACTGCTCTATATAAAAAACCCATGATAGTTATTTATAAAATGTCATCGATTAGCTGGCAGATTCTTAAACGCATGCGATATTTACCTTTTGTAAGTCTTCCCAATATTCTTCTTAATAAATTTGTTGTGCCAGAACTTTTACAAGGCGATGCTACGTCTGAAAATATTTCTTCAAAAGCTTTCGAGATTTTAAAAGACGCCCCTTACAGAAAAAATTTAATTATCCTATTTACAAAAATACATCATCAATTAAAACAAAATACATCTGATCGTCTAAATAGAGTTATTTTAAAGCTCATAAAATAAATGCATGAAAATTTAATTTGTGGAGTAGACGAGGCTGGTAGAGGGCCTTTAGCTGGACCAGTTTATGCAGCAGCAGTTATTTTGGGGTCAGATTTTAATATTGAAGGTTTGCGTGACTCTAAAAAGCTTTCTGAATCTAAAAGATATTTTCTAGCTGAACAAATAAAGAAGAATGCCTTAGCATGGTCAGTTGGGATTTGTAGTGCAGTTGAAATAGATGAGTTAAATATTCATCAAGCTACACTTTTAGCTATGCAAAGGGCTATTAAAGCATTAAGCGGTTATACCTCAATCAAAATTATGGTAGATGGACTATTTTGCCCCAAAGTAGACTTCTTATGTGAAGCTGTAATTAAAGGTGACGATAAAGTTCCAGAGATTTCTGCAGCCTCAATTATTGCTAAAACTGAACGCGACTTGAAAATGATTGAAATTGATAAAGTTTATCCTGCGTATCAATTTAAAAAACATAAAGGTTATCCAACCAAATTACATATAGAGTTGATTAAAAGCGAAGGGCTTTGTGAATATCACCGAAAAAGCTTTTCACCTATCAAAGAAATGTTAACTTTGTAAAAGAAATACACAAGGCTTATTTTTTAATTCTGTTGCAATTTCTTTTTTCCAGCCTTTGATATTCTTCGTCAAAATAAATTCATTTTCTGAAGTTATATCCGATCCTATACAAAGTTTAGTTTGTTCCTTAAGATTTTCTATCAAATCATTAAAAACATGCTGATTTCGGTATGGCGTTTCAATAAAAATTTGTGTTTCATTATTTTTCTTTGATTCATTTTCAATTGAAATTATTTTTTTTATTCTTTCGCTTTTGTCTGAAGGCAAGTAACCATGAAATTTAAATTGCTGCCCATTAAGGCCTGACGCCATGAGCGCCAACAGAATTGATGATGGACCTGTCATTGGCACAACTTTAATATTGTTTTGATGAGCTAAAGCAACCATTTTTGCTCCAGGATCAGCGACTGCTGGACAGCCAGAGTCGGAAAGCAACCCAACATGAAAACCTTTTAAAAGGGGAGATAAAAAATTTTTAATTGCTTCTTCGGTAGTAGATTTATCTAGTACTTCAAAATTTAATTGATGAATAGGCTTATGAAGGTTAAGTGCGCTTAGATAAAATCGAGCCGTTTTTTCATTTTCGACAACAAAATAATCTAATTTCTTAACAATTTTTTGATATTTTTCTAGAAGAATAGATTCCTTAGAATTTTGGTCGATTGGAACTGGGATAAGATATAAAATCCCTTTTTCTTTATCTAGCATTAAAATGCAACGCCTTCATTCCGAAGCATATTAGATAGTTCTATGAGGGGAAGTCCTATAAGAGCTGTTGGATCTTCACCTTTTATATAATCGAGAAGGGTAATACCAAGGCCCTCAGATTTAATGCTTCCTACACAATTGTATGGCTGTTCTTTTATTAAATAAGATTCGATTATTTCAGTGTTTAATTTTTTGTACTTGACTTCAAAATCAACGACACATTCTTGCAATTTTTTAGTTTGAGTATTTAGCAAACAAAGAGAAGTATAAAAAGTTACAATTTTTCCACTTAAAAATTGAAGTTGTTTTACAGCGATTGCATGTGTATTTGGTTTTTCAATAATTTGATTATGACATTCTGCTGTTTGATCTGAACCAATGATAAGAGAATTAGAATAATGCGGGGCAACTTTAAATGCTTTTTCCCGCGCAAGTCTTACGGAGATTTCTTTTGCATTTTCAGCCATGCGCGGCGACTCATCGATGTCAGGACTAAAGACATCGAAGGGTAATTTAAAACGTGATAATAATTCTCTTCGATAGGGAGATGATGATGCTAAAACAAGCGTTATCATGCATCGTTTTCTTTATGATTCAGGTTGAATTTCTAATAAAGTTTCGTCTGGTGATACAGACTCACCTTTTGCAACATGGATTGCAACCACAATACCTGAAGTAGGGGATTGAATTTCATTCTCCATTTTCATGGCTTCAATAACAATGACGCTATCTCCAGCTTCAATCCTATCACCAATTTTAACCTTAACATCAATAATTGTACCCGGCATAGCTGTCGTGATGCAGCCCTCATGGTTGGGTCTAGGCCTTATTGTTTTTGAATTTTCTTGAGTTTGTTTTTTTGATGATTTTTTTCCATTAGTGACCTCAACTTCATTTAAAGTTTCTACTAATACTTCTTCAGAAATTCCATCTACCGACACGTAAAATGGTCTTCTTGCTTCACCGGTGTAGCCTGACCCGGTTAATTTAATATTAAATGTTTCACCATGAAGTGTGACGTTGAATTCACTTGGAGCAAATTTTTCAGCAGACGAAAATACACTATCTTTCGGAAGAAGTGGTTCAGGTTTAATGCTGCCCGCATTTCTTTCCTGTAAAAATATTTTAGCGATATCAGGAAACATAGCGTACGTTAAAACATCTTCATCAGATTTTGTAATTTGTTCCGCTTCAATTTTAAGTTTCGCAAGCTCAGGTTCTAGAAGATCGGCGGGTCTGCATGTTAATGGTTTTTTATCACCAATTGCCATTGCTTGTATTTTTTGATTCACTTTGCCCGGTGCTTTTCCATATTCACCCATTAAATAACTTTTTGTTTCATTTGTGATTGATTTGTATCGGGCACCCGTTAAAACGTTTAATACCGCTTGGGTTCCTACAATTTGCGAAGTTGGAGTCACAAGTGGAGGGTAACCTAAATCTTCACGAACTTTTGGTATTTCAAGCAGTACTTCATTCATGCGATCTAATGCGCCTTGTTCTTTGAGTTGGTTAGATAAATTTGAGATCATGCCTCCAGGCACTTGATTGCTTAAAACACGCGTATCTACTCCTGTGTAATCAGATTCAAATTGCCAATATTTTTTCCTTGCGACTTTCAAGTATTCGCTAATTTCCTCAACTTTTTTAATATCAATATCTGTCTTGTAACCCAAATCTTCTAAGGCAGCGATTATTGACTCTGTTGATGGATGACTTGCGCCTTCAGCAAAACTAGAATTACATGTATCAATGATTTCAGCACCATTTTGCACCGCAGTTAAAAGATTAATACTTGCCAACCCAGATGTTGCATGTGAATGAATATGAATCGGTAATGAAACTGATTTTTTTAACGATGTTACAAGATCTTTAGTTGCTGAAGGTGTTAAGAGACCTGCCATATCTTTAATAGCAATAGTGTCACACCCATAATTTTCCATTTCTTTTGCAAGATTTACAAAATAAGGAATGTCATGCACAGGGCTCGTGGTATAACTTAGGGTGCCTTCTGCATGTTTTTTATATTTTTTTACCGATTTAATTGAGGTTGTAAGGTTTCTTACGTCGTTCATTGCATCAAATATTCTAAATACATCGACACCATTATTTGCAGATTGCTTTACAAAAGCATCAACAACATCATCTGAATAATGACGATATCCCAATAAATTCTGCCCTCGAAGAAGCATTTGTATGCGAGAGTTTGGCAATGCTTTTCTTAAAAGCTTTAAACGTTCCCATGGGTCTTCTTTTAAAAATCTGACACAAGCATCAAATGTAGCTCCGCCCCATGCTTCAATTGACCAAAAGCCAAGCGCGTCTAGTTGAGGGCATATTGGAAGCATATCTTCAGTGCGAAGTCTTGTCGCTATTTGACATTGATGTCCATCTCTTAAAACTAATTCGGTGATATGTATTTTTTTCATAGCTCTTTAAATGCCTTCATGTGCTGCAATCGCTGCTGAAATGGCTGCTGCCATTAATTCAGGAGGAAATTGACTTTGATAGTTTATAAGTTCTGGGTGATCATCTACAAAGCTTGTATTGAAGCTTGCTTCTTTAAATTGTTTATTGTTCATTATTTCTAAATAATAAGGGATTGTTGTTTTAACTCCAAATACAACAATATCATTGAGCGCTCTTTTGCCTCTCTGAATAACGCTTTCCCAATTTAATGCCCATACAGTGAGTTTTGCACACATAGAATCGTAATAAGGGGGAATTACATATCCTGTATAGATAGATGCATCAATCCGAACGCCGGGGCCTCCAGGAGCGTAATAACGTGTAATTTTTCCGAAGGATGGCATGAAGTCATATTTAGGGTCTTCGGCGTTGATGCGATATTCGATTGCAAAACCTCTAAATTGAATTTCATCTTGCTTGTATTGTAAAGATAACCCAAAAGCAATTCTGATTTGTTCTTGAACAATATCAATGCCCGTAATAGATTCTGTGATTGTATGTTCAACCTGAAGACGGGTATTCATCTCCATGAAATAAAAATTATTTTCATCATCTAGAAGAAATTCAACCGTGCCGGCATTTTTATAATTAACAGCTTTAGCCGCTTTAACAGCAAGCTCACCAACATAACTTCGTTGGGCATTAGTTAACTGAGGTGAAGGAGCTATCTCAATAAGTTTTTGATTTCTTCTTTGAATAGAGCAGTCTCTTTCAAAGAGATGAACTACATTGCCATAGCTATCAGCCAAAATTTGAACTTCAATATGCTTAGGGGATACGATACATTTTTCGATAAAAACTTCAGGTTTACCGAAAGCTTTGGTAGCTTCCGAAATCACACGATCATAATTGGTAATAAGTTCTTTTTCATTATTGCATCGTCGAATACCCCGACCGCCACCGCCATTCGTGGCTTTGAGCATAATGGGATAGCCGATAGATGAAGCAAGTTTTTTGGCTTCATCAAGACTCTCGATATTACCTTCGCTGCCTGGAATGACAGGTATGGAGGCATTAATCATAGCCGTTCTGGCTTGAATCTTGTCCCCCATTTGACGAATGATTTCAGCGTCAGGACCAATGAATTTGATATCACGTCTAGAGCATATCTCAGCTAGTTCTGGATTTTCAGACAAAAATCCATACCCTGGATGGATAGCGTCGCAGCCAGAAGTTACAGCGATATTAACAATATTGTGAGCATTTAAATAACCAGCTAAAGGATCTGAGCCAACATTGTAAGATTCATCAGCTTTTTTGACATGCAGCGCATGACGATCAGCATCTGAGTAGATGGCTACCGAAGTAATGCCAAGTTCAGAACAGGCGCGAATAAGCCTTACCGCTATTTCACCACGGTTTGCAATGAGTATTTTTTTGAACAATGAAAAGCCTTAAGTTTTCGGCGAAAAATCGCCAAATTAGGGTTAATTTAAGAAAATTATAGCATGTCATTTCTTATATAATAATCATGTCTTTTAACCCGAAAACTATTGATGGAACAGCATATAGACAATATTGATTTTTCAAGAAAATCAAGAGAAATTCGTGATATAATTCGCCTCTCTGATTTTAAGCGATTGCAGGATTTATGCTTAAATCTCGAAGACTCAGTTGCTTTTGTTTTAAGAGGCTTCGAAAACAAACATAGAGAGCCTTGTTTAGAGCTATTCATCGAAGGTAAATTAGATTTAATTTGCCAAAGATGTTCAGAAAAATTAGAGCATAAAATTTTTTTAAAATCAGGATTTTTAATTAAAGAAGAAACGCAACTCACAGATTTTCAGGTTGATGACCATGCGGATTACGATTTAATTGAAAGTAGTGTAAAGATGGATGTGTTAAGTCTTATTGAAGATGAAATCATACTTTCTTTACCGGTAGCGCCAAAACATGAAAATGATAAATGTCACTACGAAAAAACTGATGAAATGCTAGATCGTATTCATCCGTTTGCTGATTTAAAACAAAAATTATATAAAAATTAAATTTAGGAGTTGCTATGGCTGTTCAGCAAAATAAAAAATCACCTTCAAAACGTGGAATGCATCGTTCTCACGATTTTTTATCCAATCCACCACTTGCTGTAGAACCAACTACTGGCGAAGTTCATTTGCGTCATCATGTAAGCCCAACAGGCTATTATCGAGGCAAAAAAGTTATTCAGAATAAATCAGAATAATTCTTTTTCAATTATTCTGATTTATTCCTTTCATTGCTCTTAAAGCATTAAGAGAATAAATGACAATTACCCTAGCAGTTGACGCAATGGGCGGGGATCATGGCCCTAAAGTCACCATTCCAGCTTCCATCAATGCGTTATCAAAATATGACCAACTTCACATTATTTTAGTTGGCGATAAAGAGCTCATTCAAAAAGAACTTCAAAAAAATAAATACACCAATACACGCTTATCGATTCAACATGCAAGTGAAGTGGTTGAAATGGATGAATCTCCCCAAAGCGCTTTAAAAAATAAAAAAGATTCTTCCATGCGTATTGCAATTAATCTAATAAAGGAAGAAAAAGCCCAGGCTTGTGTAAGCGCTGGCAATACTGGCGCACTTATGGCAACCGCACGCTATGTGTTAAAAATGTTACCAGGTATTGATAGACCTGCTATTGCATCAAGTTTACCCAGCCAAAAAGGCACAACCTATATGTTAGATCTTGGCGCTAATACAGACTGCACGGCGGAGCATTTATTACAATTCGCAGTCATGGGCGCCATGCTCGTCAGCTCAGTGACAGGAAATCCTAAACCTTCTGTGGGGCTCTTGAATATTGGCTCAGAAGACATCAAAGGCAATGAAATTGTTAAAGAGGCTGGTGAACTCCTTCGTCGAAGTCATCTTAATTTCTATGGTAATGTTGAAGGTAATGATATTTTTAAGGGCACAACTGATGTCGTTGTATGCGATGGGTTTGTAGGCAATGTGGCGCTAAAAACTGCTGAAGGAATTGCTCAATTAATGGGTCGATTTTTAACACAAGAATTTAAGCGTAATTGGATTACAAAGCTTATGGCGTTTGTTTCCTTGCTTGTTCTTAATCGATTCAAAAAAAGACTCGACCCTAGAAGGTATAACGGAGCTAGCTTTTTAGGCCTCAAGGGCATTGTAGTTAAAAGCCATGGTGGAGCTGACAGCTATTCTTTCTTTTTTGCAATTCAGACAGCCATCGAAGAATCAAAAAATAATGTATTAGAAAAAATACAAAAACAACTTGAATTAGAAATGCCTTTAGATATTTCATCATCAGAGCATATATGATTTATTCAAAAATTATAGGTACAGGAAGTTATCTCCCTGAAAAAATACTTAACAATCGCGATCTTGAAAAAATGTTTGAGACGACTGATGAGTGGATTACGACAAGAACAGGCATTAAAGAAAGACATATCGTATCGGCACATCAATACACAAGCGATTTAGCAGTAGAAGCGGCTAAAAAGGCAATTGAAGCTTCTGGTATCAATGCAAATAAAATCGACCTTATCATTATAGCAACTACTACACCCGATAAAATATTTCCAAGTACAGCATGTATTGTTCAAACAAAGCTTGGCTTATCATTATGTCCAGCATTTGATATTCAAGCAGTATGTAGCGGTTTTGTTTACTCGCTTTCTGTCGCAGATAATTTTATTAAAACAGGCGCTGCAAAATGCGTGTTAGTAATTGGTGCTGAAACTATGTCACGCATTACAGATTATTCTGATCGAAGTAACGCTATTCTTTGGGGTGATGGTGCGGGCGCCATTATTCTTGAGTCATCAGATCAGCCCGGTATTTTATCTACCCATATTCATGCGGATGGTTCTTATGAAAAATTACTTCATGTACCTAGTGGCGTATCACATCAAAAAGGAAAAGCCACCATTGAAATGCAAGGTAATCAAGTGTTTAAGATTGCTGTGAATACATTAGATTCTATTGTTGATGAAACACTCGAAATGAATCAATTAGAAAAATCAGATATTGATTGGCTTGTGCCTCATCAAGCTAATATTCGAATTTTAGAAGCCACTGCAAAAAAATTAAATATGAGCATGGATCGTGTCATTGTGACCATTGACAGGCATGGCAATACTTCAGCTGCTTCAATTCCTCTAGCTCTAGATACAGCTATTCGAGAACATAAAATTAAAAGGGGTGAAACACTTTTGATGGAAGCTTTCGGCGGTGGGTTCACATGGGGATCAGCTTTAATTAAATATTAGAAATCAAATAGTTAATATAAAAATATTAAGTAAATTATGAACAAATTCTCCTTTATTTTTCCTGGTCAGGGTTCGCAGTCCGTTGGCATGATGGCAGATTTTAATGATCATCCCTTGATTCGTTCAACTTTTAATGAGGCTTCTGACGTTCTCAATATTGATTTTTGGAAAATGGCTACCGAGCCTAACGAAGAGATTAATCAAACAATCCATACGCAACCTATACTTTTAACAGCAGGCATTGCAACATGGCGTCTCTGGCAATCTAAAACAGATAAAATTCCAAGTTATCTTGCAGGGCATAGTCTCGGTGAATATTCAGCTCTTGTCGCATCAGATGCCATTGAATTCAAAGACGCTTTAAAGCTTGTTAAATTTAGAGCAGAAGTTATGCAAAGAGCTGTTCCTGAAGGTGTGGGTGCTATGGCTGCTATTCTTGGAATGAGCGATGAAGAAGTCGTAAATGCATGTAAAGAAGCTCAAGAAAATGAAGTAGTTGAAGCAGTAAACTTTAACTCACCAGGGCAGGTGGTTATTGCAGGTAATGTTTTAGCTGTTGAGAGAGCTATTGAAGTTGCAAAAGCAAAAGGCGCTAAACGCGCCATTCTTTTACCTGTTAGCGTCCCTTCACATTGCTCTCTAATGCAAAAAGCATCTGAAGAGCTAAGAGAGTATTTGAATGATATTACGATTAAAAAACCAGCTATTGCCGTTATTCATAATGTAGATGTTATGGACCATAATGATGTAAACAAAATTAAAGACGCCCTCTCAAAACAACTCTGTCATCCGGTAAGATGGGTTGAAACAATTGAAAAGATCACATTAAATAAAATTACGCACATAGCAGAATGTGGCCCAGGTAAAGTGCTCACAGGACTCACGAAGCGTATCTCAGCTGAATTACAGAGTATCGCTCTTGTGAATGAAAATGCTTTAGATGAATTTAAAACACTTACACAATAAAACTATTTAGGAAAAAATATGTTTATTAATCTTGAAAATCAAATTGCACTTGTAACAGGCGCTAGCAGAGGTATTGGTCAATCTATTGCATTAAGCTTGGGAAAACAAAAAGCTTTCGTGATTGGAACTGCAACGACGGAAGATGGAGCACAAAAAATTTCAGCTTTTCTTAAAGAGCAAAATATCGCAGGCAAGGGAATTAAATTAGATGTTAATGATAATGAGGCGATTCTTAAAACAGTAGATGACATTATTAAAGAACATGGTGATATCTCAATACTTGTAAATAATGCCGGTATTACTAAAGATATGTTGCTTATGCGAATGAAAGAAGAGGAGTGGGATGATGTTATCTCAACCAATTTAAAATCTATTTTTCGCATGAGTCAGGCACTCATTCGAAGTATGATGAAAAGTCGCTACGGTAGAATTATTAATATTACTTCTGTAGTGGGCCACATGGGTAATGCAGGCCAAACAAATTACGCCGCTGCAAAAGCAGGCGTTACTGGGTTCACAAAATCCTTAGCTAAAGAAATTGGTAGTCGAGGAATTACAGTAAATTGCGTAGCGCCTGGATTCATTGATACCGACATGACAAAAGGATTGTCAGAAGACCATAAAAAGCAGCTTCTAGATCATGTTCCATTAGGTCGTTTAGGAAATCCTGAAGATATTGGTGCTGCTGTATGCTTTTTGGCTTCAAAAGAAGCGTCTTATATCACAGGTGAGACCCTTCATGTCAATGGTGGAATGTTGATGATTTAAGTTATTTTTTTAACTTTATTACAAAATTCTTAACAAGATTTGTTAAAATAACGCATGGCTTCAGTGCCATTTCTTAAATAAAAGGGGTATTTTAGATGTCTGACATCGAACAACGTGTAAAAAAAATTGTTGCAGAACAACTTGGCACCAAAGAAGCTGATGTAAAAAATACATCATCATTTGTAGATGATTTAGGCGCCGATTCACTTGATACAGTTGAACTCGTAATGGCTTTAGAAGAAGAGTTTGATTGTGAAATTCCTGACGAAGAAGCTGAAAAGATTACTACAGTTCAGCAAGCCGTTGATTACATCAACAAAAATTTAAAATAATTCAAATGTTGCCTAACCTTTTCTAAACATTGAAAGGGTTGGGTTTAATCCATGTCTAAGAGAAGAGTTGTAGTCACCGGTTTAGGTTTGATTACTCCAGTAGGTATAGGGGTAAAAGAATCTTGGGCCAATATCATTAACGGTCAATCGGGTATAGGTAAAATTACCAAATTCGACTGCTCAACATTTCCCTCTCAAGTCGCAGGTGAGGTCAAAAATTTCGATCCGCTTGCATATATTCCTCCTAAAGATGCACGCCGTATGGATACATTCATTCAATTCGGTATCGCAGCAGGCATTGAAGCATTTAAAGATTCTGGCATTGAAGTTACTGATAATAATAGTGAGCGCATCGGTGTGTCTATTGGATCAGGTATCGGTGGAATTAATTTAATTGAATCTACAAGCGATGTATTTGATGAAGGCGGCGTTCGTAAAGTATCGCCATTTTTTATTCCAGGCACGATCATCAATATGATCTCAGGCAATCTTTCTATTATGCTTAATTTGAAAGGCCCTAATGTCTCTATTGTGACTGCATGTACAACAGGCACGCATTCTATTGGTGATGCAGCACGAATGATTGAATATGGGGATGCTGATGTGATGTTGGCTGGTGGCTCAGAAGCTGCTATCACTGAATTATCAGTAGCTGGATTTTCTGCAGCAAAAGCACTTTCATCACGTAATGACGATCCAAAAACTGCAAGCCGTCCATGGGATAAAGATCGCGATGGTTTTGTGATTGGCGAAGGTGCTGGCGTTATGGTTCTTGAAGAATATGAACATGCAAAACAAAGAGGTGCCAAAATTTATGCAGAGCTTTCAGGCTATGGAATGAGTGCGGATGCTTATCATATTACCGCTCCCAACATGGATGGACCAAGACGCTCTATTGTGAATGCATTAAAAAATGCAAATGTAAACACAGATAATGTGCAATATATTAATGCGCATGGTACATCAACACCTCTTGGGGATCTTAATGAAACGAACGCAATCAAAGCTACGTTCGGAGACTTTGCTAAAAAACTCGTTGTGAACTCTACAAAATCGATGACGGGCCATTTATTAGGTGGAGCAGGTGGTATCGAATCCGTATTTACTGTTTTAGCCATTCACAATCAAATTTCTCCACCTACAATCAATATTTTTAATCAAGATCCGGAATGCGACCTTGATTATTGTGCCAATGAAGCAAGATCAATGAAAATTGATGTTGCGCTCAAAAATAACTTTGGTTTTGGCGGCACTAACGGAAGTCTTGTATTTAAAAAAATATAGGATCTTGCAAATGGGTTTAATCTAAAATGAACTCATTAATTACTTCACAATTGGTTTCTTAACTTGTCAAAACAATTCCTCATGAATGGAAGATTTCAGAAGATCAGTCCTTTTGATCGTGCTTTTCAATATGGCGATGGAATTTTTAGAACTTTTGTTGTGCATAATAAAAAAGTACTTCATTGGAAACATCACTACAAAAAAATAGTAGAAGATTGTCTTGCGATTAAAATAACTCCTCCTAAAGAAAAAGATTTGTTATCCGATATTCACTCTTTATTTAAATCAAAGAAAAAATCAGTGGGAAAATTTATTATTTCAAGAGGCATTAGTGAGCGAGGCTATAAATTTAACGGGGATATTACACATAATCGTTTTTTAATTAAAACTAAAATGCCAAGCTATCCAAAAGAGTATTTTAAAATTGGCGTTAATCTTTATGTATGTAAGCAAACACTTAACCCTTCGATTCTTTCAGGTGTTAAACATCTCAATCGATTAGAAAATATTATGGCAAGACAAGAATGGAACGGTGATGATTATGCTGATGGTATTCTTCTTGATCAGAATGGATATGTGATTGAATGCATCTCCAGCAATATTTTTATGCGAATTGGAAAAACTATCTTCACGCCAAAGATAAACCATGTTGGTATTAAGGGAGTTACAAGAGAGTTGATTATTAGAATTTCTGCGCAATTAGGTCTTAAAATTAAAGAGACGACATTTGATTTAAATAAACTTTTAGAGAGTGATGAGGTCTTTATAACAAACAGTTTATTTGGTGTTTTACAAGTTAAAAAAATTAAAAATAAGTCTTGGCAGCATCAAGAATTGGCCTCACTATTTAACCAGTCACTCGAGAATTTAAATACATGAAAAAATGGCTTATTCGGTTAATGATTATTTTCATTCCCCTTGTAATTTGGGTTGTTCATTTTCTCATTACACCACTTCACATCAATAAAGCAGATTTAGCAATAGAGATCGAGCCTGGTAGCAGCCTTAAAACAATTGCCTTTCAACTCGTTGATGAAAAAATTCTTAATGAGCCTTGGAGATTCATCATTCTTAGTGAAGCATTGGGACAATCTAGAAAATTAAGACCTGGCAACTATAATCTTAATCCAAATATTACACCTTACCAATTATTAAAATCTTTTGTAGAGGGACGAGCTACAGAAGGTTCAATTACTTTCATAGAAGGGCAAGATCTTCATTCGATGTTAGAAAAAATAAAAGCGAACGATAGTATTAAAAAAACAATGAAGCCTTATGATACAAAAGCCATTGCTATAGCAATGGGGATTCCTTACGAATCAGCTGAAGGCCAATTTTTTCCTGACACTTATTATTTTAGTAGAAATACTCCTGATATCGAAATTCTCAAAAGAGCTTATAAAGCGATGCAAAAAAAATTAAATTATGAATGGGCTCATCGAGCGGAAGAGGTTCCTTACAAAAATAGCTATGAGGCCCTCACTATGGCATCTATTATTGAAAAAGAAACAGGCAAATCAATAGAGGCCAATCTTATTTCTGGCGTATTTATACATCGATTAAGTATTAATATGAAATTACAGAGCGATCCTACGGTGATATACGGGCTTGGCAAAAAGTTTACTGGTGATATTACAAAAAAGGATTTGATTACTGATACACCATATAATACATATACTAGAGAGGGGTTGCCTCCAGGCCCTATCACTATGCCAAGTTTAATTTCTATTCGAGCTGCGCTTCACCCAACAAAAACAGACGCACTCTATTTTGTGGGTAAGGGTGATGGCACCCATTATTTTTCTTCGAATTTGAATGAACATAATAATGCTGTAAGAAAGTACCAAACTAAAAGATGACCAAAGGTAAATTTATTACATTTGAAGGTGTTGATGGCGCAGGGAAGAGTTCTCATATTGAAGAAGTGATATCTTTCCTCGAATTAAAAAAAATTGCAGTGATAAGGACAAGAGAGCCTGGTGGTACAAAACTTGGAGAAAAATTAAGAGAATTGCTTCTCCACGACGAAATGGATCCAGAAACAGAAACGCTTCTTATGTTTGCGGCCAGAAAGCAACATATCGCAGAAATTATCAAGCCAGCCCTTGATAAAGGTGTGTTTGTAGTGTCTGATCGTTTTACTGATGCCACATACGCTTATCAATATGGCGGAAAACAAGTAGCTTATTCTAAAATTGAAATACTTGAATCATGGGTTCATCCAGATCTTAAGGCTGACCTTACTTTGCTATTTGATTTACCTGTCGAAGTAAGTATTGATCGTTTAAAGAAAAATAGAACCCCCGACAAGTTTGAAAAAGAAAGCGAATCTTTTTTTAACCGTCTTAGAAATGTATATTTAGACCTCGCGAGACAACACCCTAATCGCTATAAAATTATTAATGCAAATCAAGCTATTGAATCCGTATCTCAAGATGTTATTGAGGCTATAAAAACTATTTTATGATGGATTCTATTTACCCTTGGTTTAAAGATGCTTGGATCGCGATTCATGAAAATAAAAAGTTACCCCATGCTTTAATTTTCAAAGGCAAGGAGGGTATTGGAAAGTATAATTTTGCAATTAAATTTGCAAAATCCTATTTGTGTCAAAAACCGCTTTCTAATCATTTGCCATGTGAAGCATGTTCAAGTTGCGAATGGTTTCCAGATTCACATCCTGATTTTAAACATATCACTCCAATTGAAAATGAAGATGATGAGTCATTAAAAAGAAAAACTGTTCGTAAAAAGAATATTTTAATTGATCAAATTCGAGAGCTCTCAGAATATCTAGAATTGTCAGTCCATCAAGAAAAGGGTAGGCGTATTGTTTTGATTGAGCCAGCAGATTCACTTAATCAAGCAGCATCTAATGCACTTCTTAAAATTTTAGAGGAGCCCCCTGAAAATACTTTATTCATTCTTGTAACAAGTCAAACGCAAAAACTAATTGCTACTATCCGAAGTCGATGCCAATTATTAGATCTTCGAGGCCCATCATTAGATGAAGCCAGATCGTTTCTGATTGATCAAAAAATAACCCATGAGGACAGTTTGCTTTCATATACTGGCGGCTCACCATTTAATGCAATCAAAGAATTAGAAAACCAATCAGAGCGAGAGACTATTATTCAATTATTATCCCAAGGTCATAATATCGATATTACTAGAGTCAATTATGCAATACTCACTCAAGGGCTTGATTGGACATTAAATATGATTCAAAAATGGGTTTTTGATTTACTGCTTAGCCTTCATACACAGCAAAATTATTATTTTAAAAATGAAGAAAAGCGCATTCACTCTCAAGCAAAGCAAATTAATCTTGATAGCTTGCTTTTGTTTGTAAATGAATTGAATGAATTAAAAAAAATTGCATCACATCCAATTAATCAGGAGCTTCAGTTGCAAAATATTTTTATTAAATATAAACAGATTTATGAGCCATCATGACAAGCTTTGTAGACTCTCATTGCCATATTAATTTTCCAGAGCTATATCAAAATATAGATTCTATTCTGTCTAAGATGTCATCTAATAAAGTTACCCATGCTTTATGTGTGAGTGTTACTTTAGATAAATTGCCAGACATCTTCAAGATTGCTAATACCTATGCCCATATCTTTGCTTCTGTAGGCGTTCACCCTGATTATGAGGATATTAAAGAGCCTTCTGTGGAGGAATTATGTCGTCTTGCTAAAGAGAACAAAGTTGTGGCTATTGGTGAAACTGGACTGGATTATTTTAGAGTACAAGGCGACCTTACATGGCAAAGAGATCGTTTTAGAACGCATATTAAAGCTGCTATTCAATCAAATTTACCTCTTATTATTCATACAAGAAATGCTGCAGAAGATACTTTAAAAATTATGCGAGAAGAAGGAGCTAATCAAGTAGGTGGTGTAATGCACTGTTTTACAGAATCTCTTGATGTAGCTCTTGAAGCTATAAAACTTAATTTCTATATTTCATTTTCAGGCATTGTGACATTTAAAAATGCAACTGATTTAAAAGAAGTTGTGAAAGCCATTCCTCTTGATCGCATGCTTATTGAGACTGACTCACCATATTTGGCACCCGTGCCTTATCGAGGCAAAATAAATGACCCATCCAATGTGATTCATGTAGCCGAGGAAATAGCGAAACTAAAAAACATTTCAGTGGAAGAGGTTGGTCAAATTACTACACAAAATTTCTTTAAATTGTTTTCAAAATGTCGCATTTCGAATTAACAATTCTAGGGGCCGGGTCAAGCGCTGGCACTCCCGTTGTGGGATGTAATTGTGAAACTTGCTTATCTAAAAATCCAAAAAATAAGCGAACGCGTTGCTCATCACTTATTAAATTAAAATCAGGCGAGCATATTCTTATTGATACCAGCCCTGATTTACGTTTTCAATCCCTAAGAGAATCAATCCACAGAGTTGATGCTGTGCTTTATACACACACTCATGCAGATCACCTCCATGGTATAGATGATTTAAGGGCTTTTTGTCAGCTACACAAGATGCAAATACCTATTTACGGAAAGAAAGAATCGCTTGACCATATTGCATTAAAATTCGGATATGCATTGAATGAGCCTAAAGGGTTTTGGGAGATGCCCGTATTAAAAGCAATGCCGATTCAAGATCCATTTCAACTTTTTGGGGAGCTTGTAACCCCAATTCCTGTTGTCCATGGAATATCAGAAATTTACGGTTATCGCATAGGAAATTTGGCTTATCTCACTGACGTATCCGATATCCGTGAAAGCTCACTGAAACTTTTAGATGGTTTAGATATCCTACTACTAGATTGTTTACGTATTAAAGAGCATCACACACATATCAATCTCGAACAAAGCTTGATCTTTGCAAATCGAATAAAAGCTAAGAAAACATATTTGATTCATATGACACATGATTTAGAATATGAGGCATTAAAAAAAGAATTACCTGACCATATCGATGTTGGATATGACGGGCTTAAAATCATCATCAATTAAAGGTTAATATGTTTACATTATTTAATAAAATATTATTTATATTCATAGCATTAGGACTTTCTTTTCAAGTATTAGCTGAAGGAAAAAAACTATATACAGAAAATGAGTTTTTAGATGCTTTTGGCGCCAAATCAAAAGAAAGAGTCCTTCAAATTTTGGGTGAACCAGCTAGAAAAGAAATGTCTGTTAAGCCAACTAATGCAAGCTCTGTGATTGGAAGGCCAACTGAAGACCGAGCAAATCCAAACAAGCGAGTTAATATTGAGATGTGGTATTACAACAATCTTGTGAAATCCGATGAAAAAAATACCTGGAAGCAGACCGAATTAACAATCATGGATGGCAAAGTTTACAACATAGGCTTCTTTAATAGTCACTAAGCTCTATGGGTGGCTCAAAACACAAAGAGCTACTTATCCAAGCGATTTCTTTCGCTATTAACGATTCGTGGGAAGCATCGCACAAGATCGTTCAAGATCTCGATTCTCGCCAGGCTTACTGGATTCATGCCATACTTCATAAGATCGAAGGTGATGAATACAATAGCCGTTATTGGTACGAAAGGGCTCAACAGTCATATGAAGCTTATATCGACCCCATACAAGAACTTATTTTCATACAAAATAACTTATAGGAAGCTTTATGGACAATCAGGACGCCGTTGAAGTGACTTGTACCGACAATGGTAAAAAAGTAATTGGATACATTCTGAATTACAGGGCAAAGGATCAATTAGAGATTTCCTTAAATACCGTAAAAATTCGAATGCAGTTCAGATCGGGAATTTTTGTAGGGTCTATGGCTGGAATGGAGTTTGTTGTCCAAGAAGACGCATTACCGAGACAATTTAAAGACTTCCAAAGGTAATTTTAGATATTATTAACTTCGTATAATGTATATTATGTAAAATGAAATATACAGCATAAATCACATAGTTTTAAAAAGCGTCTTTAAGTCCTCTGCCCCTATATCATTAGCAATCTTATTTGCTTCATCAAGCTTAGATTTACTAAGCTCATTATTTGATTTCTTTTTGTAATATTTACTTTCTGCATATAAAGCTTTAGCGAGGTAATACATTCCCCCATTCTCACGAGCTAGCCTTTCAAACTTTAGAAGTGTTCTTTCTGCAGAAGTTAAGTCATTAACTTCAAGGTAATACAAAGCCAGATTAATACCTGAGTCTGCATATTCACCAAGCAAGCCTGTTCGCTCAAAAGCTAAATTAGCTTTTAATTCGAACTCTATGGCTTTAGTGAAATTTTTCATTGAGGCGTAAGCATAAGCTACTCGATCTAGATTAGCGGCTCGTTCGTCGTCATTTGCAGCTAACACATAAGCCTCAGTAAATGTATTTGCGGCTTCCTCATATTTAGAAAGAAGCAATAAAGTCTCCCCAATTTCAACTAAATACAAACGCTTGAAAGCTTTGTTTGGTTGAGTGCGTAAAAAAGAATTTTTTAAATGCAAAAGGGCTTCCTCTAGTTTGTTGGCTCCTTTTAAGGATATGCCTTCGAGTAAATCGGCCATCGAATGATCAATATCATTTTTTGCTAACTTATCAGCTAATTTAAAGTCGTTAAAAGCATCATCGTAATGATGAAGCTTTAAATTTACTTGACCGTGGCAGAAGGCAGATTTATATTCGCTTTTCTTAGTTTTTAAAGCCTCTTCGAATTGGTTATCACTTAATAAATCATCGCAAGATTTGTTTGTTTCCTTGGAAAAGATATTGTTTGAGAAAGAGACACAAAAAAGTATTAATAAAAATTGTATTTTAAATTTCATAAGTTTTTAATTGATAAGTTTTAAAAGTTCATCTTGAGAAATAACTTTAATACCAAGCTCTTGTGCAATAGTTAATTTACTTCCTGCATCTGTTCCAGCGACAACATAATCAGTTTTTTTAGATACGCTACCTGCAACCTTTCCACCATTCATTTCAATAACTGATTTGGCTTCTTCGCGTGACATTGAAGGAAGTGTCCCTGTAAGAACAAAAGTTTTGGCCGCAAAAATTCCTGAAGTGGATTTTCTTATATCATGTTTGGGCCAATTAACACCAAGTTTTATCAGGGATTGGATTACTTCCCTATTCTTATTTTGCTTAAAAAAATTACTGATAGATTTTGCAACTGTAGGGCCAATGTCAGGCACAAGCTGTAAGTTCTCTTCTCTTTGTTTCATGATTTCATTTAAATCCCCATAGAAACCAGCAAGATCTTTAGCGGTTGATTCGCCTACGTTACGAATACCAAGTGCATATATAAATCGAGGTAATGTAGTTTTTTTACTTTTTTCAATAGCATCTAATAAGTTTTGACCTGATTTTTCTGCCATACGATCAAGGTTAATTAATT
>DAIOGA010000008.1:22418-30685 GCA_036745495.1 Candidatus Methylopumilus sp.
GCATCTAATAAGTTTTGACCTGATTTTTCTGCCATACGATCAAGGTTAATTAATTCTGTAAGCTGTAGCTTGTATATATCGGGTAATCCATGAATTAATCCTACAGTTACTAATTGTTCAACAGATTTATCTCCTAAACCTTCTATATCCATAGCCTTTCGAGACGCAAAATGAATAATAGATTGTTTTTGTTGGGCTGGACAAATGAGGCCGCCTGAACATCGAATAACAGCTTCATCATCTATTCGAACAAGAGGAGAACCGCATTCTGGGCATGCAGTTGGCATTTTAAATTTATTGATTGTCTTCGGTCTTTTATCAATAAGTACCCTTACGATCTCAGGAATTACATCCCCTGCTCTTCGGACACTTACAATATCTCCGATATGAATATCCTTACGAATCATTTCATCTTCATTATGAAGAGTTGCATTAGTGACAGTAACTCCACCAACAAAAACTGGCTTTAAACGTGCAACAGGTGTTATAGCTCCTGTTCGTCCTACTTGAACATCAATATCTAAAATTTCAGTTACAGCTTCTTCTGCTGGAAATTTATGAGCAATCGCCCATCTAGGAGCTCTTGATACAAAACCTAATTCATTTTGATAATTAAAAGAATTCACTTTGTACACTACACCATCAATGTCATAAGCTAAGGAGTCTCTTAACTTTAATACTTTCTCATAAAAGCTTTGTAAACCATTCACACCCTTAACGCTTGCTGATAAATCAGAAATTGGCAAATTAAATTGCTTTAAAAGCTGAATTGTTTCTGTATGAGTTTTTAAGTTTAAATTAGGTTCACATACACCAAGACCATATGAAAAGAAAGTCAATGGTCTGGTTGCAGTTATTCTGGGATCTAGCTGTCTTAAGCTTCCTGCGGCAGCATTTCTGGGATTTGCAAATTTTTTTTCACCTAAAGATTCTTGTTTTTTATTGAGCAATTCAAAATCTTTTTTGAGCATTAAAACCTCACCTCTCACTTCTAAAATTTTGGGTGGATTTGGATGATTAAGTTTAGTAGGTATTGAGCGAATAGTTTTTAGATTGTGTGTAACATTCTCTCCAGTATAACCATCGCCGCGTGTAGCACCTTGAACGAAAATGCCATTTTCATAAGTTAATGTAATTGCGAGACCATCAAATTTTGGCTCAACAGCATATTCCACTTCATCAATGCCGATATCATCTTTAATGCGTTTATCGAAAGCAATAAGCTCATCTTCTTCAAAAGCATTATTTAAAGATAACATTGCTTGACGATGGATAACACTCTCGAATGCTTCTAGGGCTTCACCACCCACCCGTTGGGTAGGTGAATCTGGTTGAATCAAATCAGGATTTGCATTTTCTAAATCAACAAGCGATCTAAAAACTTTATCGTATTCGAAATCTGAAATAGAGGGATTGTCTAAAACGTAATATTGATAATCGAATACATTTATCTTTTCGATTAACTCTTTAATTTTTTTCTTAATATTTTCTTTTTCGGCTTTCATTTAAGAAAATAATCTTCGTGCACAGGAACTTCCAGGAGGAATATTTCTAGTGATCATTTGATGTTCAATTTTTTCGACTTGATACCTAATGCGTTCAATATGATTAATGTTTAATTCTTTTTTATTGGAATCAACAAGCATACAATCAAGATCTTTTTGAAAATTAGTAATTGATTCCAACATTACATCAAAAGACTCTTTGCAGCTTAACGTTAGTGGTAAATCCATTTGGAAAAGAATGCCTTGAATATAAGGATCAAGGTTGAAGCTTAAGGGTTGTTGATTTAATGAAGTTATACGAAATAGAGGATGTTTATCGCGACCTTTGAATACATGATAACCATCTTTATTCTCTTTAAAGCCATCTGTTTTTAATGTATCAATAAGCTTTTTATTATCAAACATACCGTTATTTTTTGGGATAAGGGTTAATGTCATCATATGGTCTACAAGAGCACAAAATTGATTAAGTTCTTTTGCATCATCTTCGATATTTGAGTGAGAAAGCCAAATTAGACTACCATCCAAGTCATTTTTAGTTTTTTCTGCCAACATTCTAAATGTCTGTGCATGTGTTGATGATATCGGGCCCTGACGATCTACTAACTGAATCGCTAAAAGTATTTGATCAAATGAAACTGACCCGCTTATGCCATCTGTTGAAGTCCACACATCTTCATTTTTACGAATAAATATATGCGTATGAGGCAATTCAATGAAGTCTCTGAGATTTAATTTTGAGATAGCATGAGTTGCTTTGTTAAGTTTAATAAATGCAATAGCATCAATATTACGGTAGATATCTTTAGGTAAATTTGAAAGTAAGTATTTCTCAGAGATACTTAAATCTTGATCGTAAGGATTTTTTTCATCTTGGCTTAAACCATCTTCATCTTTATATAAAAAAGAATTTTCAGTCTGGTTTTGTTTTCGATACTGGATAAGGCGAATCCAGTTAAAAATGATCATGATAAGAATAATTATTACAGCGAGAATCGTCAAAGCAAACTGAATGTCAGACATGCTTGTAATAAGCCCTGTTATCTTAATTTGCCAACTCCATTTTCTCTGCTTCTTCTAAAGACACCTCAACGATTCTTGATACGCCAGATTCTTGCATCGTTACGCCAATGAGTTGTTGGGCCATTTCCATAGCAATTTTATTATGTGATACATAAAGAAATTGAGTATTTTTAGACATTTCAGTTACCATATTGGCGAAACGAAGTGTATTGCTATCATCAAGAGGTGCATCAACTTCATCCATGAGACAGAATGGCGCTGGATTCAATTTAAATAAAGCAAACACAAGAGCGGTAGCGGTTAATGCTTTCTCCCCGCCTGATAATTGACTAATAGTCGTATTCTTTTTGCCAGGGGGCTGCGCTGTAACTTGAATGCCTGTATCTAAAATCTCTTCTCCTAGAAGTTCTAATTGAGCCTGTCCCCCATTGAATAGAATTTTAAAAAACTCTGTAAAATTCTTATTTACTTCATTAAATGTTGCAATTAAACGATCTCGAGTTTCTTTATCGATACGTCTTATAGCGTCTTCTAAGGTATTGCTTGCAGAAGTTAAATCTTCTACTTGACTATCAAGGTACCCTTTTCTTTCTTTTTCCGAGGTGAGCTCATGAATAGCTGCTAAGTTAACTGGGCCCAGTAAATTAATTTCTTCTTGAAGTTTATTGCATAACTCTTGCACTTCTTTAACTGTTGTTTTTTCTGAAATTGATTCTGAAAGAACAGCCTCATCTAATTGAGACTCATTAATTTCGTTTTGAAATTGCTCAAATAATAATTTTGATTCTTGCTCATTTAAGCGTGATTGCTCAAGCTTATCTCGAATCGGATGAACTGCCTGCTCGGTTTGCAATCTCTTTTGTTCACTTTCACGTAAATCGGTTTCTTTTTGCGCAAGATTATCTCTCGATGCGATTAGAATTTTCTCTCTTTCATCCTTAACGGTAATTTTTTCGCGTAAAGACAATTGCAGAGCCTCGATACTTTCAGTATTAATTGAAGCCTTAGCTAAATCTTTTTTGTTATTAAGGGTATTATTATCTTCAGTAAGTATATTAACTCTATTATTTAACTCATTGATTTTATTATCAATAATTTTTAAATTAAAATGGCTTTCTTGAAGTTGAATCTCAGCTTCATTGACATGCTTCCTAGCGCTTTCATACTCTAATTCATGACTCCTTTTAATTTCTTCAGATGAAGTTTTTTGTTCTAAAAGTCGATGCGCATCATTCTCTAAATTATGAATAAGACTAGATTTAGTTGTTTTATCAACTTCAATTTGAGTTAATTTTGCTTTGAGCTCATTTTGCTCGTTAGTAATATTGCTATGCTTCTCATTTGCGTAAGCAATGCTTTGTTGAGTTTTCTCAACTTCAATCTCTGTTTGATGGAAATCATTTAAAGCTTCTTTCAATGCTTCACTAAAAGAATCGGCTTGCTCTTCATAATCATTTAATTGAAGTTCAGCTTCACTAAGCTTATTTGATACATCTTTGTAGTTTTTATCTATGGATGGAAATTTTTCTTGTAATGCTTTGAGTCTTTCTTGGCGCAAAAGAATGCCATTAAGAGAGGCATCTTTACCATAAAAAGAAACACTATTTTTGGTAAAAATATCGCCTTGTTGATTAACTAAGAATTCACCTTGTTCCAAATTGCCAATGAAATTTTTATAACTTTCACCTTTTGGAATAATATAACAATCAGATAGCCATTCTGACAAAAGATTCATCAGAAGTGGATCGCTAATTTCAATTACATTCAGGGCAGAATTTAATTTATTATTTTTTGGTTTGTAAGTATGAGATGCGTTTAAATTAGCAAGCACCATAGATGCTGGAGGCCTATGAGAAATAGTGTCATATTGAGCCAGAACTGCATTTAATTTTCCACCGAGTGCAGATTCAATCGCTGTTACCCAATCTGTTTTAATCTTAAGCTTTTCCCACAAGCGATTAGATGTGTTGATATTATGCTGAGAAGTCCAACTTTTGAGACTTTCATTGCCTTGTGTGTCATCTTGAATTTGCGCCAGTGTTTTAATTTCACCTTCAATTTGACTTAATTCTTTTTGCATTTCGATTTGACGCTGTCTTAAAGTATCAATTTCCTCCTCAAGATCAGTTGCAAGCGATTTGTTTTCATCTATCTTAGCCTCAATTTTTTCTACATGTGATCGCTTATCAGCTAAATCAGTTTCTTTTTCCTCGAGCAAAGACTGCCCGGTTAAATCAATATTACTAATCTCATTATTTAAAAATGTAATACGAGCATTTGTTTCTTCTTCAGTTTTATGAATGAAGTCTATCGTTGCTTTTTCAAGATTAATTTTTTCTTGCGTTGATTGGAATTGATTTGCAATTTGATTAAACTGCTCTGTTGAATCTAGATATGTTGCCTCAACTGATTGAATTGATGATTTAAGTGAATTAAAATTTTCTTCCTTAGTTTTATAAAGCTCACTTAATGCTGCTTTTTCAATCTCTGCTTCTTCGATGTCCTTTGTAAATTTAAGCTGATCGTCCGCATTCTTAGCCAAATTAGTCTCAATCTCAATTAATTCTTTTTTGCTACGCTCCAAAAGCTCATTTTGATTTCTAATATTATTTTCAATATTAGAAACTTCAGCATTGATTTCATAAAAGCTTGCTTGATTCTTATTGATTTCGTCGGACGCATCAATATGAGCTTGTCTTAAATTTTCTACCTCGGCTTCAATTTTTCTTAAAGCGGCAGTTTGTTGTTCCAATTCATTTACAAGCTTCTCAACCTGAGACTGATGTTTTTTCCAAACAATACTAGCATCACGCTTTTTTAATACCCAAACTTGTGCTTGATGAAATTTGTGCTTCTCTGTTAATTCATTATATTTTGTTGCAATGACTGCTTGAGATTCAAGCTTTGCAATTTGCTGAATAATTTCATTTAAGACATCTTGAATACGACTTAAATTTTCTCGCGTATCCCTAAGTCTAAATTCTGTTTCGCGACGACGCTCTTTATACTTACTAACACCTGCAGCTTCTTCAAGATAACTTCTAAGCTCCTCAGGCTTGGCTTCAATAATTTGTGAAATTGTATTTTGGCCAATAATGGCATACCCTCTCCCACCTAAACCCGTTCCCAAAAAGAGATCTGCAATATCTTTTCGTCTGACAGCTAAATTATTAATGTAATAAGTTGAGCCCTTTTCTCTTTCGATAACGCGCTTTACTGAAATTTCTGCATATTGTGACCATTCTGTAGGTGCTTTACCCAAAGAATTATCGAAAATAAGTTCAACGCTCGCTCGTGAAATTGGTTTGCGATTTTCTGATCCGTTAAATATCACCGAATCCATATTTTCACTTCGCATTTCTTTAGCTGAAGATTCGCCAAGCACCCATTTTACGGATTCCATAATATTTGATTTTCCACATCCATTGGGACCAACTATACCCACTCTTTGTCCTTGAAGTTGTATGGTAGTGGGATCTACGAAAGATTTAAAACCGGCTAATTTAAGTTGTATAAGTCGCACAATATTCTTTTATCGAAGTGAAGTAGGTGTTATCTATTAACAGTATAATAACTTTTTTTTACTTCTTTATTTTAATCTATGAACGCACTTTCTTTGGGAAAAAAACCAAGCGCAAAACCTACTAAAAAGCTTGAAACTTTCGCTAATCCATGCACTTCTCGGGACTTTCATATTCATATGCAAATACCTGAATTTACCTGTTTATGCCCTAAGACTGGGCAGCCAGACTTTGCTACTCTATATCTTGATTACATTCCTAATAAAAAATGTGTAGAGCTCAAAAGTCTGAAGCTTTATATCTGGTCTTTTAGGGATGAAGGTTGCTTCCATGAAGCTGTAACTAATCGCATTTTAGACGACCTAGTTAAAGCGACAGAGCCACGTTTTATGCGTCTGCGTGCCGAATTTTTTGTGCGCGGTGGCGTATTTACTAACGTTGTGGTTGAACACAAGAAAAAGGGCTGGAAACCTGAGCCTATTGTTGATTTAAGCCAATTTTCAAAACAATCAAACACCCGATCTTAAAAGGATTGACGCGCTTACTTCTAAAACTTAAGATTTGCGCCTTTGATTAAATCCCTGGGGGTATAGCTCAGCTGGGAGAGCGCTTGCATGGCATGCAAGAGGTCAGCGGTTCGATCCCGCTTATCTCCACCAAATACCTTATATCAAACGCTGTTCTATAGTAGAATAGCACCTTCTTTTCTTAGGTCCCCATCGTCTAGAGGCCTAGGACACCTCCCTTTCACGGAGGGAACAGGGGTTCGACTCCCCTTGGGGACGCCAATTATCAAGCTAGCTCAGTCATTCAGGGATAGCTTCAATCATGTTAAAATCACTTTTTTTAAATTTCCCACTAAAAACCTATGAGCTTAGATAACGTTCTTCCTGGTAAAAATGTTCCAACACATTTCAACGTCATTATTGAAATTCCAATGAATGCTGATCCAATTAAATATGAAGTCGATAAAGAATCAGGGGCTATTTTTGTGGATCGATTTATGGGCACAGCTATGCACTACCCTACCAATTATGGTTACGTACCCAAGACAATCGCGGGTGACGGTGATCCAGTAGATGTGCTTGTTGTTACTCCATTACCTTTAATTCCAGGAGTGGTTGTGAGTTGTCGTGCTGTTGGGATATTAGAAATGGAAGATGAGCAAGGCCAGGATGCAAAAGTGTTAGCAGTTCCTGAAGATAGAATTCTTTCAATTTATTCACATTGGCAAAAACCTGAAGATATGAATCCTCTGCGACTCAATCAAATTCAGCATTTTTTCGAACACTATAAAGATTTAGAAAAAGGTAAATGGGTTAAAGTTAAAGGTTGGAAAGGTCCTCAAGATGCGCACAAAGAAATTCTTGAAGGCATTGAAAGATACAAAAAAATTTAATCTTTAAAATCCATGATGACCCACAATTTCTGCTGGGTCTTCATCTTTGAGATATGCAAATTGCCCTGCAATATCTATTTCGATCCAGTCGCATGACAAAGATAAGGTATCAAATCTTTCATCAATCACACAACAATCCAACCATTTCTTTTCGCCATTGATTAGAACAGCTTGAAACCCAATATCTCTCCAAGCATTGACTAAATTTTCCATATCAATAGGATTCATGGCGCCATCTCTGAAGAGATATTCATCATACCAAACTCGAGCCCCAAGAGAAGAAGCATGATCAATTAAGCATTGATCCCATCCACCAGGATACTTTTCTTCAATGGTTGATCTTCTAACAATAAAGTTAAAATGCTCTAACGCAATAGCCATTTAAAATTTTTCTTTCTGGTCTAGAAATCGCCACATCCCAGTTGGGAGATCTCCTAATAAAACATTGCCAATCCTAACTCTCTTTAATCCAATTACATGAAGACCAACAAGCTCACACATTCTTCTAATCTGTCTGTTTCGCCCTTCGGTTAAAACAAATCGCAATTGATCATCATTCTGCCATTCAACTATAGCTGGCTTTAATTTATAGCCGTCAAGTGAGAGACCGTGCCTTAATAGCTCCAAGCCTTTGTTCACCAATTTTCCTTCAACTCGAACTAAATATTCCTTTTCAATCACACTTTGTTCGCCAATAATTGTTTTAGCAATTCTTCCATCTTGAGTGAGAACCAATAAACCAGAAGAATCAATATCAAGCCTTCCTGCTGGAGCTAATCCATCAGTATTAAATCTTGGATTACGAGATGAATACTGTTT
>DAIOGA010000009.1:0-14075 GCA_036745495.1 Candidatus Methylopumilus sp.
CACGATCACCCACGCGGTACTGTGTCTTTGTTTCCTCTTCGAACTCGTGGCCGTTATATGAGAAGAGCGTCATGAAGCCCTCTTGAACCCTTTGGTAGTTATCGCTTTGTGAGCAGCGCTCCACGTCACGCGGCTGATTGGTGTCATCGTTCTGTATGCGGTCACCGACGACGGCACCCACCGCAGCACCGACCGCACCGGTTGCAACACGACCCTTGCCTTTACCTACTGTGCTGCCGAGTAAGCCACCCGCGACACCACCAATGATCGCACCCGCGACGCCCTTTTCTTTAGGGGGCGCTACTTCGGTGGTCGTTTGGCATGAGGAAATCGGACGGTTGATTTCAATGTAACGTGGTGTGACCCGCTTGACCGTCGCCATGTCTGGGAAGTCGGCAGCAGCAGCGGCCGTAGCAACAATGAGTAATAACAAAGAGTAAAACTTTTTCACGGCGATTTTCCCAGATAGTTTAAAAGTAAAGGTAACGAATTAAGTTAGAATGCTATTCTAAATGTTTATGCTTTACGAACTCAATTCCTTAAAAAAATATTTTATCCATGAAATATAAGTTCTTTACGATCAAGGTAATGTTATTCGCGATGTGCTTTGTAAAAAGTGCCTTTGCAGTATCAATCGTCGCAAATGATTACGATCTATTTCCGACTCATACTGAAACCGAAACGTGGAATGCGCACATTCAATCCACTTACATTACGACCACAAAGGACCATTTTGATGATCCCTATCGAGGTGAGAATAGCCTCCTTAATAAAGGCGATATTTCAAGATCTTATTCTGGCACGGTCACAGGTTACTTAGGTGTTCACCTTTGGCAAGGCGCTGAATACTATGTCAATCCCGAGGCGTTTATAGGTATCCCCTTTTCTGGACTAAAGGGCATGTCGGGAATCCCCAATGGCGAACTGCAAAAGGGCACCGAGATTCCTGCCATTTACTACTTAGCAAGGTCCTATATCAGACAAACGGTTAATCTGGGAGGTGAGGCGGTGCACCTTCATGATGGCGCCAATCAGCTCTCAACGAATGTCACAAGTGAAAGAATCCAACTTACTTACGGTGTCTTTTCGTTACTCGATTATTTTGATAACAATACGATCAGCCATGACCCCAGGACACAATTTCTTAATTGGAGCATTATGACAGCGGGCGCCTATGACTATGCGGCGGACTCAAGAGGCTACACCTATGGTGGCGTCATCGAGTACTTCAAAAATGAATGGACCCTAAGAGCGGCGCATGTCGCCATGCCTCGGGTGCCCAACCAAATCGACTTAGACAATAGCCTAACGCATGATTATGGCGATCAGGTTGAAATTACCCACGATCAAAAATTTTATGATCAGCCCGGGAAAATTCGCTTTCTAGTGTTTAGAAATCATGGGTTTATGGGTAGCTATAAAGATACCTTGTCTCAAATAGGTACCCCCGATTTGTTGAGTGTGAGACGAAGCGGAACCAATAAAGTAGGCTACGTGATCAACGGAGAACAAACCATTACCGATCATTTAGGCGCCTTTTTGAGGTGGAGTTGGAACGATGGTAAGTCCGAAACGGAAGCGTTTACCGATATCAGCCATTCTTTATCAGGTGGTCTAGTTTTAAAAGGCTCATTATGGCAAAGAGAGAATGATGCAATTGGATTGGGTTTTGCCATCAACGGCATTAATGAATCTGAAATCCAGTATTTAAAAAGAGGCGGGCTCACGCCCTTCTTAGGGGATGGCACGATGAATTACAATACAGAACAAATTCTAGAACTTTACTACTCAGCTCATTTATTTAAAGGCGCCTTTGCGACACTCGATTATCAGCATATGAATAATCCAGGGTACAACCAAGATCGGGGCCCTGTGGATTTTATTAGTCTAAGATTGCACTACGAATTATAAGTTATTGCTTATAAACCTCGGCATGAAGCTCGGACCAGCCTCCACCTAAAGCCTGGTAGAGGGCTGCTGTATCACCTAAATAGATAGAGTAAGTTTGGAGCGTAGTATTCTTCGCTTGTAAATAACTTTGCTTAGCAGTAAGTAAGCCCACTTCAGAAATATAGCCTTTATTAAATTGTGTTTCAGCTTGCTCATAAGCGCGTAAATTTATCGCTTCATTCTTTTGTGCAATCTCATAACTTTCACGATCATTTTCTAACGCATAAAGTGTGTCGGCTACATTTTGAAATGCAGTGAGTACCGTGTATTTATACTGGGCTACGGCTGACTCATATGAGGCCTCTGCGGATCGTTTACGCGCTAGAAGCGTTCCACCAGAAAAAATAGTTTGGCTTGCATTACCCGCAAGCGCCCAAATCGCGTTCCCCCCTTTGGATAAGTCACCGAATTTCGAGGCGGCCGACCCACCGAGCCCTGTGATAGAAATCTGTGGCAGCATATTGGCTATCGCGTAACCAATTTGTGCATTGCTGGCCCTCATCATTTCTTCAGCAACTTTAATATCAGGCCTATGGCTTACAAGTTGAGACGGCAAAGTATTTGGAAGTGACGGAGGCGTATGAATATCTTTGATATTGGATACGGATAGTATTTCATCAGGTAATTTTCCGCATAGAAGATTCAGTAAATCGAGTGTTTGTTCGTGCGTCTTTTTAAGTAAAGGAATCTGGCTTAAGGATTGCTGATATAGCGACTCTTGCCCTGCTAGGTCAATGTCGTTGGCATAGCCTGTCTGCATCATGCGCTTAGCGTGTTCAAGTTGTAGCCGACTCGCTTCAGTCGACTCCTCTAGGAATTTAATCTCTTCCCTCAATGACGCCTCTTGAATGGCTGCGGTCACAACGTTATTAACGATGGTTATTTTTAATGCATCAAGACTATATTTTTGTGCATTCGCCAACGACTTTAAAGATTCAACTTGGCGTTGATTTGCGCCAAAGATATCCGGTGTATAGCCAATATTTAATTCAGCAATGTGAAGGCTATATAAAGTCGCAGACCCACTCGCATTCGGGGACAAGCTATTACCCACCGATTGACGACTGGAGTTGAGATTAGCCCCTATGGTTGGAAAAAAGAAACCTTGTTGCGCAATGACATTTTGCTTTGCGGCATTTAAATTCGCACTCGCCGCTTCTATCGTAGGATTATTTTTGAGTGCGAGATCGACGAGCGCATTAATCTCTTCGGATTCATAAGCCTTCCACCACGCGGCCTCAATCTCTTTATTTTCCGGAGTATCAGGCACTTCATTTCTTTTGAAGGATAGGGGATTCGTCGTCACCAGCTTTACAAAATCAGGGCCTACGCTGCAGCTTGCCACGCAAAGGAGCAACAGACTTAAATAAATTTTTTTATAAAATCTCATGCGGCTCTTCAGGTTCTATACCCAATTTTTTGGGTTTGATACGTTTTAGAATTTCAAAATTAAGTGTTGGCACGATGAGTAAAAGTAAAATGGGGCCGATGAGCATACCCCCTACCACGACGGTGGCTAAGGGCCTTTGCACCTGGCTACCGATGCCGTGAGAGATAGCCGCTGGAAATAAGCCAATACATGCTGAGAGGGCGGTCATCATGAGAGGTCGCATACGATGTTCGTGTGCTTCAATAATCGCTTCCTTCACGCTTTTCCCTGCCTCAACAAGTTCACGATAGTAGGTTTGAATAAGAATGCCGTTCATGACAGACACCCCTAAGAGCGAGATGAATCCTATGATGGCTGAAATACTTAGGGTTTGGCCGCTTATAAATAAAGCAAAGATCCCACCTAATACCGCAAAGGGTACGCCTGCGAGCGATAGAAGAGAAAACATTAGGCTATTAAATAGAGCATAAAGAAGTGCTAAGATGAGTAAGATGGCAACAGGAACAATCAGCGCTAAGCGGGTTTTAGCGGCCTGTAACTCTTCAAACTCGCCTGCATAAATAATACGATAGCCATCTGGTAATTTAATTTGCTCACCAATTTTTTGTTGAATTTCTGAGACGGTACTTCCTAAGTCACGTCCACGCGTACTAAATTTGATAGGAATGAAGCGTTCATTTTTTTCATGGTAAATATAGGTCGCCCCCGTATCCATAGAAATAGTCGCAATATCTCCTAGGGGGATGAAGGCAGAATTGCCATTGGAAGTGGTATACCCTACCTTAAGGTTTTTAATCGATTCGATATCTGTCCGGTCTTCTTTTTTAAGTCGAATACTTAATCCGAATTGTCGGTCCCCTTCTAGAACTGTCGTAGCGGTGGTACCGCCCAATGCAGATTGAATGACGGTATTAATATCACCTGTATTGAGTCCATAACGGGATGCCTTGTCACGATCAATATTAATATTGAGATTAGGTTGTCCAAGGGTATTAAATATACCCAAATCACTCACCCCTTTAATATTAGACATCACATGCTTTACTTGGGATGCGAGGCTTTCCAAAGTCTGAAGGTCGGGCCCGATAATTTTGACTGAGTTTGCTCCCTTGACGCCCGAGAGACCTTCTTCCACGTTGTCTTGAATGTATTGAGAGAAATTCGTGGTGACACCAGGAAATTCGGTTTTGAACTTGTCTTCAAGTTCAGCGACCAATTTTTCTTTAGTCACCCCTTGAGGCCATTCATCAAAGGGCTTCAGGGGCGCAAATAATTCCACATTATTAAATCCAGAGGCGTCACTCCCGTCATCAGGTCTGCCGTGTTGAGATACGACCGTAATGACCTCAGGATAGCTTTTAATAATTTCTCTCATACGGTTCACATTCTGGGTGCCTGCATCCAATGATATGGTGGGGGGCATTGAGGCCCTCACCCATAGATTACCTTCTTCGAGCGCAGGTAAAAATTCGCTACCGAGTTGTTTAATCATCACCCCTCCAAGTAGCAGCAGGACGCCACCGATGATTAAAGTGAGTCTAGTATTTTTCATCACCCAATCAAGGAGTGGGGTATAAATATTTCGAATGGTTTCAACAATTTTGGTTTCGTGTTCTTTTACATCTTTAGGTAGGAGTAAACTTGCTATCGCAGGCGTGATGCTAAAGGTTGCGATGAGGGCGCCAATGAGCGCATACCCATAGGTTCTTGCCATAGGGCTAAAGATTTGACCCTCAACGCCTTGCATCGTGAAGAGAGGCACGAAGGCTGCAATAGTAATCGCCGTTGAGAAGATGACTGAGTTATCAACCTGGATGGCACTAAGATAAATCATTCTGAGGCGGGTGCTCCAGCCCATGGATGGGTTGGTGTGTGAACCGTCGTAGGAGGTCCAAGGAACATTTTTTACACCCTGTAAAAGTTTTCTTTGGTGCTCAAAGGGCTGTTGTAAATTTCTAAATACATTTTCTATAAGGATCACGGCCGAATCGACAATGATCCCAAAATCAACTGCCCCGAGAGATAATAGATTTGCAGATTCGCCAGTCAGGGTTAAAAGAATAATGCTAAAGAAGAGTGCAAAAGGAATATTTACGCTCACAATCACTGCACTTCTTAAGTCGCCTAAAAAGATCCATTGAATTAAAAATACTAATAAACAACCAAAAATAAGGTTATGAATGACGGTGTGTGTTGTGACATTCACTAGGACTGAGCGATCATAATAAGGCTCGAGTTTAACGTCTTTAGGGAGTGTGCCATCGGTATTAATTTTATTAATCGCTTCACGCGCTACCTTGACCACCTCATTGGTGTGAAGGGTTCGATTCATGATCACTACGCCGGTGACAACATCTTTCTGATTATCTCGACCTGCTTCGCCAAGCCTTGGCACAAAGCCTTCTGAGACATCAGCGACGTCTTTAACGGTGACTGGGAGACCTTTACGTTGGGTTAACACGATTTTACCGATGTCATCTAAATTCTTGATCACACCCACACCTCGAATATTGACTGACTGATCGCCTACGCTAACCGTTCTGCCGCCGACATTTACATTGGCATTTGAAATCGCGCTGAGCAGTTGCTGCAGGGTGATACCGTAGCCCTCTAACTTTTTAGGATCCGCTTCCACATGATATTCTTTGGTGGTTCCGCCCCAAGTAATGACTTGCACAATGCCAGGTACAGTGAGTAAGCGTCTTGTGATCACCCAATCTTGAAGGGCCCTAAGATCAGTTAAGCTATAAGAAGGAGGAGCTTTAATTTGATATCTAAAAATTTCGCCCACCAAACTCGATGCCTGGATTTGAGGCAATACACCATTGGGTAAATTCACATTTTGCGAAAGATTATTTGCGACTTGTGTGAGCGCAAAATAATAATCCACGTTGTATTTAAAAGTAATACGAACAAAAGAGAGACCATAAAAAGAAGTTGATCGAATATTATCGACACCCGGCGTCGTCGCTAATCCGATTTCTAGAGGTCTTGTATAGTAGCGCTCCATTTCCTCGGCAGATAAACCTGATGATTGGGCGGTGACTTCCAAAATGACTGGCGCGGGGTTGGGGTAAGCTTCAATATTGAGTTCATAAAAAGCGAATAAACCCACAACAATAAATCCTAAAAGACCTAACATCACCATAGGCCTTCTGGTCAGTACAAAAAATAAAATAGACTTAAACATAATTTATGAGATTGTCCTCATAGCCTGCTAGTGCATCGTCGCGTAGAGGTTACTTAAAAATAGGCCTTTATCACGTGCGATGACCTCCCCTTCATTTAAGCCTTCAATAATTTGAATGTAATTATTTTGAGTTATACCTATTTTAACTGTGCGTCTTTTAAAAGTTTTTTGGTCTGAGGTTACCCAAACGCTATAGCTACTATTATTTTCTCTTGCAATGGCTTTTGTCGGAACGGCGACTGAATGAATAGGTTCACCCAAAGTAATTGTGAAGTTAGCCAACATTTGAGCTTTTAATTCATGTTTAGGATCATTGATATTTGCTCTAATCGCGATACGATGTGTGTCGGAATCGACCGCATCGGCGATATAACTGATGTTTCCTTGAAAGGATTTATTCTGATAGGCTTGTGTTGTGACTTCAACATTTTGTCCCACGTGATACAAAGCAGTTTCAGATTCAGGCACACTTGCAATCATCCAAAGCTGGGTAGTGTTAGAAACAACGACCGGTGCCGGCGCATTACCGGGTTGAACTAAAACACCAGGCGCCGCAGATCGAGATACAATTTTTCCATCAATCGGACTTTTGACAGGCATTTCAATATCAATTTTTTTGCTAGCAAGTAATTTGGCAATGTCTTCATCTTTTAGTCCAAAAAGCCTCATCGATTTTAAAGCGGCAAGATAGTTTGCTTTAGCGGTTTGTTGGTCTGATGTGTTTTGTTCTAATTCTTTAAGCGATACGGTTTTGGTGGTGTAAAGGTCTTGCGCTCTCGCTAATGTTTCATTCGCTAATTTAAGAATACCTGCAGTCGATATTAAATTTGAAGAAGCTTGCGCCAAATCGGGAATTTCTACAGTAAAAAGCGGTTGCCCGGCTTTAACTTGATCACCAGCTTTCACATAGATATTTTTTATTTTACCTTGATAGGGCGAAAAAACAGACACGGTATGATCTTGGTTAAAATCAATCATGCCTACTTCTTGGCGTTTTTGTTCGAACGCCTGAGAACCGACTGGTCCAATATCCAAATCCTTTAATTGATTGTCTTGAACCTTAATTAGGTCATCATCTTGAGTAGTTTTTTGAGGCGCTTCATTTTCTTTGGCTTTATTATTTTTTGAAGCGCTCATGAAGCCAAAAGCTAGAAATCCTGTAATGATAATCGCGAGGAGTAAAGAGAGGATCTTTTTTGAGTTTTGGGATGGATTCATACCAAGCTATTTTTTTAAAACTTTTGAGAAATTATGGTTGGGCATCAAGGCTTGTATCATAGCATAGTGCCCAGGGAGTAATATTTAGATTTTGTATAAATTTGTATCTAAAATTTGTAAGAATTTATTCATTTGTAATTAAATTGAAATACACATAAAAACGTGAACCCGGTTTTTCATTTCGGCTATCGATTTCAATCGTTGCATCGTGTAAATTGGCAATTTCTTTTACAATGGCGAGCCCTATACCAGCCCCTGACTCATTGCCTGCTTGGTTCACATTGTCACCACGATAAAAGCGCTCGAATACATTGGGCTGATCATCTTTAGGAATGCCCTTACCTGTGTCCTCCACGATTAAACAGATCTTGTTATTTTTATTTTCAACAGACACATTGACCTTACCCGAACTCGGTGTGTATTTAATCGCGTTCTCAATGAGGTTATGAATCAGGTCGTACAGTTTTTTTTCATCGCCTTCAATCAGAGCTTCTTTTAAAGATCCTTCATACCCTAAATCAATTTTTTTAAGGTCAGCCAAAGGAAATAAATCCTCCATCGTCTTTTTCGTTAAAGGTATCAAATCCATTTTTTGAAATTCAGAAGTGTGCGCCGCCTCAGGTTGAGTTTTAGATAAGGATAGCAACTGGTTAATGATATGAATGAGTCGCTTTGAACTCTGACTAATTTGTTCCAAACGACTATGTATCTCGTCTTTATTTTTTGTTTCTTGCGCTAATTCTATTTGCGCCAAAATACCCGCCAAGGGCGTTCTTAGTTGATGCGCCGCATCGTTCACAAAACGATTTTCAGATTTAATCGCGTTATCGAGCTCACGCATCAAATTATTAAGAGAGCTCACGAGGCGATCGACCTCTAAGGGCACGTTTTCGATATCAATAGGCTTTAAATCTCTATAGGAGCGTGAAATAATTTTTTCATTTAAATAAAGTATAGGGCTCAAGCCTTTTTTTACCGCAAAGCGGACAAGTATGAGTGCCGAGATGAGTAAGACTAATTGCGGGACCAGAATCCAAAAAATAATTTGCTGCTGAATGTATGTGCGCTGGTTTCTTGTTTCCGCAACCTGAATAAAGAACTGCTTCTTTTGATGATTCAGGGTGTGTTCGATTGGAATGGAGACCACCCTGACACTTTCACCTTGGACGGTATCGAAGTAAACGTTAAAGTCGTTAGGGTCTGTGGGATCTATATCATCTTCTGCAGGACGATATGCTACTTCCGGATTACCAAATATAAGACGCCCTTGGTCATCTCGGATCGAATAAAACATCTTGTCATGAGGCTCGGTGAGTAAAAGTGAGATTGAATTTTCATCGATATCATTAAGTTTCTTTTCGCTCGATTTTTTAAAAATAAGGCCCACACTTTTTGCCGTCTCAGCCAAGTCACGGTCGAATGTTTCTTTTCTTAATGAGTCACCCTGATAGAATAAAAAGCTTGAGTCCAAAGTGATGATGATCATCATCGGGATGAAAATCCATTGGACGATGAGCTTCTGGGTGGAGAGATTCTTTTTCAAAGTTTTTTTAAATGAGACTTAAGCTATAACCTAAACCTCGACGATTGACGATTTCAACGCCGTAGGGATTCAGTTTTTTTCTAACGCGATGGATATAGACTTCAATTGCATTTTCTGAAATTTCATCATCCCAACCATAGAGTTTTTCAAGGAGCGCTTCTTTGGTAATGGAGCGATTATTTTTTAAGATAAAGACTTCAAGTAAATTAAGCTCTCGTTTGGATAGATTCAATTCTTTGCCTTTAATTAAAAAGGCTCGTTGCTTAATATCAAAACTTAAGGGTCCAAATTCAATCATGTTGTCAGAAGATTGATTATTGCGTCTAATGACTGCACGAAGTCTCGCGTGTAACTCTTCCAAATTAAAAGGTTTTGCCAAGTAATCATCCGCACCTAAATCGAGACCTAAAATTTTGTTATCAAAGTTTTCGTTAGCTGAAATGATGAGTACTGGGAATTTGATTTTTTTGGAGCGTAAGTTTTTTAGGATATCGAGCCCGCCTTTTTTAGGTAAGCCTAAATCAAGGACCACGGCCTCAAAATGCTGGTCGGTCAAAGCAATCTCACCCTCTAAACCATTTCTAGCCCATTCGACAATGTAGTCTGCTTTCTCGAGCGAGGTCTTCACAGCTTCCCCAATCACCTCGTCATCTTCAATCAATAAAATCTTCATGGCCTATTTTCTTTTAAATATTTAGATGAAATTGTAAGGCAATTGAAAGCGTTTAGACTTAAATATTTAAAGGCTTTTAAGTCACTTTTGTCAGCTTATTGTAAGTCTTGAAGATTAAGATAGTGGCTTCATTTAATGAAAGAAGACCATGCTTTTTGTAGTTGATTTTGACGGCACCATCTCAAAGCGCGATACGATTGATCAGTTGCTTGAGAAGTTCGCAGACCCAAGCTGGGAGGAGTTAGAGAAGGAGTGGCTCGAGGGCAGGATGACGGGATTAGAATGCATGTCAAAGCAAATTGACATGGTGGATTCGGACCTTTTAAGTTTAGAAAATTTTTTTCGGAGCATTCAGCTCGATGAGACATTTTTACCTTTCTACGAGTACGTCAAAAAATTCGCTAAACTCGTCATTGCAAGTGACGGTTTAGATCACTCGATCAAAGTGGCAACGAGACAAGCAGGCTGGCCTGACATTCAAACGTTTTCTAATCGTTTAAATTATAAAGAGCGTGGTATTGAAATTACGTTTCCGTTAAGGGATCCTGATTGCAAAGGTGGTAATGGCATGTGTAAGTGTGCAGTCGCAGATTATGTGGGTAAAAAAGTAGGGGGCCCCGTGGTCCTCATTGGTGATGGGAAATCAGACGCGTGTTTATCGCTGCATGCGGATATTGTGTTTGCGAAGTCATCGCTTATTAAGCACTGCGAAAAAAATAACGTGAAGCATCACACGTTTAATACGTTTGATGATGTGTTAAAAATTGTAAAAACTTGGAAGCCTCAAGAAAACCAAATTCCAGGGTACGCATTTAATTAATTTTTAAAAGTAGAGGGTTATACGATGGATCAAAAAATCATTGAAATCTTAGATAAGAATGAAAAGTATTGCTCACATGGAGATACGGTCAATTACGCGGATCCTCCAAAAGTTTTCGAAAATTGTGACGGCAGTTTTTTATTTGATGAAAAAGGTACGCCCTATCTTGATTGGCAGATGTGGTATTCCGCAGTGAATTTCGGATACAAAAATAAACGTATTGCTGATGCTTTAAAAAAACAAATCGATACATTGCCTCAATTAGCAAGCCAATATTTACATAAAGAAAAAGTAGACTTGGCTGAAATTATTTGTAAGTACATGGAAGACAAATATGGTGTCAAAGGTCGTGTGCACTTTAACGTCGGTGGCGCACAAGCGATTGAAGACTCATTAAAAGTGGTACGTAATCACACAGGCAAAACGCATCAGTTTGCTTTTATGGGCGGCTACCATGGAAGAACTTTAGGTGCTTCTGCCATTACTTCAAGTTATCGTTACCGTCGTCGTTTTGGTAACTTTGCAGATCGCGCACAATTTATTCCTTATCCTTATTGCTTCCGTTGCCCATACAGCATGAAGGTGGAAACGTGTGACACGTATTGTCACAAAGAATTTGAAAAATTATTTGATACTGAGTATCAATCTGTGTGGGATGAAAAAGCAGGTCAATGTGAATTCGGTGCATTCTATATTGAGCCGATGCAAGGTACTGGCGGTTATATCGTGCCACCTAAAGGTTACATGAAAAAATTAGCAGAATCTTTAAAGAAACGTAATGTACTTCTCGTTGCTGATGAAATTCAAATGGGCGTCTACCGCACAGGTAAATTGTGGTCATGGGAAAACTTTGACATCGTGCCTGATATTTTTGTATTCGGTAAAGCGATTACGAATGGTTTAAATCCATTGTCAGGTATTTGGGCGAAAGAAGAATTGATTAACCCACAAAAATTTCCTCCAGGTTCTACTCACTCGACATTTGCATCTAACCCATTAGGCACTTCATTAGCGCTTGAAGTTCTTAAAATGACCGAAGAAGATGATTTTGAAAAGAAAGTAAATGATCGTGGTGCTTACTTCTTAAAACGTATTCAAGAATTGAAATCACGTTGGAAAGTGGTAGGCGATGTCAGTGGTCTAGGTTTAGCACTTCGTATTGAACTTTGTGAAAAAGATGGATTTACTGCAAGCCGAAAGCTCGCTGATCGCATGTTCAATGAAGGCTTAAAGGGTGACATCAAAATCGGTGACAAGACCTATGGTTTAGTCCTTGATATTGGTGGATATGAAAAGAACGTGATTACCTTAGCGCCTTCACTTCTCATTTCTGAAGAAGAAATTGATTTAGGTATTCAACTCTTTGAGGCTTTATTAAAACGATGTGGTGCTGAATAATTTCAGCGACGCATGGATTTTAAATCTTTAATGTTGTTTATGTCAGCCATCACTTTGGAAGTGGTGGCGACTGTTTTATTTAAAAAAGGAACGGGCCGATTGGCCAACTCAATCCGCAAAGGTTGGTTATCTCATCTTGATAACATCATCAATGCATTAAGAACAAAAGAAATTGCGCTAGGTATTTTTCTTTATACCATTGAATATGTCTTATGGATTGCGTTTTTAGCGTCTGTCGATATCAGTAAAGCATTTCCGTTATCAAGTGTTCAAATTGTGTTAATTCTTTTAGCGTCAAGATTCATCTTGAAAGAGCACATCAATGGGTATCGTTGGTTGGGTGCGACTTTCATTGTGCTCGGTATCTATCTCGTTGGGGGTAATATTTAATTGGCATCTGTGGATTCATTATTAGGCCCTAACGGATTTATAGAGCGTAAAAATCCTACGACCGTGGTGCTTCTCATTCATGGACTTACCGGCACACCATCGGAAATGAAACACTTAGGTCGCGTGATTTCCCGTAAAGGGATATCGGTGGCATGTCCTGAGTTAGCGGGCCACTGTAAATCGATTCAAGATTTAAAAAAAACCAAGTGGCAAGATTGGTACGCGTCCGTTGAAAAAGTGTTTGATGCGCTAAAGGCAGAATTCGAGTATGTGTTTATCACAGGGCTCTCGATGGGGGCTCTCATGGCAATGATGATTGCAGCTAAACGTCCTGGACTTGTGGCTGGTGTCATTCCTTTATCCTCCACCTTCTTTTATGACGGTTGGAATATTTCTAAATTCCAACAAAAGGTATTGCTACCGATTGTGCTTTATTCACCTTTGAAATATTTTTTAGAGTGGGAAGAAAAATCTCCCTACGGTATTAAGTGCGAAAGAACGCGCGCCCTTGTGCATTCGATCTTAGAAAATAAAGATGCAAGAACGGCTGACAAAATTGGATATTTCAAAACGCCTGCGACAGTCATTTTAGAAAGCTTCCACTTAATTAAAGCAACAGAAAAGATTATGAAGGACGTAACGTGCCCTCTTCTGATTGTGCATTCAACTGAAGATGAGATGGCAAGTATTAAGAATGCGTACTACGTTGAAAAACATGTGTCATCCAAACATATTGAAACCATGTATATCGATGACACTTACCATGTGGTGACGTTGGATAAAAGAAAAGATGACATTGGTAAACGCATGGCTGAGTTTTGTTATGCCATTCAAGGTTTATAATAAAGACTAGAATGATTAAGGATAAAAAAATGAATTCATTTGAAATGGTGTCAAACGCGATCGCAAAAAAACTAGAGATTGATGTCGCGACCATTAAACCTGAAAGTACCTTAGAAGAATTAGGTCTCGATTCGCTCGACACCTTCGATATTATTTTTGAAGCAGAAGATAAGTTAGGGATTAAAGTGCCTAACGATCAAGTGGATGTCAAAACCATTCAAGATATGACCAACCTTCTCGATCAATTGCTCGCTAAAAAAGCCTAACGATTAATGAGCGCTACCTCATTAAGAAGAGTGGTCGTCACCGGTATGGGAGTCGTATCGCCTGTGGGCAATACACCGGATACTTTTTTTAATGCACTCTTAAATGGTCAATCAGGCATTAAACGTTTAGATGCTGAATTCACTGATCAGCTAGAAGCAAAACTGGCAGCGCAAGCCACATTCGATGGCACCGAACATTTCACAAAACAAGAATTAGCATTACTGGATCGCGTGAGCCAGTTCGCTTTATATTCCGCACGCGAAGCTTTAAAGGATTCCAATTTAGATTTAGGCAAAATGAATCTAGATCGAGTGGGTTCATTTATTGGCACAGGCATGGGCGGTGCAAGCTCCACCGAAGAAGGATACGACCGATTATTTAATCAAAAAGCGA
>DAIOGA010000009.1:14175-16812 GCA_036745495.1 Candidatus Methylopumilus sp.
ATGGAAATGGCTAAAGCACGAGGGGCTAAAATCTATGGAGAAATTACAGGTTACGGTTTAACGAATGATGGGGATCACATCACGCAACCCTCTATCGAAGGACAGTCGCGCGCGATGAAGGCAGCGTTGGCTGATGCCAAATTAAACCCGAACGATATTGGATACATCAACGCGCATGGCACTGGCACATTACTCAATGATGCGACAGAAACAGCCGCTATTAAACATGTGTTCGGTAGTCACGCATCACATATTCCTGTAAGCTCCACGAAGTCCATGCATGGTCATTTGATGGGGGCTGCAGGTGCGGTTGAAATTACCGCAACTCTCTTGGCATTAGTCAAAAAAGAATTACCACCCACCATTAATTTAAAAGAACCTGATCCGGCATGTGATTTAGATTATGTGCCAAACCAAAAGCGCGTGCTTAAAGAACTCAATCATGTAATGTCAAACTCATTTGCTTTCGGTGGCACGAGCGGCGTCATCATTATGAGTAAAGTGTAATTTCATGTTTCAGAAATTAAAGGTTAAAGAAAATTTAGAAGTTTTCTTTTTATTTGTACTCTTTATTTTATGTGATACTGCGACACAAATATTTTTAAAAAAAGGGGCCACTAATATAGGTGAGATCCCTTTAGATGAAATAAATCACATTTTTCTCTATGTGTTAAGTATTCTCACCAACGCCAACATCGTGATAGGTGTTATGTTTGTGTTGATCGCTTTTTTTTCATGGCTTGCGATTTTATCTAAGGTCGATTTATCTAAAGCCCAGCTCATGAATTCATTGGTTTATGTGACCGTGCCTCTTGCATCCGTTTTTTTTCTAGGTGAAACTATTGCTATGCAACAATTCATAGGTATCATATTGATTAGCTTAGGCGCATTTATCGCATCCGCATAAGACATGAAAAAATATTTATTTTTAATTCTCATCTTTATTTCCACCTCACTTTTGGCGGCTGATCAGTGGCCGATTGGTAAGTGGAATATGTTGGATGACTTTACTGAGCTCCCTGAAGCGATCATTCAAATCAGCGCCCTAAAAACGGGTGGATTTGAAGGAAAAATTACTGAAGTGTTTCCAGCGCCCGATGATGATCCGGTGGATGTATGTAAACCCTGTTTTGGAGCAGATAAAAATAAACCCATTATAGGTTTAGTTGTTTTTAGACAGCTCAAGTTAAACAATAAAAAAGAATTAGAGGGTAAGGTGTTGGATCCCGACTCAGGCAAGATTTATAAGTGTGTATTAAGGCCCTTAAAAAATAATCGTATTGAATTGCATGTCATTGTCAATCGTCTCATTTCTCAAGATCGCTATTTAAGCGCTGCAAATTAATTACATCTTCTCCGTGATGCACATTGATACCAAACATGGTATTGATACATAAAGATACAAATTTATGCAAGAAATAAAAAACTTAGATACATCCATGATGTCAAATAGCATAATCTTTAAGAAGGAGAATCATTATGAAATCTTTAAAATGGCTTAGTTTGTTTTTAGGATTAACTTTATCTCAACTAAGTTTTGCTCATGATGGACATGGTCATGGCCACGGAGGTTATTATCATGGCGGAGGTTATTATCATGGCGGCGTCTACTTTGGATTATATGATCCATATTTTTATGGTCCTTTAGTTTATCCCCCTTATGCGTATTATCCCCCTGTTGCGACGGTTCCTGCTCAGCCTTCTGTATATGTTGAGCAAAATACAAATGCTGCGCCTCCAGTTCAGGCACAGGCGCCATCCAGCGGAAGTTATTGGTATCATTGTAAAAAACCGGATGGATTTTATCCTTATGTGAAGGAATGTCCTGCAGGCTGGGAAAAGGTATCGCCTACACCACCTAATATGAATTAAGGAAAACATTATGAATTTTAAAAGCTATCCAAAAATTATTTTATTAAGCTCAACGCTATTCATGACTGCTTGTGCAACCATACCCAATGGACCAAGCAAGATGGCTTTACCAGGCACGGGAAAAAGTTTTGATCAATTTAGAGCAGACGACAGCATGTGTCGCCAATTTGCATTTGATCAAATTGGAGGCAAAACAGCTAATCAAGCTTCTGATGAGAGTTTTGCGAAGAATGCTATTTTGGGTACGGCGATTGGTGCAGCGATTGGCGCTGCTGCAGGCGGTGGACATGGTGCAGGTGTGGGAGCCGCAACAGGAGTTGCCGTGGGCAGTATAGTAGGCTTGGATGAATCTCGAAATTCTTCATATAATTTTCAGCAGCGCTACGATAATGCTTACGTTCAATGTATGTATGCAAAAGGCCATCAAGTGCCAGTTTACGGCCAGCCAGTGATGCAACGCAACTCGAACATGCCTCCTGCTCCAGTAGATATGCCGGCTGCATCTATACCCCCACCACCCCCTAGTAAAAAGGTTCAATAATTAATAGAAGGACGAATTATGAAAAAATTTAAAAAGTATTTAACCCTTATTTTATTTTCTTCATTAAGCTTTGGTGTTGTAAATTCTGCCATTGCCGATCCATGGCACCACGGTGAGATGCATCATCACGATGAACGTTTTCGGGTGCATGATTTTACAATATGGCATGGCGGTCATTGGTATCATGGCCCTTATGGCGGCCGTTTAGGTTGGTATTGGATTGT
>DAIOGA010000009.1:16912-30095 GCA_036745495.1 Candidatus Methylopumilus sp.
AATGCATCTAAAGAAGCCGAGCATCTTAATCAAGAAAGTTATAAAGCGGCAGAGGCAAAATATCTTGCAGGGACTGCAACACCTGCTGATAAATTACAAGCGCAAACGGCTTACGCCAATGCGAAATTATCAAGATTACAAAATGAAGGCACATTAAAAATTGCATATGGCACCCTAGCTAACGTCATGGGAATTTCTTCCAGCACTCCAATCCACTTGATAGAAAGTCATCAGGAGGATATCCCCAATAATGTGGACCAAGATATTGAAGCGCTGATTGAGCAGGCTCGCCTCCAAAGACCTGATCTTGTTGCAAGTGAAGCGCAACTTAAAGCATCACTTGCTAAGATAGAAGGTGCTAAAGCCGATGCTAAGCCAACAGTGTCCCTTAATTTATCCAATTCACATTCAGGAGACAGTAATACTTCTTACCTTAATACTTCAACAGCAGGTATCAGTGTGAGTATTCCCTTATTTGGAGGTTATAAGCCTACGTATCTGATACGATCTGCTGAAGCGACTGCAGAACTTAACGCGTCACAGCGAGACCAACTCAAGCTTCAAGTCTCTCTTGATGTATGGACGGCTTATCAGAATTTAAAAACAGCAAATGAATCGATTGAAGCCTCTCGGATTCTATTATCAAGTGCTGAAGAGTCCTCTCGTATGGCGCTTGGAAGATATCAAGAAGGCGTTGGAAATATTATTGATACCTTGAATGCCCAGAGCGCCTTGGCCAATGCGAAGCAACAAAAAATTCAATCGTTACTCAATTGGAATATTGCGCGGGCAACGCTTGCTCAATCGATGGGTGCTCTCGATAATGTCATGATTCAATCTTTACCCGAAGCTTATAGGAAACCGTAAATATGAAAAAAATGCTTAATCATCTCTTAACGCTAGGAATTATTTTAGCTGTCGTATTCGCGGGAATTTTTATTTATCAATTAAAAAATAAAAAGAATCCAGAAGATCTTTACCGACTTGAATCTATTTCGCGGGGCAACATTGAACAGAGTGTTGCAGCCAATGGAACAATTAACCCAGTGACATTAGTCAATGTGGGTACGCAAGTTTCAGGTACTGTTAAAAAATTATATGTGGACTTTAATGATAAGGTAAAAAAAGATCAGATACTTCTTGAGCTTGAAGATAAATTATTCACAGCACAAATCCAACAATCAGTAGGGAATGTTAAAAATAATGAAGCATCATTAGAGCTCGCTAAAGCAAATGAAGTCAGAATGCGTAACCTTTATGAAAAAGAATATGCTTCAAAGCAAGATCTAGATGCTGCTGTCCAAGCGAGAAAATCAGCAGAGGCGCAATTACTGACATCGCGTGCACAATTGAAACGTGACCAAACTAATTATAATTATTCTATTATTAGGTCACCTGTTTCAGGGGTAATTGTAGATAGAACGATCGATGTAGGGCAAACTGTGGCCGCAAGTTTTCAGACACCAACCCTGTTTAAAATTGCACAAGATCTATCCAAAATGCAAATTGATACAAGTTTTGCAGAAGCTGATATTGGCAGAATTAAAGTAGATCAGGTTGCAAAGTTTAGCGTCGACGCATTTCCAAACAAAAATTTTGAAGGTGTTGTTAAACAAATTCGACTTAATCCAACCAATACAGCCAACGTTGTGACTTACGACGTGGTCATTCTTGTAGATAACCCACAAGAAATCCTTCTTCCTGGTATGACCGCATACGTCAATATTACTTTTGCTAAACATGATGAAGTCTTGATGGTCCCTAATGCCGCTTTAAGATACCGACCCAAGAATGAAAATAATACATATGTGGCATCTAAAAAGGATGATAAGCATTATGACAAGAAGAAAGAGGCTAACGATGATTTCGGCGCCGGAAAAATTTATGTGCTGAAGGATGGTAAACCACAAATGGTGAGAGTAAAAACAAGTATTACCAACGGTAAATATACAGAAATTCTAGCGCAAGAACTAAAAGAAGGTGATCGCGTCATTACCAGCGATATGATGTCAGATAAATCAGGCGGGTCAAGTGCGTCGTCGGGCCCTAATCGCCCTCCTAGAGTTTTTTAATCAATGAGTAAAAATGTCATCGATATAAAAGGCCTGTATAAAAATTACAATACTGCCGCAGGCGTGTTTCCGGTATTAAAAGATGTCAATCTTAAAGTGGATGAAGGCGACTATCTTGCCATCATGGGACCCTCCGGTTCCGGTAAGTCCACCTTTATGAATATCTTGGGCTGTTTGGATCTTCCAACGCAGGGTGAATATTTTTTGGATGGTGAGCATGTCACTCAGTTAAATGGAAATCAATTGGCGCACTTAAGAAATAAAACAATAGGATTCGTTTTTCAGGGGTTTAATTTATTATCTCGATCGAGCCTTCTTGAGAATGTTGGGTTGCCATTAGTCTATTCTAGTCAAACAAAAGAAGATCGAAATAAAAAATCACAAAATTTATTAGAAAAGGTAGGTTTGGGACAATACCTGCATTCAAGGCCCAATCAAATTTCTGGTGGCCAGCAACAACGTGTTGCTATTGCAAGAGCTTTAGTGAATGAGCCAAGAATTATTTTGGCAGATGAACCTACAGGAAACTTAGATAGCAAAACAAGCGAAGAAATCATGAACTTATTTGATAGCCTTAATCAGGAAGGCATTACCATTATTTTGGTAACACATGAAAATGACATTGCAGCCCATGCGAGCCGACAGGTTCGTTTTTTAGATGGCCGCATTGTTGAAGATAGTCGCCATAAAGAATTTAAAGTTAAGTCTAAAAAAGTGAGCGCTGAATAATGTTTTTCTCTATGCTAAGTGAAGCATGGCATGCAATGGGGGCCAATCGATTAAGAACATTTTTAACCATGCTTGGCATGGTAATTGGTGTAGGTGCTGTGGTCCTTATGATGGCGATTGGTCAAGGCGCTCAACAAGCCATTAAAAAATCCATCGATTCGATGGGCAGTAATCTATTTATTGTGCTTTCAGGATCATCTAATTCTCTGGGGACGCGAACAGGATCAGGTAATGCGGCGACACTTAATATTAATGACGCATACGCAGTTGCAGATTTAACTGATGTACTAATGGTGGCTCCGATTAATACAGGAAATGCACAAATTGTTTACTCTGGTAATAATTGGAATACTTCAGTCATAGGCACAACACCTAATTATTTTAATATTCGTAATTGGAATGTTGACGAGGGATATGCATTTACCGATTCCGATATTCGCTCAGCCACTCGTGTTGCGTTGATAGGAAAAACTGTTGCTGAAAACTTATTTAGTGACGAAATTGATCCTGTTGGCAAAACCATCCGAATTAAAAACAACCCGTTTATTATTTTAGGAGTTTTAGAAAGAAAAGGTCAAAGTTTAGACGGTCGTGATCAAGACGATACGGTCATTGTGCCCATCACGACAGCACAAAGAAAGGTTTTTGGTAATCAAATTCCCGGAAGTGTGAGAATGGTTATGGCACAAGCTAAATCGGAAAAAGTGATGAGCATTGCTGAGGATTCAATTAACGGTTTACTAAGACAACGTCATAACATTAGAGAAAGTATGGATAATGATTTCTCCGTCAGAAACTTAACGGCGATGGCGAACACTGCGGCAGAAACAACCAAAACTATGTCGATGTTATTGGGTGCCATTGCTTCGATTTCTCTTCTTGTAGGGGGTATCGGCATAATGAATATCATGCTGGTATCCGTGACTGAACGGACGCGAGAAATTGGTATTCGTATGGCAATCGGTGCGCGGGAAAAAGATATTCTTTTACAATTTTTATTAGAGGCTTGCGCTATTTCTATAGTAGGTTGTATGATCGGTGTGCTCCTAGGGCTAGGTGGTGCCTATATGATAGAGAAAGCTTTCGGGTTAGAAATTGTTGTATCAACAAATTCAATTTTGCTTGCTTTCTCAGTCGCGGCATCTGTGGGTGTTTTCTTTGGATTTTACCCAGCAAGTAAAGCAGCTAAACTTAATCCTATCGAAGCTTTGAGGTACCAATAGGCATTTATTTAAGAAGTAATAATTCCGGAATGCTATTTTCTGGAATCCAGACAATGGCGTTTTGACCAAACTCTTTACCAAGTTGAATCGCTTCTTTTTGATTAATGCCAAACACTAGAAAACTCTCTTCTCCTAACCATTCATCATCATCACATTTGCCTTCACCATGAATATAATCAAGATGAAGTGCTTGAATTTTTTCTTCTAGCCGTTGATTGCGTTCTTTATTTTCTTCATTGGAGAGTTCCATACTACCCGGGTTATAAGCTGTAATAAAAGCCGCTTTTTTCTTATGAGAAGCGTCATACATGCTTTTGAGTTCAGGGCTGTATTGACCTATTTTTAAGACAAAACTAGGCGATGCATCAACATGATATTTTGCCGATTCGTAGGACTCTAAAAGTGCTTTATGAATAGAAGTGTCAATCATTTGATCTAGCTGGATAGGAGTGAGTTTAAGATTAAGAGGGATTATACCTAATCGATATTAATGGTTTCATATGTTTCTAGAATGCTGCGACCAATTGGTAGCATATGATAAGCATCATCACTTTCATCATGCAATGAAGCTCTATATAAGAATTCTTATAAAGCTTTTTAGTATTTCTTATAAGCTTATATGAAATAAGTATTTAATCATTCTTAATGGAGCCTCTAGAATGCGGTTTTAATTTTAGATCACATAAGTGAATGAAGATGCAACATAATAAAAAATTAATCTCAATCATAAGTCTTATAGTAACGAGTTCATTAACAGCACATGCTGAGATTAATGCTTTAGATGATTTTTTAAATGCTGATGCACCGTTTAAAAAGGATTTCAATTTCGCCGGACATGATAGTAGTGTCCAGCTTTATGGGATTTTAGATATTGGTTATGGCCATGCAACGCATGCCTTACCTATTAATGACAATTTGCCGCAAGGTTTTTATCCAGGATTAAGGCAAAGCAGCACTTATAGCTCATCACAAAATGATTGGTTTTCAGGCGGACTATCACAAAATCGTATAGGTATTAAAGCAGATACAGGTTTATTTGATTTCGCCAATACCAAAGTTAAAGCAGTATTAAATTTAGAAACCGGATTTAATCCGCTTGGGTTTGAACTGTATAACGGTGCAAGATCTTTAGTTCAAAACTCTGGCACTTCTCTTACTCAAAGAAATCAATCTATCTCAAATGAGAGTTCTCAGAATGGACAATTCTTTAATCGCTTAGCGAATGTGGGTTTAAGTTTCGATCAATATGGAACAGCCACATTTGGTTTAAATACAAATACCTTTAAAGATATTATCGGTAATTACGATCCTGTTAATGCAGATAACTTCTCAGCTTTAGGCCAATCTGGAACGATTGGCGGGAGCGGCGGCGTATCTGAAAACCAACGCTTACACAATTCTTTAAAATACACAAACTCAATCACAATACCATCCATTCCCCTTGATGGCGCTAAATTGAATGTGGGTGCTCTTTATCAATGGGGTAATGATATTAATTTGAACTACGGTTATGGTTATGCAACTCAATTAGGTTTTGAAAGTAAGGTATTTGGTATTCAAGCAGGATATAACAGATTTGAAGATGCAGTTTCAGCCAAGAGCTCAAGTTCACAAGGAGATATCAGTGCCTATGCTTATAATACACAAGCATGGTTATTTGCGGCTAGAGTCAATCCATTACCTGAACTAAAAATTTCTGGCGGCTGGGAACAATTTACTAGAAACGCACCTACAGATCAAAATATCCCCTATGGCACAATCTTTGGCTACACTTTAGATCATAACGGAGTAATAACACCTAGCTTTACGGCGGGACAAAACCAACAATATAATATTTTTTTCTTAGGTGCCGGGTATGACTTTGGTGTTGTTTTTCCTCAACTATCCGGATTGAAAATGCAAGCTGGATATTATGATTACATAAGTGAAAAAGCATATAATTCAGATGGAAGCGTTGTTTCAGGTTCAGGTCAACAAGGTCGTACGGGAACATGGACAACGGTTTTAGATTATCAAATCAATAAACGTTTTGATATTTATGCTGCAGCAACAGACAGTCATTTTACTGGGCCATATTATGCTACATATAATCCAGATCAATTATTAATTGGCACTGGTATCCGCTTTAAAATGTAAACTAATTCAGAAATACATTAAAAAAACTTTTGTCCAAGCTTAAGCCATTTCAATGGAAAAGTTTTTTTAAAATTACTCCTATTTTATTGTTTGGCAACCATATAATAACTATCATATGTGGATAGTCAAACTAGCGCTTCAGCGCCCTTATACTTTTATTGTCATGGCCTTACTCATTCTGCTAATGACGCCTTATATTCTCCTTAAAACTCCTGTAGATATATTGCCCGAGGTAGATATTCCTGTTGTGAGCATTGTGTGGTCTTATAACGGGCTTTCCCCAGAAGATATGGGTAACCGGATTGTAGGGACGAGTGAACGGAGCCTAACTACAACTGTGGATGATATTGAGCATATAGAATCTCAATCGTTTGCTGGTATTGCTGTGATAAAAATCTTTTTTCAGCCCAATGCAAATATTCAAACATCTCTAGCCCAAGTTGTTTCAATTGTACAAACGCAACTCAAGGGGCTGCCGACGGGTATCACCCCCCCATTGATTATTAAATACACTGCGTCTAGTGTTCCTGTAATACAAATGAGCTTATCAAGTAACTCAATGTCTGAACAAGCTATCTCAGATACAGCACTTGTTTTTTTTAGAACTCAGCTTATTACCATACCAGGTATTTCAGTGCCCTATCCATACGGAGGCAAGCAAAAAGTCATCTCTGTAGATCTTGATACTCAAGCTTTAATCGCAAAAAATCTTACACCTACGGATGTAGTCAACGCACTAGGTATTCAAAATCTAATACTTCCATCAGGTACGATTAAGATGGGCAAAACAGAGTATTCAGCTCAGCTAAATGGTTCTCCAGATACGATTGAAGAGATGAATAATATTCCGGTAAGAACCATAAATGGGGCGACAACTTACCTTCGTGAGGTGGCGCATGTCAGAGATGGATTCTTGCCACAAACAAACTTAGTAAGAGAAAACGGTCAACGCGGAGTGCTTGTATCTATCATTAAGAATGGCAAGGCTTCAACTTTAGAGATTGTAGATAACCTTAAAAAAGCCTTGCCTATGCTCCAAACGAAGCTGCCGGCAGAACTTAATATTAAACCTATATTTGATCAATCTATCTTTGTGAAATCAGCTATCACCGGTGTATTACATGAAGCCATTATTGCGGCAAGTTTAACGGCATTATTAATACTTTTATTTTTAGGTAATTGGCGAAGCACTGCCATTATTGCAATTTCAATTCCGCTGTCAATTTTAATTTCAATATTTACACTGCACGCCTTAGGAGAAACAATCAATATTATGACGCTAGGTGGTTTGGCTTTGGCAGTAGGTATTCTGGTAGATGACGCCACAGTGACTATTGAAAATATCGAACGGCAAATTCATTCGCGTAAGAAATTTGATATGTATCAATCCATTATTGATGGCGCAGGTGAAATAGCAATTCCAGCTCTTGTTTCAACGCTGTGTATATGTATTGTATTTGCCCCTATGTTTTTCTTAACGGGGGTAGCGAAGTTTCTTTTTGCCCCTCTTGCCGAAGCAGTTATTTTTGCCATGCTAGCGTCATACTTGTTATCTAGAACACTTGTTCCAACGCTTGTTATGTTATTCATGAAGGAGACTGATAAAAAATCAAAACAAGATTTTTTTACATCAGTTTATAGAAGATTTAATGACGGCTTTGAAAAAATGCGAGAGGCTTATACAGAACTCTTAGGTTACATTTTAAAGAGGCGCTTTAAATTTGGCGCCGCATTTTTAAGTTTTTGTGTGGCGTCTTTAATCCTAATTGTTTTTTTAGGCCGTGATTTTTTTCCTGCTGTAGATTCAGGCAAAATTCGATTGCATGTAAGGGCGCCGACAGGAATGAGAATTGAGGAAACAGCAAGTATTGTTGATCAAGTTGAGCACGAAATTAGAGCGATCATTCCCCAGCAAAATCTTGAGACGATTGTAGACAATATTGGGCTTCCTTATAGTGGTATTAATACTTCTTATAATAATTCAGGCACAATTGGCACTATGGATGCTGAAGTTTTGATTGCATTAAAAGACCGACATCCACCCACAGTAGAATATATTAATCAAATGCGTATCAATCTACCTAAAAAATTTCCTGGAGTAGAATTCTTTTTTCAGCCAGCAGATATTGTGACGCAGATTTTAAACTTTGGACGACCTGCAGCGATTGATATTCAATTTAGCGGTAAAGATATTTTTCAGAATTACGCTAACGCCGCTGAACTCATGAAGGAAATTAAAAAGATTCCGGGTGCGGTTGATGTGCATATTCATCAATTAGTTGATCAGCCTGTTGTGAAAATGGAAATAGATAGAACACGAGCGCAGCAAGTAGGCGTTGATTCAAATGTGATTGCACAAAATATCCTATCGTCATTGTCGGGTAGTTTTCAAACTTCACCTTCTTTTTGGCTTAATCCAAAAAATGGTGTTGTTTATAATGTCGTCGCTCAGACACCCCAATATCAAGTAAGTAATTTAGATCATTTGCTTGAAACACCTATCAATACTTCTAATAATACTCATACCCAACTTCTAGGAAATCTTGTAAACATTCAACCTTTAAGACAGCAAGCTGTCGTCTCTCATTATGATATTAGCCCTGTGTTTGATTTGTATGTAAGTGTTGAGGGGAGAGATTTAGGTAGTGTTGCGGATCAAATTGAAGCCTTAACGAATCAGATGAAACCAAAACTTACCAGGGGCTCTGATATTACAATTCGAGGAGCTGTAAATACAATGAACACTTCTTTCTTTGGCCTGGAAATTGGTTTTATAGCAGCTATTGTTCTGGTGTATTTATTATTGGTGGTTAATTTTCAATCATGGATTGATCCATTTATTATTATTACTGCTCTTCCCGCAGCTATTGCAGGGATTGTTTGGATGCTTTTTCTGACACAAACAACTTTAAGTATTCCAGCGTTGACGGGCGCTATTATGACAATGGGTGTGGCTACAGCAAACTCAATACTTATGGTTTCTTTTGCAAGAGATAGACTAAACGAAGGACTCACAAGCTTTAATGCAGCACTTCAAGCAGCTAATACAAGAATTCGGCCAGTACTTATGACTGCCTTAGCCATGATTATTGGTATGATTCCAATGGCTTTAGGCTTGGGCGATGGGGGCGAACAAAATGCTCCATTAGGCCGCGCAGTTATTGGTGGCCTTTTATTTGCAACCATTTCAACATTATTTTTTGTCCCTATTGTATTTACATCTATTCATGAATATTTATCAAACAAAAAAAGAAAGTAAATAATGGTTCAGGAAGAAAATAAATTAAAAAAAATTTTGCAGCGTGCACTTTTTATATTAGTTCTTATTGTTTTAATTTTGACTTTAGGAAGTTTACGCACGATTTATTCTAAAAATTTATCAGCTAAAAATCTAGCAGTTTCAAATAAGGCACTTGATAAGACTTATGTTAAAACAATTAAAGCGGAATCAGTAGTTGGCATGCAAACATTAGAGTTACCCGGAACCCTCCAAGGGTATACAGAGTCGCCCATTTATGCGAGGACAAATGGTTACATTTTACATTGGTATAAAGATATAGGTGCAAAGGTAAAGAAAGGTGAGCTGCTCGCAAAAATTGATACACCCGAGATTGATAAGTCACTTTCGCTTGTAATGGCAACCCGTCAACAAAAAAAAGGAGCGCTTGAATTAGCAGAATCTTCGTATGCAAGATGGCAGTTAATGCGGAGTAAGGATGTTGTATCACAACAAGAACTGGAAGAGAAAAAAAGTAATCTTATTCAGGCTCAGGCGGATTTTTCATCAGCAGAAGCAGATGTTGAGCGTTTAAACTATTTGGTTAATTATAAAAAAGTCATTTCACCGTTTAATGGTATTGTGACTCAAAGAAATATAGACATAGGCGATTTAGTTTCAAACAGTGACTCGCTCTCTAAAAAACCCATGTTTTTAATTTCCCAAGTTAATCCCTTGAGAGTTTTCGTGGATGTGCCTCAATCTTATGCAAATAATATTCATATTAATCAGCCAGTCACCATTTCACAAAAAGAAATTCATGGGCAAATTTTTAATGCAAAGATCGCTAATACTGCGGGCGCTATTGATAAGACAACAAGAACACTCCAAATAGAAATTATTTTGCCTAACGATGATAATCAATTACTTCCAGGATCATTCGTAAAAGTATCTGTGCCCATTGAATCAAAGGATAGTCTCAAAGTGCCTTTAAATGCAATATTATTTAAAGCGCTTGGTCCAAGTGTTGCAACTGTTGTAAATAATAAGGTAAAGATTAAATATGTCACTATTGGACAAGATTTTGGTAATCGCTTAGAAATTATTCAAGGGCTCGATGCTAGCGATGAAATCATTCTTAATCCACCTGACTCCATTGCAGATGGAGATTCTGTAGAGATTTCAAACTAATGCTACGTATTTATCTGGTATTTTTAGTAGCACTAGTAACTTCTTCATGCACTTTAGTCGATGAATATATTAAACCTAAATTAGAAACACCCGCTAATTGGTCTATTGAGTATCCATGGCATTTGAGCGAACCCGCTGATCAGCTGAAAAAAGGTTCTTGGTGGGAGATTTTTAAAGACGATGATCTTAATCGTTTGGAATCATTAGCGCTTGATCAGAATCCAAATTTAAAAATAGCTATGAATCGGGTTGAGCAGGCCAAGTCAATTATTACCATTACTAAAGCAAGTCTATATCCTGAAGTAGATATTATGTCTGGAGCTAGTAGGGGCATTATTTCTCAGAATAAACCCACTTATGAGCAAAGTACAATGCCCATTACTACGTCACAAAATGATTTTAATTTAAGACTTGCAGTAAATTATGAACTAGATTTATTTAATCGTGTAAAAAACACTATCAAGGCTTCGAAAGCTTCCGAAGAAAGTGAAGAAGCGCAATACGAAAACATTAAACTTCTTTTAGCCAGTGAAATTGCTTCTGATTATTTTGCACTTTGTGAGCTTGATAACGAAATTGAAATCGTAGTTAAAAGTATTGAGCTCCAGAGAAAAGCATTGGAGTTTATTAAAGCTAGGTATGATTTAGGTATTGCCAATGGTATCGATCTATCGCAACAGCAAAATCAGCTTGATACATCACTTGCACAATTAGATATTCTTAATAGTCAGCGCTCCCAGATTGAACATGCTTTAGCTTTTCTTACGGGTTCATTTGCGAATGATTTTCATATTGAGAAAAAATCATTTTCAAATGTATTACCATCAATTCCTGCATCCTTACCTTCTGACGTGATACAACAAAGACCTGATGTTGCAGCAGCCGAGCGAATGATGGCAGAAGCAAACGCGCAAATTGGCGTTGCCCGAGCAGCCTTTTTTCCAACAATTAATTTATCACCATTAGCAGGGGTCGAAAGTTCTTCACTATCAACGATTACAAATTCATCAAGTTTTTTATGGGCCCTTGGTGTTTCTGCTACCCAACCTCTTTTTAATGCAGGAAAAATAAAAGCTAATGTAAAAATTTCAGAAATTAATTATCAGTCGAGTATTGAATACTATCGTCAAACTGTTTTAAGGGCGATGCAAGAAGTTGAGGATGGATTGAGTGGGAATATTTTATTGGCAAAAGCAGAAGAAAATATTAATAGGTCAGTTAGAAGTGCTAAACAATCTATTCATTTAACAAATGCACGTTATGAAGGAGGTCTTGGAATTTATCTTGATGTTATTAACTCAGAACAAATACTTCTCGCAAGTCAACGCCGCCTTATTCAAAACAAAGGTGAACAATTTCAAGTTGCTATTTATTTGATTAAAGCTTTGGGTGGAAAATGGAATGCTGATATCTAATCTTATTTAAATGTCATGCGTTTTAATGTACCATCTTTATTGATGAACGTGTGTTTTATGACCGCTAGTATATGAAGCGCTAAAAGAACGAGCAGCACGATACCAATCGTTTCATGTGTTTCTTTAAAGAAGCTTCGCATGGATTCATTACCTAGTCCTTCGGCCAAAGTAATACCAAACCATTTCACACCGTATTTACTATAGAGCGCCATGGTCACACCAGATACGGGCACTAAAACCATAATAAGATATAAAGCATGATGCGTTGCGTTCGCTAATTTTTTTTCCCAGGCCTTCATCGTTTTAATCAATGCCGGTGCAGGATGCGTTAACCTCCAAAAAACTCTAAATGCAATAAGTCCCAAGATGGTAATACCGAGCGATTTATGAAGATTGAAGTAAAAGGTACGCGGTGAAACCTCTTCGCCTAATTGCCAAGTATAAATACCTAAATCAAATAAATCATAACTCGAAGCTTTCGCAGCCTCTTTCGGTAAGTCACACATATACCAACCTAGTAAAAACATAAAGATAATGCCAAAACCAATGAGCCAGTGAAGCACAATCGCTGTCTTTGTATATTTTGTGGATGCAGTTGCCATGTTGAATTCCTTAAATTTAATAAATTTTAACTTCTATTCTAGCGCACTCTAAAATATTGAGTATGTTTAAAAAGTTATTTTCATGATAACCATGATTGATAGAAATATTTGATATGGGCAAATAAAAAAGCAGCCATTTAGGCTGCTTTTTAAATGCTAATAAATCTTATTTACTTTTTTTTGATTTAGTTGCATTATCAAGTGCAAATGTTGTCACTGGATTTTGCATTAAAACAATCAAGCCACCTGTAATCGCAAGGTATTGAAGCGCTTGTTGAAGCGGGATGAGATTCACAGGAGAAGGTAAAATCGTGAATGTATATAAATAAGATAATGCATTGATGAGTGTATAAATGGTTAATACAAGTGCAGCAAATCTTGTTTTAAAACCTACTAAAAGCGCTAAGCCACCTAAGAGTTGCACAATCACTGAGATCGGTGCAAAAATACCTGGGAGACCGTGACTCATGAGTCCGTTTTGGTAAGCAATATAACCATCCGGTGTATTCATAATACCGTTAAGTGAAATGAGAATGGATACAAGAAAAATTTGTGCAATAAATACACGTGCAATAGCAGGTAAAAATTTATTCATACA
>DAIOGA010000010.1:0-7330 GCA_036745495.1 Candidatus Methylopumilus sp.
CAGGGTTGCCCCCATTGTCCAAAATTCCCCACTGCTGCCTCCCGTAGGAGTCTGGACCGTGTCTCAGTTCCAGTGTGGCTGGTCGTTCTCTCAAACCAGCTACTGATCGTCGCCTTGGTGAGCCTTTACCTCACCAACAAGCTAATCAGATATCGGCCGCTCCATTAACGCAAGGTCTTACGATCCCCTGCTTTCCCCCGTAGGGCGTATGCGGTATTAGCGAATCTTTCGACTCGTTATCCCCCATTATTGGACACGTTCCGATATATTACTCACCCGTTCGCCACTCGCCACCAGAGAGCAAGCTCTCCGTGCTGCCGTTCGACTTGCATGTGTAAAGCATTCCGCCAGCGTTCAATCTGAGCCAGGATCAAACTCTTCAGTTTAATCCAAAACTATTACTTGATCCTTCCTTACGAAAGGATCGGTATATTGCATTTGCTTTATTAAATCTCAAATTCATTGATAAGGTTATTAGCCTAATAAATTAAGCTAAGTGTCTTGTCATAAATTTAAAAAGTGTAAAGCACTTATATTTTGAGATCCTTATGACGAACAAAGTTTGACCCTTGTAAGCCATAAGGATTTGTCTTAAAACTATAAGCACCCACACTTATCAGTTGTCTATTTGTTAAAGAACAGTATTTGATCTTGGTTGCGGGGACAGGATTTGAACCTGTGACCTTCGGGTTATGAGCCCGACGAGCTGCCAGACTGCTCCACCCCGCGATCGATCTGCGTACATGACGCAGAGAGGTGAGACTATAGCATCTTTTTTTAAGGGCTGTCAAACATATCTAGCCCTAAAATAGAGGCTATTCGACTAAAAATTGGTTAATTTTCTTGACAAAGGCAACCGGGTCTTTCAGTTGACCGCCTTCAGAAATCAACGCTTGATCAAAAATTACTTCAGCAAAATCATTAAACCGCGCTGAATCGCTTGTGTTTTCAAGCTTTTGAATGAGCTTGTGTGTTGGATTGATTTCTAAAATCGGTTTTGTATCCGGTGTCTTTTGTCCTGCGGCTTTAAGTAGACGCTCTAGATTGCCTGATAAATCATGCTCTCCAGCGACTAAGCATGCCGGCGAATCGGTTAAGCGATGTGTGACTTTCACTTCTTTTACTTTATCGCCCAGTGCTTTTTGAATTTTTTCAACAAACGACTTTGCATCTTTCTCGATTTTCTTTTTCTCTTCTTTTTCTTTTTCGTCTTCGAGTTTTCCTAGATCAAGATCACCTTTTGCAATCGATTGTAATTTCTTTCCATCAAATTCATTGAAGGTAGAAAGTAACCATTCATCGACACGATCACTGAGTAATAAAACTTCGATTCCCTTCTTCTTAAAAATTTCTAGATGCGGGCTATGCTTTGCTGCCTCATAAGAATCAGCAGTAATGTAATAAATTGCTTCTTGTCCGTCTTTCATGCGAGCCACATAATCTTTTAAAGAAACAACTTGCGCATCTGTTTCTTCGTGTGTGGAATTAAAGCGGAACAGTTTTGCGATTTTTTCTCGATTCGCAAAATCTTCACTGTGACCTTCTTTTATCACTGCACCAAATTCTTTCCAGAAATTTTTATAGTCGTCTGGTTTTTTTTCACTCATCTCTTCTAGAAGATCTAGAATTTTTTTAGTAGAGCCCGCGCGAATCGCTTCCACTTCCTTGCTATCCTGTAAAATTTCTCGGGACACATTTAAAGGTAAATCTGCGCTATCAATCACACCTTTAATAAAGCGTAAATAATTTGGCATGAGTTTTTCTGAAGCTTCCATAATAAAGATACGCTTCACATAGAGTTTTACGCCATGGTGACGTTCGCGATCGAATAAATCGAATGGAGCTTTCGCTGGTATATAAAGGAGTGAAATATATTCTTGCTTACCTTCAATACGATTATGTGAATAGGTAAGTGGTGGCTCTTGATCATAAGAAAGATTCTTATAAAACTCGTTATATTCCTCTTCTTTAATCTCATTTTTATTTCGTGCCCAGAGTGCCGAAGCTGCGTTAACAGTTTCATCTTCATCTGTAGGTACTTCTTCACCGTCTTTCCATTCCGATTTTTTCATGACGATCGGAAGTGTGATGTGATCTGAATATTTCTTGATAATACTTTTTAGTGTCCAGTCACTTAAAAATTCATCTTCATCTTTTTTAAGATGTAAGATGATGTCAGTACCACGGTTATTTTTTTCTATGTCACTGATGGTGTACTCACCCTCGCCTTTGGATTCCCATTGAATACCCTGTGAGGCACCTGCCCGTCTTGTAAGCACAGTGACTTTGTCGGCAATAATAAATGAAGAATAAAAACCTACGCCAAATTGGCCAATTAAGTTAGCGTCCTTAGCTTGGTCGCCTGTTAAATTATTTAAGAATTCTTTTGTACCTGATCTTGCAATCGTACCAATGTTACTAATTACTTCATCTCGGCTCATGCCGATACCGTTATCAGAGATGGTTAAGGTACGCTCCTTTTTATCAAAGCTTAATCTAATTTTTAATTCAGAATCTTTTTCATAAAGGCTCGCATCTTTAAGCGCTTCAAAACGTAATTTATCTGCAGCATCACTCGCATTAGAGATCAATTCACGAATCACGATTTCTTTATTACTATATAAAGAGTGAATCATGAGATGGAGGAGTTGTTTAACCTCTGCCTGGAAGACTAATTTTTCAGATGCATTTTCTTTTGTTGCCATAGCTATTACCTTTTAAAAAAAATTAATATGAGATTAAGTTTAAGATGGGGATCACAAATTAAATTTCAAGAGCTATAAAGACTTTTAGAGCAATTTCTTTAAAGCGAGTGATGCTGCCATAAATCCAAATGTGGCTGTAACCATAACACTTGAACCGTATCCTCCACAATGAAGGCCTGTAAGCGCTTCATCAGTTTCACACGCACCATCAGGTTTTATCATGACCTCATCTGTAAAGACGACATCAATACCTACTTTTTGTGATTCTTTTAATTGCAAAGCTTTTTTAACGTCATGCCGAATCTTGGCTGTGAGTCTGTCCCCATGGGTTAAACTTAAATCAGCGATTTTGACGCATGATGGGTCAATACGACCACCTGCTCCTCCTGTCATTATGAGTGGGATTTTTTTTTCCAATGCATGAAGTGCCAAACTTGTTTTAAGGGATGCTTGATCGATCGCGTCAATCACGATATCAAAATGCGATTTTATGAGTGTGTCTATATTTTCATTAGAAATAAAGTCATCCACGGTATGAATTTCACACATAGGATTGATTTCTAACATTCTTTCCTTCATGGCTGTTACTTTCGATTTTCCAAGCGTGCTTGTGAGTGCGTGAATTTGTCGATTGATATTTGATTCTGCAATGTGATCCAAATCAATCAGTGTGATTTTGCCTATTGCATTACGACTTAATGCTTCAGCGGCCCAAGAACCTACACCGCCAATACCAATTACACAAACGTGTGAATTCTTAAAACAATCTAACGCTTTTTTCCCATAAAGACGTTCGACCCCACCAAAGCGTCGATTAAAATCAATATCTTCCATGTGATGTTTTAAGTTTCGAGAACCACAAAAGCAGTCGCAATATTTTTTTCATCTGAAATAGAAATATGCTGACTTAGTATATTTTTTTCTTTTAAGTAACTTTTTAATTCATCATCAAATTCTAAAATAGGTTTTCCTAAGTCATCGTGACCTACAATAATATTTTGAAAACGAACAGGCGATCTAAAGCCAGTGCCTAGTGCTTTAGCAAAGGCTTCTTTAGCTGCAAAACGTTTCGCTAAGAAACGAGACTGTGTAGATGATTTTAAATAACTCTCAAATTCGGAGTCACTTAAAATACGACGCGCAAACGTATCACCAAATTTTTCAATGGATTCATGAATGCGAGAAACCTCTACAACGTCAGTACCAATACCAAAGATCATAATAGGATTATCTTTTTAAAAATTACTTCGAATAGGTGCGTAATAATAATTTCATTTCACGCACTGCGTTATCCCAACCTACAAATAATGCATGTGCCACGATCGCGTGTCCGATATTAAGCTCTTCAATACCAGGTATGCCAGCGATCAAATTCACATTGTGGTAATGAAGGCCATGTCCTGCATTGACCACAAGACCTAGTGATAAAGCATGCTCTGCTGCATCTTGAACACGTTTAAATTCTTTTTGTTTAGTAACTTCATCTTCTGCGTCTGCATAACTACCGGTATGAATTTCAATGACGGGTGCACCCATTTTTTTTGCGAGATCAATATCTTTTAAATCAGGTGCAATAAAAAGAGAAACGCGACTACCTTGCTCTCCTAATGTTTGTGTTGCACGGTAAAGATGATCGTAAGTCTCTTTAATATTTAAGCCACCTTCGGTGGTTCGCTCTTCACGTCTTTCAGGAACGATACATACATCCTGAGGTTTAACTTTCGATGCGATGGCGATCATTTCGTCGGTCGCAGCTAATTCTAAATTCATTTTTGTTTGAAGAAGAGGTCGAATAGCGAAGATATCTTCATCTTGCATATGACGACGATCTTCACGAAGATGGAGTGTGATGCTATCAGCACCCGCTTGCTCAGCTCGGAGTGCTGCCTCAACTACACTTGGGTACTTGGTTCCACGCGCTTGCCGAAGTGTGGCTACGTGATCAATATTAATACCGAGCTTAATCATAATTTGTCTTATCCTTGTAAGTCGACAAAAAGTTGTTTCGAATGAAGAGGTTTGTCGCCTAAGTAAAAACCTAATAAATAACGCATCAATTGCTTACTTTGTTGCTGTGTCTCTTTATCAAGATATTGATCATGTGCCATATCAAGTAAAGTTTTACCTAAGACTTTAATGCCGCGATCGGTCTTCGTTAAATCACATGCTCCGTATTCGGCTTCATAACGGTATATTTTATCAGGGATAATCGGGTTTGAATCTTCATCGTGATCTAAGGTGACGGCATACCCTAAGGCTTGCAAAAGTTTTAACTCGAATCGTCTTAATGCAATGGTGAGCTCTCGACCTTCACTTAAAGCTAAAATAGTTTCATGATAAAAATGAAAGAGCTCAGTGTGAGGCTCATCTCTTGGTAGTAAACGAATCATTAATTCATTAAGATAAAACCCGCACATTAATGCATCACCTTCTAGAATAGTAAGTTTCTCGCACCACTCCAATCCATTTAAACTTTTAAGTTCAGATTTTCCTGACCAGTTTGCAAGTAATACTTGAAAAGATTGAAGCATCCCACGGATAGATGATCGAGGACGACGAGCGCCTTTGGCGACTACTGGAATGCGGCCAAATTTTTCTGAGAAAATTTCTGCGATTAAACTTGTCTCTTTAAACGGATAAGTGTGCAAGATATATACACGCTGATTTTCTTGACGATGACTGGGAGTTGCCATTTAAAGAATTAAAGGCCTAATGATTTTAAAACACGTTGATCTGTTGACCAGCCACTTTTGACTTTCACCCAAGTTTCAAGCCATACCTTACCACCAAAGAGTTCTTCCATGTCTTGTCTAGATTCGGTTGAAATCTGTTTTAACTTTTCACCATCTTTACCTATCAGCATAGGCTTCTGACTTTCTTTGTCGACAATGATGGCAGCAAAAATACGACGCAAATTACCTTCCACTTCAAATTTTTCAATTTCAACTGCAATGGAATAAGGTACTTCTTGTCCCGTTAAACGAAATATTTTTTCACGAATAATTTCAGAGGCTAAAAAGCGTTCGCTCTTATCCGTAATTTCATCTTCGCCATAAATGAAAGGTTGTTCAGGTAAAAAATCACGTACCGTCGATAATAAATGGTCGAGGTGTTTATTTTTTTTAGCAGAGACAGGTACCATCGCTTTAAAACTATAAGATTCACTCATCGTTTTAATTTCTTTCAAAAGTGCATTCTTATCTTTCATCAAGTCCACTTTATTCATGACTAGAATAGTTGGACGATCTTTTGGAATAAGTTTCATCACTGCTTGATCTTCTTCAGTCATCCCGCGAGACTCAATCACGAAAAGCACTACATCCACATCACTTAAAACTTGATTGACTGTTTTATTTAACCCCTTATTCATAAGGTTTAAATGTTTAAGCTGGAATCCGGGTGTATCAATAAAAAGAAATTGGGTGTCATCAATCGTTTGAATACCTAACAATTGATAGCGTGTAGTCTGTGCTTTTTTGGAAGTAATACTGATTTTACTACCGACCAAATAATTAAGGAGTGTCGATTTACCTACATTAGGTCGCCCCACAATCGCAATGGTGCCACAGCGTGTTGTTTGATGTTCGCTCACTATTGAGACTCCAACATCAATTGATAAGCTCTCGATGCTGCTTCTTGTTCTGCAATGCGACGGCTGTTTCCCACACCTTGCGTTTTAATATTTGATTTCTTAATCTGACACTCAATCGTAAAGGTTTGGCTGTGCGCTTCACCTTCAATAGATACCACCGTATAGATAGGCAAGTCACTTTTCTTACTTTGTAATAATTCTTGCAATAATGTTTTAGGATCTTTTTGGATTAATTTAGGATCAATTTCATTCAATTGTGTTTCAAAGAAACGTAAAACAAATTCATGGGTAGGCTTAATACCACCATCTAAGTAGATAGCCCCAATGATGGATTCAAAAGTATCTGCCAAAATCGATGGGCGTCGCCATCCTGCACTTTTGAGTTCACCCTCACCTAATCGAATAAAGTCGCCTAAGCCTATAGATGTCGCAATCGTGCTCAATGAACTTTCTTTAACGAGTTGTGCACGTAAACGGCTTAAATCACCTTCATCAATGCGCGGAAATCTTTTGTAGAGTTCGTTCGCAATAAGAAAACTTAATACGCTATCGCCTAAGAACTCGAGACGCTCATTGTGTTGGCTCGAGAAACTACGATGTGTGAGTGCCATGATCATAAAAGAAGGATCATTGAATGTGTAATGAATGATCCTGCTTAAAGAAGCTTGGCGTTCTTTATCCATTAACGAATGATGGTCCCAATGCGTTTAAATTCGCCGAAGTTAAACCAAATAAAAAAAGCACGGCCGACTAAATTATGTTCAGGCACAAAGCCCCAAACACGGCTATCGGCACTATTGTCTCGATTATCACCAAACGCTAAATAATGGCCTTGAGGTACTTCAAATTTAAAATCGTCACCCGGTAAATCATGAATCAGAATCGAATGATTGACGTCACCCAATGCCTCTTTAAATTCTTTCGCTTCGATATGATGAATTTCATTCATGATGTAAGGGTATTTATCCACGAATGTTTGTTCCATCTTTTTACCATTCACAAAAAGTGTTTTACTTTTGTATTCAATCACATC
>DAIOGA010000010.1:7430-10340 GCA_036745495.1 Candidatus Methylopumilus sp.
CGAATAAAGAACACTAAAAAAATGACCGGAAAAAAACTTTTTGAATATTCAACGAGCATAGGCTCTTTGGTATTGCTCGCTCTTTTTTTGCTTAAGACAAAAATATCAAGAAGCCAAATAAACCCTGTAATTGTTAAAACAATAACCATGATCAATGCAAAAATCATTTTTCTTCCACCCTTAAAATAGCGAGGAACGCTTCTTGAGGAATTTCAACATTTCCTACTTGCTTCATGCGCTTCTTACCCTCTTTTTGTTTTTCTAATAATTTCTTCTTACGCGTAATATCACCGCCATAACATTTCGCAAGCACGTTCTTACGCATCGCTTTAACTGTTTCACGTGCAATGATATTAGCTCCAATAGACGCTTGGATGGCCACATCAAACATTTGTCGTGGAATAAGTTCACGCATTTTGGCAGCCACTTCACGGCCACGATAAACACTATTCGAGCGATGGACAATTAAAGAGAGTGCATCGACGCGATCCCCATTCACCATAATATCAAGCTTCACTAAATCGGCTGCTCTAAATTCTAGGAATTCATAATCCATCGAAGCGTAACCTTTTGAAATCGATTTCAATCGATCAAAGAAATCGAGCACCACTTCATTGAGCGGCATCTCATAAGTCAGCATCACTTGACGGCCTAAGTACTGCATATTTTTTTGAATGCCGCGCTTACCATTACATAAGGTCATGACAGGACCTACATAATCTTGTGGCATTAATAAATTAATGAGAATAATCGGTTCACGAATTTCTTCGATGCGTGATGTGTCAGGTAATTTAGATGGATTTTCAATTTGTATCACTTCACCATCTCTTTTTAAAAGTTCATACACCACAGTCGGTGCCGTTGTAATGAGATCCATATCGTATTCGCGCTCTAAACGCTCTTGCACGATATCCATATGAAGAAGGCCTAAGAAGCCGCAACGGAATCCAAAACCTAACGCTGTTGAATTTTCGGGTTCAAAGCGAAGCGATGAATCATTTAAACTTAATTTTTCTAAAGCGGTTCTTAAAGCTTCAAATTGATTTGACTCTACAGGATAGAGTCCTGCAAATACTTGTGGCTTCACTTCTTTAAATCCACCTAAAGCTTCAGATGCTGGCTTATCTGCGATCGTGACGGTATCACCTACTTTAGCGCTCGCCAGTTCTTTAATGCCTGCAATAATAAAACCTACTTCACCTGCTGAGAGGGATTCCTTGCTTCTGGATTTTGGCGTAAAGACACCAACTTGCTCACATAAGTATTGATCGCCTGTCGCCATCAATTTAATTTTATCTTTAGGTTTTAAAATACCATCAACCACGCGCACTAACATCACCACACCCACATAGTTATCAAACCACGCGTCAATGATTAAAGCCTTTAGAGCGCTAGTCGCGTCACCTTTTGGTGGTGGTACTTTAGACACAATCGTTTCTAATACATCTTGAATGCCTTCACCCGTTTTAGCAGAGCAACGTATCGCATCGGTGGCATCGATACCAATCACGTCTCCAATTTCCTCAATCACGCGATCAGGATCAGCAGACGGTAAATCGATTTTATTTAACACGGGCGTCACTTCGACACCTTGGTCAATGGCGGTATAACAATTCGCAACCGTTTGCGCTTCCACCCCTTGGCTTGCATCCACGACTAAAAGTGCACCTTCGCATGCAGCTAGAGAACGGCTTACCTCGTAAGTGAAGTCAACGTGTCCTGGTGTATCAATGAGATTGAGGTTATAGATTTTGCCATCTAAGGCTTTATATTGAAGGGCTGCGGTTTGCGCTTTAATGGTAATGCCGCGCTCACGCTCTAGATCCATGGAGTCTAAGACTTGTGCTTCCATTTCTCGATCAGATAAACCACCACAATACTGAATAATGCGGTCAGCCAAGGTCGACTTGCCGTGATCGATATGCGCAATGATTGAAAAATTTCTAATGTTGTCCATTAAGAATAAAGATGCCTTCAGTTACCTAATAACAAAGGCGCTTAAAACTCTTTAAGCGCCTTTGTTTGAAAGCCTCTATTTTACAACAAAGCTAGCTGATTTTATCGCTCATTCGTGATCTTAACTGGCACATAAAGCGTCTCATCATTTCTTAAAATGAGGAGCGCTACAGTCTTGCCATTTGGGATAGTTGCGACTTCTTTAGCAAAGGCATCTGCACTTTCCACCTCGCTATTATTAAGCGCTAACACAATATCACCACGACGAATACCAGCAGCAGCAGCTGAACCTTGAGCATCAACAACAAGCAACCCTTTTTTACCGTTCATTTTTTTTCGTTGTTGTGGTGGCGCTTCTTTTAAAACTAAACCTAAACGATTGACTTCGGCCTTCTCAGGAGCTTTATTGCTCGCAATCACTTCAGCCTGGTCGGATGGCATTTCACCCACTGTTAGATTAAGTGTCTTAATACTTCCTTTTCTGAAGACTTCAGCTACAACCGTTTTACCAGGCTTAGTATTGCCTACCGCTTTTGGTAAATCAGATGATGACTCGATCACCTTGCCATCAAATTTAGTAATGACGTCTCCTGGTTGGAGGCCGCCTTTTTCTGCGGGCGCCCCTTTTTCAATACCAGCAACTAATGCACCATTTGTATTTTTCATACCAAATGATTCAGAAAGTTCTTTCGTGACTTCTTGAATCGCAATACCCAACCAACCACGAATCACTTTGCCATTAGCTCTAAGCTGACTCATCACATCTATCGCAACATTGATAGGAATCGCAAATGAGAGGCCCATATAACCACCGGTACGGCTATAAATTTGTGAGTTAATCCCAATCACTTCACCTTTTAAATTAAACAAAGGGCCGCCTGAATTACCTGGATTAATCGCAACATCGGTCTGAATAAAAGGTACGAAATTTTCTTGTGGCAATGCACGACCCTT
>DAIOGA010000010.1:10440-11762 GCA_036745495.1 Candidatus Methylopumilus sp.
CCTGTGGCATAAACTTGTTTTTCAGGAGCAGATTGTTGGCCACGACCATTTTGAGGTGGCATACCTGGAGGAACTGGGATACCAAAACGTTTAAAAAATTCTTGCATCTGCTCATCTTCAGGCGAGCCTTGCATCATTTGATTAGGGCGATTTTTTTGAATGGAACTGATATTAACGACCACAGGGCTTTGCTTTTCTGCAAGCTCAGTAAAGTCGGGAAGTTCTTTAGCTATTAATCCAGTCAACAACACTAACTGAAATATGCACACATAAAAAAGACGTCTTAACATGATCTATATATTCCTTAAATTAAATTATTTAAAACGAATTAGTTGCGCTTCATTGTAAAACATTTGCATCTTTTCGTTGATGACGCGTTTAATCATCACAACGCCTAAAGATAAACCTAATACTGCACCCACGAGGGTATAAAGTTCTGTCATTTCTTTTGCAAAACTATTAGCGATAACCATACCAAGAAACATTAAAAGAAGTGGGACACCATAAAGCATAAGAGAGCTTTTAAGCATGAGGGTTTCATCAATACCTAAAATGACGATATCGCCTAATTTCGCATTTAAGTTATTTCTAGTTTCAATGTGTCCTGATTGATGTGAAAAAATTTTACCCCAGATGGAGTTGCCACAACCTCTCACCTGTCCGCATAAACCGCATGGCTTACTCCGCACCACCTCAAGTGTGACACTTTCTTTTGACGCTTTAATGACAATAGCTTGCTCTTCAATCATTTAAGGCGCTCTCACATCTTGGATTGAATTTGAAATTTTTTGAATGGTAGCTTGTGGTACTTCGCCCACTATCATAATTTGATTTCCATTCATGACTCTCGCAAAAACATGAGATGAGCCCACTTGAGTTTCGCCTATACGTGACTTCTGACCTTTAGGAATTGGATTCACAAATAAAGATACAAAGGAGAGCCCATCTGAAAATATCCATTGATGCACGAGCTGCGGTTGATTGCCCATCGTTCTTGTCACGTGACTTACTTCTTTGTAGCCTTTAGGTAAATTTTTAATGACACAATATTTTTCATTCGAGACTTTATTTTCAGGCGTTTCATCCATGATGTATTTTTTGTTTGTATCAACACTAGGCTTAAACCAATTGAGATCTTGCGGCGTAATTAAAGCGACTTGATTAAAGCTTGCTTGCTCGATCACTTTTTGATTGCGATCTAAAATCATCATTTTTAAAACTAAACCATATTCTTTATCAAGCCATAACTTATAAAGATAGCGATATTCATCATGCGGATCGAGATAAACAATTTGTGCTTCACGACCGCTAACGCGCTCTTG
>DAIOGA010000010.1:11862-20203 GCA_036745495.1 Candidatus Methylopumilus sp.
ATTTGATGTGCTTCAATATATTCATTAGGAATATCTTCTGCAATTTCAACAGCGTTTGATGTTTTTATATGGAGAGGATTCATCGTGATCATCGCACCCACAAAGAGGACCGCGATAAATGAAGCGGCCACTGGCCATGACATCCAATCTAATTGAGATATTGCAATCACATCAGATAGCTTCTTATCTTTATTGAATTGAATTTGAATAGGCTCTTTATCAATAGCATCTAAAATAGATTGAGATGAAAAAGTAGCATCCGTTAATTCGTTTCTCATAGAATCACGAATTAATTGATAAGTTTCAAAACGTTCGCGTAAAGCTTTATCTTTTACAATCTTGGATACAGCTTGACTGCTTGCTTTAAGATCAAGTTCGTCATCGAGGAGTGTTGAAATTTTTTCTTTCATAATACTTTTCCTTAAAATTAAATCTACCAACGTTTATTATTATTCTGTGACAATAGCGGTTTTAGTTTTTCCGCAATCGTTTCACGTGCTCTAAAAATACGTGAGCGGACTGTGCCAATTGGACAATCCATCATCTCTGCAATCTCTTCATAACTTAAACCTTCAATTTCACGCAATGTAATCGCGACTTTTAATTCTTCCGGTAAAGATTCAATCGCCGTATTCACTGTAATGCCAATCTCTTTGGTGAGGAGTGTCGTCTCAGGATTATCAGCTTCTGCGACTTGATGGGTTTCTTCAAACTCACCATCTTCATTTTCAAATTCGGTCATATTGCGCGGGCGCTTACCCATCGCCACTAAATGATTCTTTGCGGTATTAATACCAATACGATAAAGCCAAGTATAAAAAGCACTATCACCCCTAAAATTGGGTAAAGCGCGGTAAGCTTTGATAAAAGTCTCTTGCACAATATCTTCAATTTCAGTTTGATCGCGCACCATACGCGTGAGAATACGGCCTAATTTTCTATGGTATTTTTCAACCAAAAGTCCAAAGGCTTTCTTATCACCCTTTTGCGCACTTTCGACCAAAACTTGATCAAGTGCACGATTCGGATTTTCTATTTTTTCACTCACAGAATGGGCTGGCGATGATTCAACATGCTCTGAAGTATACACGGCAGGCCTATCTTGAACGAGTGATAATTTAGTTTGTTCTATGTTATTGTTAAGTCTTGGCATCGTTTTTAATAAACCCCTGAATGAATCTAGAAAATCAAAAAAACTTAAAACATACTATATATATGTTGATTGACGCCCTCGCTTTTAATTAGTTCATGAAAAATACACAAAATGTTACGTTGTGATGTGCTGATTATCGGTAGCGGTTTAGCAGGTCTCACTTCAGCCTTAAAGCTCGCTGACCATAAAAAAGTACTCATTGTGAGCAAACGTGAGATTCTAGATAGCTCAAGCCAGTGGGCGCAAGGTGGCGTGGCCGCTGTCATGTCAGTGGATGACTCGATCGAAAGCCATGTCAAAGATACCGAATTTGTAGGGGGCGGTTTAACGGATCCTAAGGTCGCACACTTTGTCGCATCTCACGGTAAAGAAGCCATTCAATGGCTTACCGATTTAAACGTACCCTTTAGCCGGGATGAAACGACACACCAATTCCACCTCACCAAAGAAGGTGGGCATAGTCATCGGCGTGTAGTACATGCAAAAGATGCTACGGGTAAAGCGATACAAAAAACCTTAAGTGAAAAAGTCAAAGCGCATCCTAATATTACGATTCTAGAAAACCATATTGCGGTCGATCTCATCACAGAAAAAAAATCTTTAAAGGTTGAAAAGATTAAATCTAATCGATGCCTAGGTGCTTATGTTTTAAATAATAAAACTGGCAAGGTGATGACAGTCGCCTCTCAAGAAACCATTCTTGCAGCAGGCGGGGTCAGTAAAGTTTATCTCTACACAACGAACCCTGATGTGAGTACGGGTGACGGTGTGGCCATGGCATGGCGTGCGGGATGTAGGGTAGCCAATATGGAATTCATTCAATTTCATCCGACTTGCCTTTATCACCCTAAAGCCAAATCTTTTTTAATCTCCGAAATCGTGAGAGGCGAAGGTGGCCTTCTAAAACTTCCTGACGGATCGCGCTTCATGGATGAATATGACGAAAGAGGTGAATTAGCGTCTCGCGATATTGTGGCGCGTGCGATTGACTTTGAAATGAAAAAGCGCGGCATCGATTGTGTCTATTTAGATATCTCACACAAATCTCCTGACTTCATTAAGTCACAATTTCCGACGATCTATGCACGCTGTTTAGAATTAGGTATCGACATCACCAAAGAATGGATTCCGGTGGTGCCTGCGGCGCACTATAGTTGTGGCGGTGTCATGACTAACTTATCGGGACAAACAGATTTAGCGCATCTTTATGCGATCGGTGAAACGGCCTATACAGGACTTCATGGTGCGAATCGTTTAGCAAGTAATTCGCTTCTTGAATGTTTAGTGTTTGGTGACGCAGTCGCAAAACATATTCTTCATTCAAAAATAGAATCATCAAGTTTTGATTTACCTCATTGGGATGAAAGTCGTGTCACCGATGCGGATGAAGAAATTCTGATTACGCATACCTGGAATGAGTTACGTCGCTTCATGTGGAATTACGTCGGCATTGTGAGAACCAATAAACGTTTATCACGGGCACTGCATCGTATTCACATGTTACGTGATGAGGTGCATGAGTTTTACACCAACTTTAAAGTAAGTCATAACCTCATTGAATTAAGAAATTTATTACAAGTCGCAGAACTTATTGTGGAATCCGCTATTGCGCGACATGAAAGTCGCGGACTTCATTTTAGTCGAGATTACCCCAAACAATTGAAGGTTGCAAAACCAACCATTCTCACGCCTTCTAATTTTTATACGCTCCTTGATCACGATCACGGCCATTAAAATAATTTTAAAAAGTCACACCCTAGCCCTTTCATCCCCTATAAAATATTAAAAAAACATTTGAAGGAAATTTTTATGCAAGTCTCCATGAACACAGTGGTCACGATGACCTACGAACTTAAAGATGCCGATGGCGTTGTTTTAGAATCAAGTGATCAGCCAGTGGCTTATCTTCATGGTGGCTATGACAATATTTTTCCGAAAGTGGAAGAAGCAATGCATGGAAAAAATATTGGCGACACGATTGAATTGGCGTTAGAACCCGTGGACGCTTTTGGTGAATACGATGCAGAGCTTGTTCAAATTGAACCTGCTTCAGCTTTCCCTCAAGAAAATTTAAAAGAAGGTGCGCAATTCGAAGGTGAAGATGAAACCGGTGAAGTGATTTTATATACGGTGACAAATATTGCGGATGGCAAAGTAGTGGTGGATGGCAATCATCCATGGGCCGGTCAACGTATTATTTTTAGAGCGACGATTAAAGACGTGCGCTCGGCTAACCAAGAAGAAGTTTCACACCAGCACGTGCACGGGGCTGGTGGTCATCACCACTAAACTTTAATATCGTCTGTTAAATGCGGTGCCAAGGTTTCTACCATGGCATCATAAATTTTAGGTGAGGCAGCCAAGACATTACCTGACTGAAGCCAGCCGTCTTTACCATTTAAGTTTGAAATAATCCCACCTGCTTCTCGAACTAAAAGTCCACCCGCTGCAATATCCCAAGGGGATAAACCAATTTCCCAAAAACCATCGAGTGATCCATTGGCCACATAAGCCAAATCTAATGCTGCTGAACCTGGACGTCTAATGCCGGTCGTTTTTTGTAGCATGGATTTAAACATACCTAAGTAAGTATCGAGATGCTTGAAGTCGCGAAATGGAAAACCTGTGCCGATCAAAGACTCTTGAAGCTTGTCACATTTCGAAACGCGAATACGCTTGTCATTTAAGAATGCGCCACGACCTTTAGTCGCTGTATATAAATCATTTCGGTTAGGTTCATAGATCACGGCCTGTGTAATCTCTCCTTTATGTTGGAGTGCGATAGATACGCAATATTGTGGAAAGCCATGTAAGAAATTGGTTGTGCCATCTAAAGGATCAATGATCCAAATGAAATCACTTTCATTAGATGTTGAGCCTGACTCTTCGCCTAAGAAACCGTGTGTCGGATATGCATCTTTTAAGGTATCAATAATCGCGCGTTCAGCGGCAACATCCACCTCACTCACAAAGTCGTTAAAGTTTTTACTTTTAATAGTCAGCGTTCCGATATCTTGGGATGCTCGATTAATAATGGCACCTGCACGTCGTGCGGCCTTCACTGCAATATTTAACATCGGATGCATAAATGGATTTCTCTCTTTTTATAAGAACGTGTCTATTTAAAGCTTTGTTTTTTTATAGACTTGATAAAATGCTATTTTACATGAAGGAACTCCATGGTCGCTACTGCGGAAGCACTCAATCGTATTCGCATCATTCTCTGCCAAACAAGCCATCCCGGAAATATTGGGGCGACTGCGCGTGCGATGAAAACCATGGGCATTCATTCACTTTATCTTGTCTCTCCTAAAAAATTTCCACATCCTGAAGCAACCGCCATGTCTTCAGGTGCTGATGATGTTTTAAAAAATGCGCATGTAGTGAGCGACTTAGAAGAAGCACTTAAAGGTGTCAAACTTGCAGTTGGCTTATCTGCGAGACGACGTGAACTCACGCAACCTTATTTGGATGTGCGTGAAGTTGCGCATGAAATGATGCATGTGGCGGAAACTTCAGATGTCGCTTTTGTATTTGGCACCGAAATGAGCGGGCTTTCTAATCTTGAGACACATCAATGCCAAGTCTTAAGTTTTATCGATGCGAATCCTGATTACTCATCCTTAAATTTGGCACAAGCTGTGCAAGTGGTATGTCATGAATTAAGACAAGCGAGTTTTTCAAAAAAACCACCTAAACTTTACACAAAAGATTTAGATCTTTTAGCGGATCACGATAGCCTCATGGGATTTTTATCGCATTTAGAAGTGGTGTTAGATGAAATAGAGTTCTTAGATAAAGTCCAAGGCGAACGCCTGATGCAAAGGCTTCATATTTTATTTGCAAGATCACAACTTGAAATTGATGAAGTCAATATTTTGCGCGGCATCTTAACGCAAGTACAAAAAAAATTAAAAGCTTAAATTCATTTTCGATTAACCCAGCAATTTAGTCGGGTTAATCATTTCATGCGATAATTAGGCTTATGTTTAAAAAAATTAGAGAAGATATTGCGATTGTATTTGAGCGCGATCCTGCTGCGAGGTCGACACTCGAGGTCTTAACGACCTATCCTGGTGTGCATGCACTACTCATTCATCGCTTAGCTCATGCTTTTTGGCAGATTAAACTTTATTGGTTAGGCCGCATGATTTCTCATATCGGTCGTTGGTTCACAGGCATTGAAATTCATCCGGGAGCAATGATTGGTCGTCGCGTTTTTATTGATCATGGCATGGGGGTTGTAATTGGTGAAACCGCGATCATCGAAGATGATTGCACGCTCTATCATGGTGTGACATTAGGTGGTACTTCTTGGAATAAAGGTAAGCGTCATCCCACTTTAAAACAAGGCGTCGTCATCGGTGCGGGTGCCAAAATCTTAGGGCCTATTACGATTGGAAGAGGTGCCAAGATTGGATCCAATGCCGTCGTTGTGAAAGATGTGCCAGCTAAAGCCACAGCTGTCGGTATTCCTGCGCGCATTGTAGAAGAAGAAGGTAAAACAAAACAAAAAAGCACCGTGCAACTTCCAACCTTTAATGCTTATGCAGTGGGTCGTGATGAGCCCGATCCTATGCATAAGAATATCGATCATTTAATGTCGGCTATTAGAAAACAAAACCAAACGATTGAGCGTTTAGAAGCTCAAATTAAATCCTTAAAACCTCGTGCTACCGAGGATCTTAAGCTCGCTAAAGCCTTCTCGCACAATAAAAAGACGTCTAAATAATACTTGATTAAATTAATGGGTTATTCTATACTTTAAGCTTCAGAAACCTAGAGGTTTCAACTAAGTTTAAAGATAAAGGATCTCATTATGCGTCTCACTACCAAAGGTCGTTTTGCAGTGACTGCCATTCTTGATCTCGCATTAAACGAGACAGAAAAGCCTGTCACATTAGCTGACATCAGTGAGCGTCAATCCATTTCCTTATCTTACCTTGAACAGCTTTTTAGCCGCATGCGTCGTGAAGGTATCGTGAAAAGTGTTCGCGGTCCCGGTGGTGGTTATCACCTAGCAAAAAAACATCAAGACATCACAGTGAAGGCCATTATCACAGCGGTCGATGAAGAAATTGATGCGACCCAATGTTCTGGCAAAGAAAATTGTCATGAAGGTAGGCGTTGTATCACGCATGACCTTTGGGCGTCCATTAACCACAAAATATTAGAGTATCTTGAGAGTCTAACTTTAGCGCATCTCGTTGAAGCACAATCTAAAGAGGGCAAGAATCGTGAGCAGGCAGTTTTTTTTCTAAACGACAAACTCAATCAAGGTAGCTTAGCTAAAGCAATCTAATCGACATGATGCAAAAAGTATACTTTGATCATAACGCGACAACAGCCATAGACAAAAAAGTCTTGGGCGTCATGATGCCTTATCTTGAAATGCAACAAGGCAACCCGACAAGCCAACATAGTTTTGGTCGGCATGCGAGAACAGCCATTGAAGAAGCGCGCGAACAAGTGGCATTAGCCATTCACGCTCATCCTACTGAAGTCATTTTTACATCAGGTGGTACTGAAGCGAATAACATGATCGTGCATGGCGCTGCGATTAAAAATCCTCAAAGTACATTGGTTAGAAGCAACATTGAACACCCTTGTGTTGCTCGCCCTATGGAAGCACTAACCCGTCAAGGTTGGCATCATGATTTACTCAAAGTAAATCATGACGGCGTGTTAACTGATGAGGCTTATAAAAATATTAACGTAAATAATGTAAGTCTTATATCCGTGATGCTAGCTAATAACGAAACAGGTGCCATTCAAGAGATGTCGACACTATCTCATTTTGCGAAAGAAAAAAAAGCGCTCTCACATACGGATGCGGTTCAAGCTTTTGGAAAGATGGATGTCAGATTTGATGAACTTCAAATCGATGCCATGACACTTTCGAGTCATAAAATTTATGGCCCACAAGGTGTAGGTGCTTTAATTTTAAATAAGCGTTCCGATATTGAGCCTCTTATTTACGGTGGTGGACAAGAAAAGAATTTAAGAAGTGGCACTGAAAATATTGCAGCGATCGTGGGCTTTGGTAAAGCATGTGAATTGATTTCAGAATCATTTAAAGAAACATCATTACTTACACGTGAACTTCAAATAACACTCGAACTTCATTTGAAAGAATTGGGCGCTGTGATTTTTTCTGAAAAAGTAAAACGATTAAGCAATACAACTTTTTTTGCATTTAAAGATATTGAAGGCTCTACTCTTCTCACCGCGTTAGATAAAAAAGGATTTGCGATCGCAAGTGGCTCTGCATGTTCAAGCGTGAATAAAGAGCCAAGCCATGTATTGCTTGCCATGGGTATTGATGAAGATTTAGCCCGTGGTGCATTGCGAATTAGTTTTGGAAACCAAAATACATTAAATGATGTCAAAACATTTATTGAAACAATAAAAAAAGAATTACAAACATTAAAACAACTAACTGCGATCGCAGCATAAAAGAGAACCTATGGAACGTAAACCCATTTATTTAGATTACTCAGCAACGACACCCATTGATCCACGTGTTGCTGAAAAAATGATTCCGTATATCACGGAACATTTTGGTAATCCTGCATCACGAAGTCATAGCTTTGGCTGGACTGCAGAAAAAGCGGTGGAAGAGGCTCGAGAAGAAGTCGCTAAACTCGTCAACGCTGATCCTAGAGAAATTGTGTGGACATCCGGTGCCACCGAATCTAATAACTTAGCGATCAAAGGTGCAAGCCATTTTTATAGCACCAAAGGTAAACATGTCTTAACCATTGCAACAGAACATAAAGCAGTGATTGATGCAGTTCGCGAATTAGAACGCGAGGGTTTCACGGCTACTTATTTAGAACCTGAGCCTAACGGCTTAGTAGATTTAGAAAAATTTAAAAAAGCGATTCGCCCTGATACAGTTTTGGCGTCTGTCATGCTTGTCAATAATGAAATTGGTGTCATTCAAGATATTGAAGCTTTAGGCAATATTTGCCGCGAAGAAAAAGTCATCTTTCATGTGGATGCCGCACAAGCGACAGGCAAAGTTGATATTGATTTAGAAAAGCTTCCTGTCGATTTGATGAGTTTTTCTGCACATAAAACATATGGCCCTAAAGGCATTGGTGCGCTTTATGTGAGACGTAAACCACGCATTCGTATCGAAGCACAGATGCATGGCGGTGGTCATGAACGTGGTATGCGTTCAGG
>DAIOGA010000010.1:20303-29387 GCA_036745495.1 Candidatus Methylopumilus sp.
TAAAGACGGCATTGATATTAGTAAAGTTGAGTGGGCTGCCCACTAGGTTATTTAAAGGACATATATGGCATACAGCGATAAAGTTTTAGATCACTACGAAAACCCAAGAAATGTGGGCTCACTCGATAAGAATGATCCTCATGTCGGTACCGGTATGGTAGGTGCTCCAGCTTGTGGTGACGTTATGAAATTACAAATTAAAGTAAGTGACGATGGTGTAATTGAAGATGCAAAGTTTAAAACATACGGCTGTGGCTCAGCGATCGCTTCAAGCTCGCTCGTCACCGAATGGCTTAAAGGTAAAACATTAGACCAAGCATCTGAAATTAAAAACTCTGCGATTGCTGAAGAGTTAGCACTCCCTCCTGTTAAAATTCATTGCTCAGTATTAGCAGAAGACGCAATCAAATCTGCGATTGCTGATTTAAAGAGTAAACAAGGTAAGTAAATTTTATATGGCGATATCATTAACACCTAAAGCTGCGGAACGCGTCGAGAAATACCTCAAGAATCGAGGTAAGGGCGTGGGTCTTCGTCTGGGCGTTAAAACAACGGGCTGCTCAGGTATGGCTTATACACTGGAGTTTGTTGACGATACTTTGCCTGAAGATCAAATATTTGAAAGCCATGGCATTAAGATCATGGTAGATCCAAAAAGTCTTGTCTATATTGATGGTACCGAACTCGATTTTGAAAGAGAGGGCTTAAACGAAGGCTTTAAATTTAATAACCCTAACGTCAAGGCAGAATGTGGCTGCGGTGAAAGCTTTACAGTGTGAGCTTAAATTTTTTTACCCTACTCCAACTTCCAGAAGCATTCGTTATTGACTTAGAAAAGCTTAATCAGAATTACCAAAGCATTCAAAAAGAAATTCATCCTGATCGATTTGCATCTTTTGATGATGAAGCCAAACTAGAATCCATAAAGAAAACCGCGCAACTCAATGATGCTTATCAAACCTTAAAATCTCCCATTCGACGCGCAGAATATTTACTTCGATTGAATGGCATCGATATCCACGATGAAAAATATACAGCTGTATCGCAAGATTTCTTAATGCAGCAAATGGAGTGGCGAGAAGAGCTTGAGACAGAAAAACAAAATAAAGTAGCGCTCGAAAAATTAGCGCATGATATTCAAAAAAATAAAAACGAAATGATCAGTCAGCTACCAACATTCTTTGACAATAAAAATAATCTTAGCGATGCCATTAAAGTCACGCGTGAACTTAATTTTATTGAAAAAATTGAACAGCATATCAATGACGCTTTAATCGAGATAGTTTAAAACCATGGCCCTTCTTCAAATCGCAGAGCCTGGACAAAGCACCCTTCCTCATCAACATAAACTTGCGGTAGGTATTGATTTAGGTACAACAAATTCTCTTGTGGCGACTGTTCAAAGTGGGTTGCCTGTCATATTAAAAGATATGGATGAAAATTCCCTCATACCATCTATCGTTTATTACGGTAAAAATGAAACTAAAGTAGGTCATGAGGCATTACCTTATTTATCTAAAGATGCTATGAACACCATTGTGTCGGTGAAGCGCTTTATGGGTCACACCCGATCTGATATTCAAAATCCAGAATCCCTTCCGTATAGCTTTGATGATGCTAGCCAGGACATACAAATTAAAACTAGCCAGGGTTTAAAGCATCCCATTGAAATCTCATCAGACATCTTAAAAAAATTAAAAGATCTTGCTGAAGTTTCTTTGTGTGGAGAAATTACAGGGGCTGTGATTACAGTACCCGCTTATTTTGATGATGCCCAGCGTCAAGCCACCAAAGATGCAGCGAAATTAGCCGGCATCAATGTATTAAGGCTTATTAATGAGCCCACGGCTGCAGCTGTTGCATATGGACTTGATCAAAAAAAAGAAGGCATCTTCGTTATTTATGACTTGGGTGGTGGTACCTTTGATGTGTCTATCTTAAAACTTCAAAAAGGAATTTTTGAAGTTTTAGCAACGAATGGCCATCCCCATTTAGGTGGCGATGATTTTGATCAAGCGATTGTAGAGCTCATTAAAAATGAAAATCAGATCGATCAGCTTAACCATGAAGATAAACGCTCCCTCATTACACACGCTAAATCTTTAAAAGAAAATCTTACAAAAGATTTGTCTGCAAAGACGATCATCAAATTATCTAATGGCAAGGAAATTGCATTCTCTTTAAGTCGAGAGTCATTCTTTAAATTAACGCATGATCTTGTTCAAAAAACGATTCAACCTATAAGACGGGCATTAAGTGATGCTAAATTATCAATCGAATCAATTGACGGTGTGGTAATGGTGGGTGGTGCAACACGTATGCCTCACATCCAATCAGAAATTAAAACGTTCTTTAAGAAGGAATTGCTGAATGATCTTAACCCGGATGAAGTGGTGGCACTAGGGGCAGCAAGACAAGCTCATACACTCGCTGGTAATAAATCAGACCAAGATTTACTTCTTCTCGATGTGACGCCATTATCACTTGGCGTTGAAACCATGGGCGGTTTAGTTGAAAAGATTATTCATAGAAACTCTACAATACCTGTCGCAAAAGCGCAGGAATTTACAACCTATAAAGATGGGCAGACTGCAATGTCCATCCATGTATTACAAGGTGAGCGTGAACGTGTATCAGATTGCAGATCACTTGCGAACTTTACTTTAACGGATATTCCGCCGATGGTAGCAGGGGCTGCAAAAATTCGCGTCACTTTCCAGATTGATGCAGATGGATTACTTTCCGTATCGGCAAAAGAATTATCTACCAATAAAGAAACAAGCATTACGGTCAAACCTTCTTATGGTTTATCTGAAGATCAAATTACAAATATGCTTAAACAATCTTTTGAAAAAGCTGATGAAGATAAAAAAATCCGCGCATTGAGTGAAGCTAAAATTGAAGGTGAACAAATTATCACAGCCGTTCAAAATGCCTTAGATAAAAATGGTGGTCAATTATTATCTCAAGATGAAATCTTGATAATTGAAAATGCTATAAAAACTCTCTCATCCTCTCTTAAAACCAATGATACTGATGCAATTATTCAGCATACAAAAGATTTAAACCTGCTCACAGAATCTTTTGCGGCAAAACTTATGGATCAATCTGTAGGTAATGCACTTAAAGGCAAATCAATAGATAAGGTAAACTTATAATATGCCAAAGATTATTATTTTGCCTCATATTGAAATTTGCCCTCAAGGGGAAATAATTGACGCTAAACCTGGGCTTTCTATTTGTGAGAATTTATTACAAAACCATATTGAAATAGAACATGCTTGCGACCAAGTATGTGCATGTACCACATGCCATGTCATTGTGCGTGAAGGTTTTGAAACATTAAATGCAGCCGATGATTTGGAAGAAGATCTTCTTGATAAAGCTTGGGGATTAGAACCTAACTCAAGACTTTCGTGTCAGGCTATTGTTGATAAGCATGACCTCACTATTGAAATTCCACGCTACACCATCAATATGGCAAAAGAAGGTTAAGCCTTAATTTTTCTTTTTACAGGCTGAGCGACCAAACTATACTTAAGCAATAAATTTTGCTGGCCTGATAATTTAGCATTTGATGAAGATGCTGATTGCTTATAAAGGCCATCAGCATTCATGTTCCAGCTTGAAGTATCCTTCAATAATTCATTCAAACCTTCATTAATCACCTTCTGCTTTAATTCAGGATCTAGAATGGGGAAAGCCACTTCAATTCTTCTAAATAAGTTTCGATCCATCCAGTCGGCAGAGGACAAATAAACTTCTTCTTTGCCGTGTGCATAAAAATAGAAAATGCGATGATGCTCTAAAAATTGACCCACAATAGATCGCACACGAATATTTTCAGAGAGCCCCTTAACTTTAGGCTTAAGCGCGCAAACACCTCTTACTATTAAATCAATTTTGACACCTGCTTGTGAAGCTTTATAAAGTTCATTGATGACAGAAGGCTCTAAAAGCGCATTTACTTTTGCAACAATTCTTGCGGGCTTACCTAGCTTTGCTGCTCTAGCTTCATTTTGAATATGCTTTACAACTTGATCATACATAGTGAATGGTGAATGCCATAAAGACTTCAATTTAATTAAGCGACTCGTGCCTGTAAGTTGCATAAAAATCTTATGAACATCGTCACATATAGATACGTTTGATGTCATTAATCCAAAATCTGTATAAAGCTTAGCTGTTCTTGGATGATAATTTCCTGTGCCTAAATGAACGTAACGCCTTAAAGTATGCTCCGGCTTTTTCTTGCCTTTCGCAGGTAGTAATTCTTTTCTTACAATCATAATCATCTTGGCATGGCATTTGTGCTTCACTACGCCATAAACCACATGCGCTCCCACCTCTTCTAATTTAGCAGCCCAAGAGATATTTGTTTCTTCATCAAATCGTGCCAAAAGCTCCACAATCACCGTCACTTCTTTTCCGTTTTTAGCAGCCTCAATTAAGGCATCCATGACAGGGGAAACATTACCCGTTCTGTAAATGGTTTGTTTGATCGCTAAAACATCTGGATCTTTTGATGCAGCTCTCAATAAATTTAATACAGGCTCAAAGCTCTCGTATGGATGATGAAGGAGAATATCTCGCGTTTTAAGCTCGTCAAAAATAGATCCTTTAATGAGTGGTAGTTTAGGCGTATGAGATGGGAACTTCAAATCAGGTCTATTTACGATATCGGCAACTTGCATCAATCGCATCAAGTTCACAGGACCATCAACACGATAACAATCCTCAGGATTTAAATCACAAGATTTTCTTAAGTACTTAAGAAGGTGATCGGGGATATCAGATGATATCTCAAGCCTTACTGCATCCCCTAAATGTCTAGTAGACAATTCTCCTTTTAATGACTCCTTTAGATCCGAAATGTCGTCATCTGAAACAAATAAATCTGAATTTCTTGTGACTCTAAATTGGTAACAACCGGTAATCTTCATGCCAGGAAAAAGCTCATACACAAAAGATTGCATAAATGTCGACAAGATTACAATTCCGTAAGGTTTTTGACTGATACGTGTTGGCATCTGAATGACGCGCGGAATAGATCTTGGCGCTTGAACCACAGCTAATTTAGGAGTTCTTCCGAAATCATCTCTACCTTCTAGGGTCACAAAAAAGTTTAAACTCTTATTAATCACCTTAGGAAAGGGATGTGCTGGATCTAAAACAATAGGGGTAAGTACGGGGACCAACTCTTTTTCAAAATAAGTTTTAGCCCAGCGATGTTGGCTTGGTGTCCAGGCACTTTCAAAATGTAAATGAATGCCCTCTCGCTCGAGTCTCGGCAAAATATCCTTCTGGAATATTTTATATTTATGACTTACAAGCGTTTGGGTCTCTTTCACAATTTTAAGATACGCATCGCTTACGACGAGACCATCTTGCGTTTTACTTTTAGGGTTTTTTCTTAACTGTTCTTTTAAGACTGCAATACGAATTTCAAAAAATTCATCTAAATTACTAGAAACAATACAAATATATTTAAGGCGTTCTAGGAGAGGTATTTTAAGATTTTGGGCTAAAGCAAGGACGCGTCGGTTGAATTCGAGCGCTCCTAATTCACGATTTAATAAATTAAGTTTAGATTTCACAACATTCATACTATCATTCTGATTAGTCAATGTGACATTCACATGACATTTATAAGATATGTCATCGATATGTCATAAATATGATTTAAATTAGCGACCTTTATGATCATCCCTCAACTTAAAACAGAAAAATCTACTGAAAACCTCAATGGTTTATATGCTTCTATTGATTTAGGCTCTAATAGCTTTAGGATGATGATTGCTAAAATCAATTATCTCCCCACGGGTGTTCAATTTCAAACGATTGATACGTTAAGAGACACGGTAAGACTCGCTGGGGGGCTCAATAAAGATAATGAATTAAGTGAAGAGTCGATGACCAAAGCATTGGCTGCTATCCTAAGATTTGGTGATCGCTTAAGAAGCTTTAGTCCCCATCAAGTTGTAGCAGTTGCCACCAATACATTCCGAGTCGCTCGTAATGCAAAAAAATTCGTTGATGAAGCAGAGAAACTTTTAGGTTTTCCCATAGATGTAATTTCAGGCAACGAAGAAGCAAGGCTTATATATATCGGAGCTTCTCATATCGCACCTATGTGTGCGGGTAAACGTCTTGTCTTTGATATTGGTGGCGGCTCTACTGAAATCATTATAGGGGACGGTCACGAGCCTAAACTTTTAGAATCTCTTCCTATTGGATGTGTTTCTTTCAGCCAAAGATTCTTTTCAGAAGGTATTGTAGATGAAGAAAATTTTAGGGCTGCACAAAATGCCGCTTTAAAGGAAATCAAAGCAATTGCCCCTTTCTATCGAAAAATGGGCTGGGAGCAGGCTATTGGTTCATCAGGCACAGCTAGAGCCATTGCAGAACTCATTGCACTCAATGGACTAAGTGGAGAAGCTCATAATCTTCCAGTTGAAGAAACGGGTGGCGTCATAACGCGACATGGATTGGAACTGCTCAAGAAAACCTTATTGGAAACAAAGTATACAGAAAAATTAAACCTATTGGGATTAAAGGCGGATCGAAAACCTGTCCTTCCAGGAGGTCTTGCAATTATGATCTCAGCCTTTGAAGAATTAAGTATTGAACATATGGAGATCACTGAAGCCGCTCTACTATTTGGTTCTCTTCATCACTTGTATGATCAGTCTAAAAATGGTGCCCACACTAAGAAAAAAGGAATCCTTAAAACGCTCTTTAACTCAATCGGTAAGTTAGAAAATCTAGACACACGGCATGGTCTCATTGAACAGCTTGGAAAACGTTTTAATGTGGATGAAGCTCAATTTAAACGCGTTAGTCAAACAGCTGATTTTTTTCTAGATCAATTGCCGATCTTTAAAAAAGAAGATAGAAAAAATAATCGTAAACTTTTAACATGGGCTTCATATCTGCATGAAATTGGTTTAGCAGTATCTAGAGCCGACTATCAAAAACATTCTGCTTATATTATTTCAAATGCTGATCTTCCCGGATTTTCAAGGCTTGATCAGGCAAGGCTCGCAGGTCTTGTATTGGGTCACAATGGAAAACTTAACAAACTTCCTATAAGCCCTGGTTACATCGACTGGCATTTATTATTCTGTTTAAGGCTAGCGCAAGTTGTTTCTAGAAAAAGAGAGAATGAAGCATTACCCCTTATTAAGGTTCAACAAAGCGCTAAAGGATTTAAATTAAAAATTTCTAAGGCTTGGCTAGAAAAGAATCCGTTCATTCAATTTGGACTCAATAAAGAAGCGTCTGATTGGAAAAAGATTGAATGGAAATACGAAATAGATCTTTATTAAACAGTACTTTTCGCGTTACTAATTCTAGTATTCGTATATCTCGCTAATGATGTTTTTTGTGCGATGATATTTTTATAAAATTTAGCAATTTTTTTAGCTAAGACGTTAGCACTCCATTTATCTTGAGCGTATTGTCTTCCCTTCTCTCCAATACTTTTACGTTTTAACGGATCAGATAAAAGGATAGCCACTTTGTCTGCAAAGTCGCTCGTATCATCTTTTGCTATTAATACACCTTCGCCCTCAATAAGTATTGATTTGGTCCCGAGTTCTGCAAGAGCTACGACTGCTGTCCCTTGAGCCATTGCTTCTAAAAGGACCAATCCTTGTGTTTCACTCTTTGATGCAAAAACAAATACATCGGCAGCTTGATAACAAGCTATGAGTTCGTGATTTCTATCTAAGTATCCAATCATTTTAACTTTGTTCACGAGACCTAATTTGGCAATAGAGGCTTTAATTGAATCTTCTGCAGGGCCTTCACCAGTAATTACAAGTAAAGCATCAGGATGCTTTTGAATTAATTTCACATGCATTTCGAGTAAGAACTCAATATTTTTTTCGTGAGCCACACGACCAACAAATAGAAGCATCGGTTGCGTTAATGGAATATCATGGCTGATTCGAAAATATTCTCCATCTACTTTAGCAAAACTAGAATCATCCAAGCCTGTAGCTACAACTTCTGCAGATGTTTTAATACCATATTCTTTTAATACGTCCAACATTGGCTTTGATGGCGACACAATCCCATCTACAGCATTACATTGTCTTCTTGATATTGTTCTCGCAAGTTTTCTAGAAATAAATTGTGGAATAAATGGTAGATAATGGTGTAAATAATCTTCAAAGAATGTGTGGTAGGTTTCAACTACAGGAATATCTAATTTCTTACCAAAATGAATGCCGACATAGTGCGCTGTAAATGGTGTATGAATATGTATCACATCAAAATGTCTTTCTTCAATCCAAGGCAATAGCGCTTTTAATTTACCAAAATTCATTAATCGATCTTCAGGATCAAAATAAATCTTATGGGAAGGCACTCTAATGATCCAATCTTGATGCTTATCGTCATCCCCGTAAGAAGGGGCAATTAAAGTCACTTGGTGACCCAGTATTTTAAGCTCATTGGCAAAAGTATTGATGGATGTAGAAACACCATTCACCCGCGGGAAAAAAACGTCAGAAATAAAAAGTATATTCATTTAGATAAAATATAAAGAAATGGTTGAAATTATAATACCAATGAGAGCACCGACTAAAACATCACTTGGGTAATGAAGACCTAAAATAGGCCTAGATAATCCAATTAAGATCGTGAACGGAATTAAACCAAAAGACAACATTGGATAATAATGAATAGCTACCATTGAAAAAATAACTGCATGCAATGTATGTCCAGATGGAAAACTAAACTGATCTAGAGGAATACTTCTTAATGAAATTTGCTGGTGCACATTAAATGGTCGTGGACGAAGCGTCCTAACTTTAAGCCACTTGTAAATTAAAGTTCCTAATAATCCGGCTGCTGCCATATGACATACCGGCAAGAATGCGTGAGCCTGGTCTACAAATAACATTAGAGCCATAAGGCTATACCAAAAAACACCATCGCCTAGACGACTAATTGCTTTAAAGAAGTTTCTTATAAGTATATTGTGACTTGTTCTATTGAATGTAATACATAAATGGCTATCAACATGATGAAACTGATTCATGTACAACCTAATTTTATTTGGCATAGCATTTATCC
>DAIOGA010000011.1:0-28587 GCA_036745495.1 Candidatus Methylopumilus sp.
TTATCCTGATTAATTTGAGTTAAAGTTGAAAAACGTTGATTGGTAAGATTTTTGCCGTATGAAGGCCATTGCTCATCTGAACCAAATTTGAATGAAGTAAGCTTAGGTAACGATATCTTGTCTAAAGACAGCGAATCTATTGATATAGAATCCATAGAGGCGCAGCCTGTGATAATGAGAAAAAATAGACTTAAAAGCGCTGCTTTAATTAATTTCAACGTATACCCTTTCAAAATGGTCGTTCGAGCTTTCTAGATTAATAAAGCACTTTATGGATAATGCTTAGTACTGACATCTTATCTCAAGCCATTGTTTTTTAATACCGTATATAAACTGACAAATCTCAACATGCAAAAAAATATATTAATCATTGGGGCTGGCATTGCAGGTTGTTCATTAGCTCATTTTTTAGCTAATTCTGGTTGGGATGTGACATTACTAGAAAGCGAAGATAATATTGCCCAAGGAGGCTCAGGAAATCCGGTTGCAGCAATTTATCCAAAATTTATGTTGAATGATGAAGCTTACAATGATTTTATGTTGAAGAGTTTTACATTTACAACAGAATGGATAAGCCAATTAGGAATGAATGAAGCTGATTATCGATTTGATGGAGCAATTGAAATTTTGGAGAAAGCATACGCTCAAAAATTAGACATTAATTTATCAAAAAAAATTACAGGCAAAGAAGATTTTTTTAGCTTAATTAACGAATCAATTTTAAACAAATATTCTATAGAAAGTAATTCAAGCGGGTTATTATTCCATCAAGGTGGGTGGGTTAATCCTATAGCCTTGTGTAGACAGCTAATAAATCTTTCTAATATCAAAATAATTACTCATCAAAAAATAAAATCAATTGAAAAATCAATTGATGAATGGACGCTTAAAACAGAAGATCAAAAAACTTTTAATTCTTCACATGTCGCAATTTGCAATGCTACATCTGTGAATCAATTTGATCTTACTCAACACTTACATACAGATGCATTCAGAGGGCAAGTGAATTGGATAAATTCAACATCATTTCAAATGCCTCCTATTGTCACTTGCGATGAAGGATATTTGGCACCACTGATACAAGATAAACATGTTTTTGGCGCAACTTATGCCTTGAATGACTTTAATGAAGATTTGAGAATAAGCGATACAAAAAAGAATATTGCATCAATAAAAGGGATACACAGAAAATTTTATAATTATTGCGAAGCACAAGAGTCAATTGCTGGCAGAGTAGCCTGGCGAGCATCTACAAAAGACAGAAAGCCTTATGTAGGTCGTGTATTTGATAATCAATTATTTAGAAAAATGCGTGTTAGAGAATTGGCGCGTGCCGATCAACTCCCTTGGCTTAAAAATTTATATATTGCTAGTGGGTTCGGCTCTAGGGGCTTTACATTCGCCCCCTACTGCACTTCTGTTCTCGCAAATTTAATTAATGACAATTTATCTCAAGAAGACAAAAAAACACTAAATTACACAAATCCAGAGAGATATCGACTCAAAAAAATGAGTTTAAAAAAAGTCGCGAGCCAGATATTTAAGGTATAAATTTATATCATGTCAAAAATATTTATTGAAGAAGCAGAAAAATATGAAAGAGATGGAGATCTTTCGAAAGCTATTCTTTCATTAAAGAAGGCGCTTCAATTAGAACCTGAAAATTATATTATCCAATTAGAACTAGGAAATCTTTGTGCTTCCAACAAACAATTCGAAGAAGCTGCAGGTTATTTTAGAAGATGCTTATATCAATTCAAAGATAATGTAGATATTAAAAATGCACTCTGTTTTTCTCTTACATCATTTGGTAATGAGTATTATTTAGAATCAAAATTCCAATTATCAGAGGCATGCTTTGAAGAGGTTTTAGAATATGAAAAAAATAATTGGGTTTATTATTACAATTTAGCAAACACACAAGATAAGCTTAATAAAATTTCTAAAGCTCGCGAGAGCTATGAAAAAGCTATACAACTAAATCCGAATGATGCTGATCTTTGGAATAATATTGGCAACTCAGAACGCAAACTGGGCTATTTAGATAAAGCTGTAATATCCTACCAAAATGCCTTGAAAATCAAACCTGATCTGTTTCATAGCTTGGTCCACTTGACCCATCAAAAACAGCATATGTGTAACTGGCATGACATTAATAAATATTTCCAAAAAATATGCACTATTGTAAACACAAAGACGGAAGCACTTATTTCACCTTTTGCTTTCGTTGCAAACCCCCTGTCGTCCCCTCAAGATCAACTAATATGTGCAAATCAATGGACACAAAATCATTTTAAAGACCAGGCTTTTAAAAAAGAAAAATGGAGACAAAAAAATAAAATTCGTATCGGGTATTTATCGTCAGATTTTAAACTTCACCCGCTATATTTTTTAATTCGTGATGTCATCAAATATCACAATCGGGATATTTTTGATATTTATGCCTATGACGCAAGTCCACATGAAAATACCAATGAGCGAAATACACTTATTAGTTTATTTGATTGCTATCGCGACATCTCAAGCCTCAACGATGAAAAAGCTGTGAACCTTATTAATAATGACGAAATTGATATTTTTATTGATCTCACAGGCTATACCAATAATAGTCGTGCTTTTATTGCAGCGCAGCTTAAAAATACAATCACTATTAATTGGCTGGGATATCCAGGCACGATGGGCTTAACACAAGAAAAACCACTTTATGATTTCATCTTGGCTGATGACTTCATTATTCCTAAAAATGATGAAAAATATTATGCAGAAACCGTTCTAAGACTTCCATTTGCTTATCAGCCCAATATAGAAAATCGCGCTCACTTAAAACAAAAAAATAGAAAAGATTATGGTATTCCTGAAAATGCTTTTGTGTATTGCGCTTTTAACCAATCTTTTAAAATTACCGAGCTCATATTTAACGCCTGGCTCACACTTCTTGAAAAATATCCCAAGAGCATCCTTTGGTTAACCTACTCAAATACCTGGGCAACTGATAATTTGAGAGATTATGCAGAAAAACATGGCGTTAACCCAGAAAGAATCATTTTTGCAACACGGGTACCTAACGATGAACATATAGCTCGTCATGCCTTAGCGGATGTTTATTTAGACACATTGCCATATAACGCTCATACATCAGCAAGCGATGCCTTATCTATGAATTTACCTATAGTCACACTCAAAGGAGATACTTTCGCTTCGAGAGTGGCGGGAAGTTTGCTTCATAGCTTAAATTTGGATGAGCTCATTACTGAAGATATCGAAAATTATATTCATTGCGCTAGTCGACTCACCGAAGACTTTAAATACCGACAAGATGTTATTTGTAGATTGAATGAAGCTAAAAAAACTTCGCCCATATTCCAACCACAATTATTCGTGAAAACATTAGAGAGTGTTTATCAAAATCTAATTTAATTTTGTGCAGCAAGAATAACACCAACAATAATCATGATGCCGCCAAGCCATTCTTTAATTGCAATAGTTTCACCTACAAGTAGGTATGATGAAATTGCAGCAACTACAATTTCAAAAAGAAAAAAACTAGAAGCTTCAACCGCTTTAATTTGTGTAACTCCAAATTGAACAAGCAAGGTTGAAAAAAATAAACATAATGCAATCACTATCGCAATCAAGACATCCAGAGGTTTAAAAAAATCTAATGACGGCATAGTATCTTTATCAAACATAATGCATATTATGGCTACCATAATGACGCCTATCCAAATTGCTAAAGCCTTCTGATTGATTGTCATATGCTGATGTTTTCGTGTCATAACATTAGTCATTGCAAAACCTACGCCTGAGCTTAATGCCAGCCAATCACTCTTTGAATCTAAATGAATAAAATAATTTGGCTGCCATAACATAACGAATGCACCAAAAAGCGAAATAAATGCAGCGACATAATGTCTTTTTTGCGTATTTTCATTGAGCATAAAATGAGATAAAAAAATAGTCCAAACTGGGGAGAGGTAAAATAGAAGCATAACTCGAACAACCTCACCATCAATGACGGCCAATACATAACTAATATTGGTATAGCCAGCAACAAAAGAAAGAATCCAGAAATCTTTTGACCATATAGAAATCTTTTTTTTGGCTATAAAAAAATAAGGAAGTGCGATAGCAAGCGTTAGTATAAATACGTAAAAGCTTGAATAAATGCCTGAAACTCCAGCTTGCGCCATCAATCGATACGGATACCAAATAATTCCCCAAACAAAAGCTCCGAAAAGTAAAGAAAGTATAGGAAGGTAAGATTTTATCTTCATAACAAAACTTCATTTAAGAAAGCTACAACCTCTTTATTTAAGTCATCATTTACACAATCGAATACATGAAGATTTTCCATACCCCTCATCCAAGTCATTTGTCTTTTTGCAAGTTGCCGAGTTGCAAAGACAATCCTATCGATACATTCTTTTTCTTTAAAATCACCATTAAAGTACTCAAGGACTTGACGATAGCCAACTGATCTCATGGATGGCATGTGATTCTGAAGCTTAGGATATTTTTTACGCAAAAGCTCCACTTCTTTGAATAATCCAGCCTCTATCATCTCATTAACTCTAAATTCAATGCGCTGATGAAGAATTTTTCTATTACTGGGCATTAATCCTAACTTACAAACAGCAAAAGGAAATTCATTTTTGTTTTTTGATGTGTGGAAATACGATAAAGGTTTTCCAGAAGAATAAAAAACTTCTAAAGCGCGACTGATGCGCTGAGCATCGTTAGGATTTAGTTTTTCTGCTGTTTCTTTATCAATAGATTCGAGTTTTTCGTAAAGTTTTGGCCATCCAAATTGATTGGCTTCTTTTTCTATGTCTTTTCTTATTTGATAATCAGTTTTCGGCATTTGATTAATACCTTTTTCAAGGGCGTTGAAATACATCATTGTGCCACCGACCAAAAGCGGAATATGACCTCGCATTAGAACCGCATCAATAAGTCTCAAAGTATCTTGCAAAAATTGCGCTACAGAATATGTTTCATCTGGCTTAATGATATTAATGAGATGGTGCGGCGCAACATTTAGGACATCTTGAGATGGCTTAGCTACACCAATGTTCATATCTTGATATATCTGGGCTGAATCAACACTAATGATTTCAAATGGGAAAGCATTCACAAGATCAACAGCAAGTTTTGTCTTGCCAGATGCAGTAGGACCAATCAAAAAGAAAATAGTTGGCTTATCCATTGCCATAACCTTAAAAATTTTTAGCAATATTAGGATTAGAAGATAAATATTTTTTTATGCCAATTAAAATATTTTTAGCTAAAATTTCTTGGTGCTCATCATTATTTAATACCCGCTCTTCTTTTGGATTGCTAATAAAAGCTGTTTCAACAAGAATAGATGGAATGTCAGGTGATTTAAGAACTGCAAAACCTGCTTGTTCAACATTTGATTTATGCAGGTCGTTAATATCGCTTAGCTGATCCAAAACAAAATTTCCAAGTTTTACACTGTCATTGATAGTTGCAGATTGAGATAAATCAAGCAAAGTTTTTGCTAACATCGGATCTTTGTCATCTAAACTGACGCCGCCGATTAAATCAGACTCATTTTCTTTATTGGCTAAATATTTTGCTGAAGCAGAAGTGGCTCCACTCTCTGACAATGCAAATACAGAAGAACCTTTGGCATCGGGATTAGTAAAAGCGTCTGCATGAATAGAAACAAAAATATCCGCCTTTAATTTTCTAGCTTTAACAACACGTCCATGGAGTGGAACGAAATAGTCATCATCTCGAGTTAGCACTGCTCTTAATTGTTCGTCATTATCAATTTCTTTTTTAAGTTTTCTAGCAATCGATAAAGTAATATTTTTTTCCAAACTGCCAGATGCCCCTCTTGCTCCGGAATCCTCTCCACCATGTCCCGCATCAATAGCAATCACGATTTTTTTAGTTGGACTTTTATTAGTTTGTAATGATGGGGCTTCTTGAACTACTTTTTCGTTTTTAGTTTCTGAGGGAGGCGATAAAACAGTCTCTTTTTTAGGGAGTGTTAAATCTTTTTTTTCCTTGTCTTGAACAAACGCCATCAATTCATCGATTCTTGGATAAACATCAATTACTAAACGATGCTTATAACCCCCTGCAGGCTTTAGAGAAAAAATATTAATTTTAGATTCAGCTCTTAACTCAATAACGACTCGAGACACTTGGTTATTAAATTTAGCAACACGAATTTGTTTAATATTAGGATCGCTTGATAATATTTTTGTGCTTAAATTTTTTAAATCATCATTCAGTTCAATGTCGTGTAGATCAATTACTAAGCGATCTGGATTTTTTAAAATCATTTGATCATTATTAATGGGCTTGAGAGATTCGAGTGTTACTCGCGTGTACTCCCTTGCAGGCCAAACTCGTGCTGATTCAATAGAATTTTTTGCAAAAACATGATGAGGGAAAACTGCCCACATTAATACAAAAAAAACTTTTAGGTAATAGCTTTTAAACATTCGGCTCCTATTGATGAATAACTAATCAAGTGAAGATGTCGGCCAAGAGTTGCGTGACTAAGCTCAATGGAAATGTCAGGTTTAGGAAGAATATGCTCTGCTTTTTCCGGCCATTCAATTAAGCAAATAGATACATTGTTAAAGTACTCTCTAAATCCAGCATCATCCCATTCAGTTTCATCTTTGAAGCGATAAAGATCAAAATGATAAATAGTAAATTTATCGAAGTTATAAGGCTCGACGAGCGTATAGGTTGGGCTTTTAACTTTATCTTGATAACTAAGTCCGCGAAGAAGACCTCTCACAAATGTTGTTTTGCCAGCACCTAATTCACCCTTTAGGTATAAATTCATGCCAGGACGTAAATGGCTTGCCATGTTTTCTGCCAAACGAAGTGTCTCACCTTCATCTTTTAAGTCATAATTAGAATCAAACATCATAGATTTAATTTTTATAAAAAAAATAATTAAAACATGGCAGAAATTTGGGATCAATTAGCATTGCAAATTAAAGACTGGGGTCGAGAATTTGGTTTTGATCAAATTGGCATTACTGATATAGATCTCAATCATACGAAAGATCATTATCTAGAGTGGATTAAGCAAGGATTCCATGGTGAAATGCATTATATGGTAAAACATGGTTCTCGGCGATATAAGCCAGATGAACTTGTGCCGCATACCGTTCGAATTATCACGGCCAGACTTAACTATTTTCCGCACTCTCAGAATTCAGAAGCTATCTTGCAGAATGATCAGAAAGCTTTTATTTCACGTTACGCACTAGGCCGTGATTACCATAAAGTCATGCGCTCAAAATTAAAAAAGCTTTCAGAAAAAATTCAAAAAGAAGCCCATAACACTTTAGATCACGCATTTGAATTTAGATTATTTACAGATAGTGCTCCCGTAATGGAAGTAGAGCTTGCCCAGAAATCTGGGCTTGGTTGGAGAGGAAAGCATACCTTGCTTATTAATAAGGAACATGGCTCTTGGTTTTTCCTAGGTGAAATTTATATTAATTTACCTTTGCCTATTGATAAGAAAGTCGAAAATCATTGTGGCACGTGTACAAGTTGTATAGAGGTATGTCCAACTAAGGCTATTATAGGGCCCTATAAACTCGATGCAAGAAAATGCATTTCTTATCTCACCATTGAACATAAATCTTCAATACCCTTGGAATATCGTAAGCAAATTGGCAATCGTGTTTATGGCTGCGATGATTGTCAATTGTATTGCCCCTGGAATAAGTTTGGTCAAATCTCTAAGGAAGATGACTTTAAGGTAAGGCATGGTTTAGATGATATCGAGCTCGTGGAATGTTTTTTATGGACCGAAGCAGAGTTCCTAAAACGCATGGAAGGCAGCGCAATTCTTCGTATCGGTTACGATCAATGGTTGAGAAATATTGCAATTGGACTCGGTAACGCCAAAACATCAGAAATTATTGTGAATGCTCTTAAAAACAGATACCACGAGGCTTCTGCGCTTGTTAAAGAGCATATTTCATGGGCCCTCGCACAACATAATTTTCATATAAATTAAGTATGTCTTTGCTATAATGTTCAGTTACATAGAATTTTTCATTATTAAATCCTTGAATTGAACGTTATACATGTCGCAAATTAATCAATCGCCCATCTGGCAATCTCTAAATCAACATAAAAAAGATATCGAATCCATCTCACTTCGTGAGATGTTTAAATCAGACCCCAATCGTTTTAATCACTTTCACATTCAATTTAATGATTTACTTTTAGACTACTCAAAACATCGTATTTCTAAAGAAACAATTAGCCTTCTGGTTAAGCTTGCAAAAGAAGCTGATGTAGAAGGTTGGAGAAATCGCATGTTTGAAGGTGAAAAAATAAACTCTACCGAACATCGCGCAGTTCTTCACACTGCCCTCCGCAATCAAAACATATCACCTATCATTTCTGATGGTGAAGACGTTATGCCTAAAATTAAAAATGTACTCAAAAAAATGCGTCGTTTTAGTGAGGAAGTAAGATCAGGTCAATGGAAAGGTTTTACTGGTAAAACAATTACTAGTGTCATTAATATCGGCATAGGTGGTTCTGATTTAGGTCCTGCAATGGTTTGCCAAGCTTTAAAAGCTTACGGTTCAAAAACTATTACACCTTATTTCGTATCTAATGTGGATGGCGCTGATCTCTCCCAAGCTTTGGAAAAATGCAATCCGGAAACAACCCTTTTTATTATCGCTTCTAAAACATTCACCACGCAAGAAACAATGACCAATGCTTTCTCAGCAAGAGATTGGTTTCTTAAAGCAGCAAAAGACAATCAACATATTAAAAAACACTTTGTTGCTTTATCAACAAATCAACATGTGGTATCGGAATTCGGTATTGACACGGAAAATATGTTTGAGTTTTGGGATTGGGTAGGCGGACGCTACTCTCTTTGGTCGGCAATTGGACTTTCTATTGCTCTTTATATTGGTATGGATGGTTTCGAAGACTTACTTAAAGGGGGTTTTGAAATGGATGAGCATTTCAAGACAGCACCTATAGAACAAAATATTCCGATGATGATGGGGTTATTAGGCGTCTGGTATATTAATTTCTTTGATTTTCCAACTCATGCAATTTTGGCTTATGACCAAGGCTTGTCTAAACTAGCGCCCTATCTCCAGCAAGCGGATATGGAAAGCAATGGTAAATTTATCAATCGCGATGGCGAACACATTGATTTTCATACAGGCCCTGTTATTTGGGGGGAAGTTGGCACAAATGGTCAGCACGCTTTCTATCAACTTCTTCATCAAGGCACTGAAATTGTGCCTGCAGACTTTATAATGCCAATTGAATCTCAATATGCATTAGGTAAAGATGGTAATGAACATCATAAAATCTTACTTTCAAACTTTATCGCGCAAACGCAATCTCTCATGCTGGGAAAAACATACAATGAAGCCCGCGCTGAAATTGAAAAACAGGGTTATGAAGGCGAAGATATTGAAAGCTTTATTCCGCAAAAAACATTTGAAGGTAATCGACCAACCTCCTCCATACTTTTCAAAAAATTAACTCCAAAAACTTTAGGTCAAATTATTGCAATGTATGAACATAAAATCTTTACCCAAGGAATTATCTGGAATATCAATTCATTTGATCAATGGGGCGTAGAATACGGCAAACAAATTGCAAAACAAGTTTTACCTAAATTATCTGAAAAAACACCAACAGATAACTTTGACAGCTCTACAAATGGACTAATTAACTACATTAAAAAATATCAATAACTTATTGATATTACTTAATAATTAATTTCTGATTTAATATAGCAGTCCTTAAAGATTCATTCATGGAAGATCCTAAACTAGCTCCAAATTTACGAGCAAAGCGATCAGCAAAACCTTCGTAAGTCGTAAAATCAACCACCTCTTCAGCTTTAACAATTTCACGAGCAACATAATCGTAATTACCAAAACCATCAGCCAACCCTAGTTTGACGGCCGCTTCACCGTTCCAAAAAAGTCCGCTAAACATTTCTGGTGATTCTTTAAGACGATTACCACGACCTTCTTTAACGACCGTAATAAATTGATGATGTACTTCATTTAACATCTCTTGAACAAAAGCTTGTTGTTTTGCATTGATTGGTGAAAAAGGGTCAAGCATGGCTTTATTCGATCCTGCTGTCATAAGCCGTCTTTCTACACCAACTTTTTTCATAGTATCCGTAAAACCAAATCCATCCATTAAGACGCCGATTGAACCAACGATACTAGCTTTATCTACAAAAATTTCATCGGCAGCGACAGCAATATAATAGCCACCCGAAGCACAGATATCTTCTACAACAGCATATACCGGAATATGTGGATGTAATTTTTTTTGCCGTTTAATTTCATCATTAATCATGCCAGCTTGAACAGGACTTCCACCAGGACTGTTAATTTTTAAAACAATCCCTTTTGTACCGTGACTGTCATAAGCCCTCTGTATGCTTTCGAAAAAGTCTTTTGCATTAACTTCATCTTTCTCGCCAATGACGCCATTAATTTCAATCAACGCAGTATGATTGCCCGACCCACCTTTGGTATGCATTGCACCAAATGCTAAAAATAAAAGCGCAAAGAGATAAAAAAACGTAATTGATTTGAAAAATATGCTCCAGCGCCTGGCAATTTTTTGCTCGCCTAAAGCCGAAAGTGCAATTTTTTCTAAGGCTTCCCTTTCCCAATTTTCGGTGGATTTCTTTTCTGTTTTTTTTCTTACTGCCATTTTTTTAGCTCCGTAAATGCTTTAATAAATTTCAACCCATAATACATCGTTTGATTCTGTTACATTTAATTTTTCTAACATTTCACCTCGACAAGGCCCTGAAATACATTCACCAGAAGCTGGATGATAGATAGCGCCATGTGTAGAGCATATAATCCATTGTTTTTGATCATCCATAAATTCATTAGGTTTGTAATCAAGCTCAATCGGCAAGTGCTTACATTGATTCATATACGCGTGGTACTTGCCCTCAAAATAAACTACAAAGCCAGATTTGATCGTGGCTTCTTTTTGATATTCAAATTTGATCGTTGAGCCATCGCCTTGAAAAGCCTTTTTATCTATTTCAATTTTTGTGTCTGTGCTCATGGTAATAAAAAATCTACAACTTCTTTAAATGAATCAAAACATGCCAAAGGCTCAAAACTTATCAACACATCTTTTGGCTGAGCCCCATAAGTAACTGCAATGGTTTGAATATGTGCATTCTTTCCCATTTCAAGATCGTAGTGAGTATCGCCAACAATCACTGCGCGATCAGCTGGAATCTGGGTTTCTTCTAAAATAGCCTCTACCATATGTGGATGGGGTTTAGAAAAGCATTCATCTACTGTTTTAGTAGAAGAAAAATATCTATTTAATTCAGTATCTTGTAATGCAAACTTTAGACCTTTTCTACTTTTACCTGTAGCAACTGCTAGCTTACATTTGTGTTGATATAGTCGCTCAATACCCTCTCTTACACCATCAAAAAGATATGAATTGCCTTCGTTTGCATGATAATGCGAACGATAACCTTCAGCGACTTTTTCTAATAATTCTGAAGACAAATGAGGGAATAGTTTAAGCAATAATTGATTTAAGCCTAATCCTAAAGTTTTTAAAATTAACTCCCTGGGAGGTGCTGCAACGCCGGCGCTTTCAGCTGCTGATATAACAGCATCTACAATAATCCCTGTTGAATCAGCTACAGTGCCATCCCAGTCTAAAATAACCAAATCAAAGCGAGGCGATTTCATATGGTTTGTTGACTTAAAAAGGCATCAAGCTCACGCGGCAAAGGGGCCTTTAACTCCAACGGCTCGTCTGTCAGAGGATGTTTAAGTTTCATAGAAAAAGCATGAAGAAACATTCGCTTTAGGCCTTTTTTCTGCAGCGTTTTATTTAATGAAAAATCACCATACTTGTCATCCCCTAAAATAGGAAATCCCAAGTGGGCAAGTTGAACTCTTAATTGATGAGTTCTTCCGGTAATAAGTTTTGCCTCAAGAAGAGAGTAAGCACCTAGAGATTTCTTTAAGTAAAAGATCGTTTTGCTCATTTGATTGTCATCATCATCTTCATCGTTCGTCACACTGACACGTCTCTCACCGCCTTGCGTGAAGGTTTTCTTTAGCATTAATTCGACTGTTTTTTTAGGCTCGACCCACTCACCCTCAACCATCATGATATATTTTTTTTCAATGCGATTATGCCGCATCATATCGTGCATATTTACAAGCGCTGAGCGCTTTTTTGCAATCAATAAAATGCCAGAAGTTTCTCGATCAATACGATGAACAAGTTCTAAAAACTTAGCTTTAGGTCTTGCATGACGAATGAGCTCTATAACGCCGAAATTAAGTCCACTACCCCCGTGGACAGCATAACCACTTGGCTTATTGATAGCCAATAACGCATCATCCTCATAAATAACATTTGTTTCCAACCATGCTGTTTGTTGTTGTTTGGGCTCGATAGCATGAGGCGCCCTTTCCGTTTCTATTGCAATAGGAGGAATCCTGACTTGATCATCTATTTTAAGGCGATAAGAAGTATCGATTCGCTTTTTATTTACCCTAACTTCACCGCTTCTAAGAATTTTATAAATGTGACTTTTGGGTACATTTTTTAAAATTTTTAAAAGGAAGTTATCAATTTTTTGTGTTTCACTTGCTTCATCCACAACAACAAATGTGGCTTTTTCATGAGAAAAAAGATTTTTAGCGTTAGTATTTTGAGCCATATTTTGTTTAATTGGATTTATACCCTATACTAGGTGTGTTCAGACTCTCTTAATCAATTGAATTGAAGAGATAATTTAAGCTGAATTATACCGTGACAACAAATTACTATGGCTTTTTCCGCTCGCCTTATTTTAAGTAGCGGCCTTGAAACAAGGTTTAAAAATTTAAAGAATATTTTAGTTTTATTGCACATGTACACAACAAAGATTCATAAATATTTTGCTCAACAATCTTACAAATAAGATCTGTGACTAAGTAAATAATTTAAAAACTTTTTGATAAAAAAGTTTTACCCGAGAAATGCTGGCTTTGTCTAAAGCTAGATGTGCACCTGAATAGCTGAAATACATTCTTTATCTTAAAACCTACTTGTAGGAGTTTTAGATAATGAAACGTATGCTTTTTAATGCAACCCAATCAGAAGAGTTGCGAGTTGCAATTGTAGATGGTCAAAAATTAATTGATCTTGATATCGAACGTGGAAGCCGTGCTTTAAAGAAAAGTAATATTTATAAAGGTATTGTTACCAGAATAGAACCTTCTCTTGAAGCAGCTTTCGTTAACTATGGCACAGAGCGTCATGGTTTTCTCCCCTTTAAAGAAATTTCACCTCAGTACTTTAAGGAATCAACTCAAAATCGCCCACGTATTCAAGATGTTATTGAAGAAGGTCAGGAAATCATCGTTCAAGTTACAAAAGAAGAACGGGGTAATAAAGGTGCAGCGCTATCAAGCTACCTTTCTCTTGCTGGACGATATATCGTATTAATGCCAAATAATCCTGATGGCGGAGGTGTTTCAAGGCGTGTAGAAGGTGAAGAACGTAATGAATTCCGTGATCATATTTCAAATTTAGACATTCCAGAAGGCATGAGTGTTATTGGCCGAACAGCCGGAGTAGGATCATCTTTAGAAGAACTTCAATGGGATTTAAATTACCTTAAACAATTATGGACTGCTATTGAAGAAGCGTCGCAAGGTCAATCAGGCGCATTTCTAATTTACCAAGAAGGTAATCTTGTAATTCGAGCAATTAGAGACTACTTTCATCCTGACATAGGCGAAATTCTCATAGATACCCAAGAGATCTATGATCAAGCCACCCAATTTATGAATCATGTTATGCCAAATTACGTAGATCGCGTAAAACTTTACGAGGATGAAGTTTCTTTATTTTCTCGTTTTCAGATTGAACATCAAATTGAATCGGCTTTCTCGAGGGAAGTGCGATTGCCATCAGGTGGCGCTATTGTTATTGACCATACAGAAGCCCTTGTTTCTATTGATGTAAACTCATCAAGAGCCACTAAAGGAAGTGATATTGAACATACCGCATTCAATACTAATATTGAAGCTGCTGAAGAAGTTGCTAAACAACTAAGACTTAGAGATTTGGGTGGTTTAGTAGTTATTGACTTTATTGATATGGAAAGCCAAAAAAATCAACGTGAAGTAGAAAGTCGATTTAGAGAAGCGCTTCATCATGATCGTGCAAGAGTCCAAACAGGAAAAATTTCACGCTTTGGATTGCTTGAGCTTTCTCGTCAAAGACTTCGACCAAGTATTGGGGAGTCTAGCAATAGCATATGTACCAAATGTAATGGCACTGGTTCAATTAGAGATATTCAGTCAACAGCATTACATATTCTCCGCATGATTCAAGAAGAGTCCATGAAAGAACATAATGCAACTATTTCGGCTCAATTGCCTATTGAAGTAGCAACTTTCCTTCTCAATGAAAAACGTTCAGATATTTTCAATCTTGAACAACGCTTAAAAGTTGAAATTATATTAATTCCCAATAAGCATCTTGAGTCTCCTAATTATTCAATATCAAGTACAAAACAAGATGATATTGCGAGCCAATCTAAGCCTAGCTATCAGATGATGGAGTCATTAAATGAAGGCAATCAGGTTTTAAATTATAGACAAGCTTCTAATGAACCCAAACAAGAGCCTTTAGTAAAAGGCATTGTTCCCGATAGCCCTGCTCCTTCTGGATCTGGAAAATCCAATAAAACATTATTTGGTTTCTTTAAAAATCTGATTGCTGGCGATGATGAGAATATTGAAAATCATAATAATGAAGAAAAGCCAGAAGCTTCTGAAACCACAGAAAACAATCGCCCTCGGCCACATCACAATAATCGAGGAAGAAATAATCGTCATCAAAAATTTAAACAACATAATAAGAAACAACCTCAGGGAGAGGGTCAGTCTTCCCAATCAGATATGACGCCAGCTTCTGATAAAGCATCTTCTCAAGATGCGCGACCAAATCAAGATAACAACAGAAGAGGTCGAAATAATAAACGTGGTCGTTTTAATAAAGATCGTGATGCTAGATCTAATCAAGGGCCAAATGATTTTGAGAAAAAAGCTTTAGCAGCTCAAGATTCTCCTGTGTTAAATAAACCTATTCTGGAAGTTAATGCATCTCAGGTTAAAAAAACAGAGGCTAAATCAACTGAAGCATCTAAAAAACCTACAAAGCCTAAAAAGCGAATTGAAGAAAAGCCTGTTGATTTAAAGGCTATCGGTCTTGAGCTTGTTGAAACAAAAGCCAAATCAAAACCTAAAGCCAAAAAAGAAATGGAAGAAAAACCTAAAAAAGCTGCACCAAAGAAAACTGCTGCTTGGCAAAAAAAAGAAAAAGATAAAGTAAAAGATGAGCCTATCGTAATGATTGAAACAAAGGCCGCAAAGAAAAAAGCTGCTAAATAGGTTACTGCTTAATAAGGCTTATAGTAAGCCAGCCAAGGTATGCCATTAATATAGAACCAATGACGTGAAGTGCAACAAGAGTGAGTGAGGCAACGAACTCATTCTTTTGCAGCAATTGAAAAACCTCAGCAGTAAAAGCGGAAAAAGTCGTAAGGCCGCCTAAAAAACCTATATTAATAATAAGCTTTAAATCTGGGCTAAGCTCGCTAAATAATTCAAAAGCACCCATCGATATTCCCATTAAATACCCACCTATGAGATTTACAGTCAACGTCCCCAATGGAAATATTGGATGCATAGTATTTAATAAAATACCTATGCCCCATCGGCTCCAAGCCCCTATAGCTGCTGCTAACCCTACGTATAAAAAGTTTTTCAAGATAATTTTAAAAAATGCTCGCGATAATATTTTAATTCTTCAATAGATTCGTATATATCTGACAAAGCCTCATGTTTACTTGATTTTTTAAAACCTTGATAGAGTGAAGGCTTCCATCGACGAGAAAGTTCTTTAAAAACACTCACGTCTAGATTTCTATAATGAAAATAACTTTCTAATGTCGGCATATGCTTTGCCATAAATCGTCGATCCTGGCATATTGAATTACCACACATAGGTGATTTATTCGGTGCAATATGTTTTTTTAAAAATTCAATAGTTACTTCTGAAGCATAAGCTTCATCAAATGATGATTGCTTAACTCTTTCAATCAAACCTGATTTTGAATGTGTAGACTGATTCCATGCATCCATACCATTCAATATTTCGTCCGATTGGTGAATAACAATAACAGGGCCTTCAGCGATGATATTTAAGTGTGGGTCGGTCACTACAGTTGCGACTTCGAGCACTTTATCGGTCTCGGTATTTAGCCCACTCATTTCCATATCAAGCCATATTAAATTATCGTCTGAAGAACTCATCATGATTTCCATTAAAATAGTACTAATTGATTGAAACAATTTACAACGCCAGATTGTTTTCATACAGAATACTAGAATATTAACTTAATTCAGAGAGATTATGGACGAAATACTACGTAACACTTTTATTGCAGTTCTTACTTTAAGCACCGGCATTCATCTATGGCTTGTAAAAAGACATATTAACTTTGTATCACTTAATAAAAATAAAGTTCCTGATGCCTTTAAAAAAAATATCAGTCTTAAGGATCATCAAAAAGCTGCAAATTATGCAATCGAAAAAAGTAAACTGGGCATTAATGACACTATTGCTCAGGCCTTTATATTGCTTCTACTAACTGTTGGCGGATTAATCAGCGTAATATCAGAACTGTTTAGTACATTTACATCGCCTCTTTTAAAAGATGTTGCGATGATATTGAGTGTGATGCTTATTACAAGTCTTATCGATTTTCCTTTTAATTATTACAAAACATTCAAAATTGATGAAAAATTTGGTTTTAACCGAATGACAAAAAAATTATTTTTTACAGACCTTTATAAACAGATGATTTTAGGGCTATGTCTTGGGCTTCCTATTTTATTTGTTGCATTGTGGATGCTAAAAAATGCTGGGGTTTATTGGTGGTTTTATCTGTGGGCGGTTTGGAGTTTATTTAATCTCTTGATACTTGCAATCTACCCTACTTGGATTGCTCCTTTTTTTAATAAATTTTCACCTTTAAAAGATAAAACTTTAAAAACTAAAATCATCGCGCTATTAAAAAAGTGTGGGTTTAAGTCTCAAGGATTATTTGTTATGGACGGGTCCGCAAGAAGCAATCATGGCAATGCATATTTCACAGGATTTGGTAAAAATAAGCGTATCGTATTTTTTGACACCCTCTTAGAGCGTCTTAATCATAATGAAATTGAAGCTGTTTTAGCACATGAACTTGGTCATTTTCATCATAATCACGTTAAAAAAAGGATTGTGATGATGTTTTTAGTGAGTTTTATTGGCCTTGCTATTTTAGGGTACCTAAAAGATCAATTATGGTTTTATCATGGATTAGGCATCACAGCGCCTTCAGATGGGAGCGCTTTGCTTCTTTTCATGTTGGTTGGCCCTACTTTTATTTTTTTCATAAGGCCAATCATGGCATTTTATTCAAGACAAAATGAATTCGAAGCAGATCGTTACGCAAAAATAAATTCAAATGCTAAATATTTAAAAGACTCATTGGTTAAACTTTATCGAGATAATGCATCTACTTTAACGCCTGATCCTTTATATTCGGCATTTTATGATTCTCACCCCCCTGCTTTGCAGCGTATCGCAAGACTGTAAGATCTTTTTATTTTAACCAATGGTAAAATGCCATCTACTTAGACGACTTAAAGTTTAATAAATGGATATTACAACACGTTTAGAATTTGATGCAGGACATCGCATACCCAATCATAAAAGTAACTGTAAAAATTTACATGGGCATCGCTATGCTATCGAAGTTACCGTGACCGGCCCAATTCATGAGGATAATAAAAGTTCTGATTTTGGTATGGTGATTGATTTCTCTGATGTAAAACAAATTATTAAAGATTTAGTGGTTGAGTGCTGGGACCATGCATTTATTGTTTATCAGGACGATAAGGAAATTGTTAATTTTTTAAATACTCTACCAAACCATAAAACTGTAATGTTTCCAGTTGTTCCTACCGCAGAGAATATGGCATCAGAAGCTTATCGAATCTTAAGTGTTGAATTTAACAAACGCTTTAATCATCAACTTAAAATCAAACAGATTCGTATGTATGAAACGCCCAACAGCTGGGCTGATGCTATTTAATTTTGATTACCAAATAAGTTTTTTTTCGCCTTTCATTTTACTCAAATAAGCTTCATGTTTTTTAAGCTCTTCATCATCAGCCTTTAAAATAAAAAGATTGGTTGGTCGTTTGGCATTTTTCTCTCCGACAACATCTGATCCGTTGTATTGAAAATCTATCATAAGATCTTCTTGTCCTCGAGTCATAGCCAAATAAACTTCAGCTAAAAGTTGTGCGTCTAGCAAGGCTCCGTGAAGACTTCTTTGGGAATTGTCGATGTTATAAAAACGACACAGCGCGTCTAAGCTATTGCGCTGCCCTGGCCGCATATCTTTAGCCATTTTTAATGTATCAATAATATTAGCAACCGCTTCTTCAATGGGTGGCTTTTCGATTAAACCAAATTCCATGTTAATGAAACCAACATCAAATGGTGCGTTATGAATAATAAGTGTTGCGTCTTTTATAAATTTTATAAAGTCAGAAGCGATTTCAGTAAATCTAGGTTTGTCTTGTAAAAAATCTAAAGTGATACCATGAACCTCTTGTGCTGCAGGATCTATTTCCCTATCCGGATTTAAATAAAAATGAAAAGAATTATTTGTGGGTCGGCGATTTACAATTTCAATTGCAGCAATTTCAATAATTCGATGCCCTTGATTTGCGTATAACCCGGTTGTTTCTGTGTCTAAAAAGATATACCTCACTATGATTCCTTAAATAAGCTGTCAACACCTTGATTTGCTAGTTGGTCTGCTTTTTCATTGCCGTCATGGCCTGCATGACCCTTAACCCATAGCCATTCGATTGAATGAGCCGACGCTAACTCATCAAGCCTTTGCCATAAGTCTATATTTTTGATAATTTTTTTACTACTATTTTTCCAATGGTTACGTTTCCAAACATGAATCCACTCTGTAATGCCTTTTTGGACGTATGTAGAATCGGTATATATTTTGATTTCCGATATCTGCTTGATAATCTCGAGTGCTTTAATAACTGCCAATAACTCCATACGATTATTTGTGGTATTTCTTTCACCGCCACAAATAGACTTCTCATTTGTTCCAGAAATTAGTAATGCACCCCATCCGCCATCTCCTGGATTGCCCCTGCAAGCACCATCTGTGTATATCGTGATTTCAGGTTTCATGGTTCAACTTTATAAGTTTTAGATTTCTGGGCCGAGTATATTGGTGTCTTAATTAGTCTCTTTTGCCAAAGAGGTTTAATAGGTGTCATACCATGTACCCTTTTTTGTATAACGAGAAAATAAAACCCTCCCAACATAGGCCACCATCGATCACCTAATTTTTCCATAACTTGTATTTTTCTTAGCCATGATGATTGCTGAATTGGAGGAACATAGCATCCCATTTTTCCTTCAACCATTTCTAGACCTACAATTGGAAGCCACTCTTTAACTTTACTTAAAGATATAAATTTAGTATTCCAAGGATAGTCGATATCAAAACTTAATAATCTTTTTAATCCCCACAAGCTTGTTGGGTTGAAACCTGTAATAATGAGACGTCCTTCAGGCATCAAAACCCTATGAATCTCTTTGAGTAATTCATAAGGCTCAGCCATTTGCTCCAATATATGAGGCGCAATAAGCAAATCAACCGAAGACTCATCAAAAGGCAGAGCTTCGTTCGAAGTTATTAAATCAGATTGATTAGAATTTAACGAGAATTTGTTTTGAATGCGTGAATGATCCAAGAAATCAATATCAAAATTACCCATTTGAATCGCATAAAATCCAAACGTATCGACAACTACAGGATTTATATATTTATATTCCAAATCAATTAAATATCGGCCTAAAGGGCTACTAAACCATTCCTGTGGTGAAATTTTAGGCATAAAAAATATCTTATAATGATCGAAATACTTTACTATGAATACAAATGACAGGCTACAAAGAAAATCAATTAATTCATATAGAACCCATTGAAGCTTTTCAGGATAATTATATTTGGTTAATTCATAACGATAAAAATAGTATTGTAGTTGACCCGGGTGATGCCAATCCAGTCATAGAAACTTTAGAAAGAAAAAATCTCGGCTTAATCGCTATCTTAATCACACATCACCATGCAGATCATATTGGTGGCGTTAGAGAACTTCAAAAAAAATATCCAAATATTAAAATCTTCGCTCCTTACAAAGATAAATATGATTTTGTCAATAAAAGCCTTAAAAACGGCGATGAAATTAATATTCCCGAACTTCAAATAAACTATAAAATAATTGAAATTCCTGGGCACACCCAAGGTCATATTGCTTATTACGATATGAAAAACCTTTTCTGCGGCGATACCCTCTTTGCATGTGGGTGCGGCAAAATATTCGATGGAACCCATGAGCAAATGTATAACTCCTTAAGAAAAATAAGTGCTTTACCAAAAAATACAAAAATCTATTGTGCGCATGAATATACTAAAAAGAATATTGCATTTGCCCTATCATTAAAGCCTGATGATATGGATCTAAAATTAAGAAGAGAATTTACATCACAATTAAAAATCACTGTCCCGTCGACGCTCGATGAGGAATTAAAAACAAACCCATTTTTAAACTGCCACTCTCTAGAAGCATTTAAAAAGCTTAGAGACCTTAAAGACCAGTTTTAACATGTCATTACAATTTAAACGCTTTTTAGCCCTTATTTTTATTTCGTTATTGCTAATAACAAGCGCATTCGCTGAAAGAAATACTTTAGGGGAGGAAATTAGCGTTTTAGATAATGATGTGCTTGATCAGGAAATCAATAAATTAAATGCATTAAATTTCAACCCGGCAAGCCCACCTAATAAAACTCAAAATCTCCAATCTAATAAAGCTGAAATCAATTTATGGCAGCGGATTTTTTCTAGATTTGAAATCAAAGATGAAAATAATTTAAGATCCAAAAAATATGAAGACTGGTATTCGGCTCGCCCTGAATATGTAGAGAGAATGATGGATCGAAGTCAAAAATATCTTTTTTACGTTGTTGGTGAAGTTGAAAAAAGAGGCATGCCATCAGAAATAGCACTTCTTCCTATGATAGAGAGTGCCTATAACCCAATTGCAAATTCAAGAAGCAAGGCTGTAGGCATTTGGCAATTTATTCCTTCTACAGGAAGGCTTTATGGCTTAAAACAAGACTGGTGGCAAGATAAAAGACGTAATGTGGTAGATGCAACAAATGCAGCTCTCGATTACCTGCAAAAGCTTCATGCATTATTTGGGACCTGGGATCTTGCATTGGCTGCGTATAATGCTGGTGAAGGAACTGTAAGTCGAGCCATAGCCAAAAATAAAGCAAAGGGGTTGCCGACTGATTATGCACATCTTAAACTACCGGCTGAGACAAAAGACTATGTTCCAAAACTACAAGCTATAAAAAATATTGTTTCAAATCCAAATCAATATGGACTCTATATAAATTCAATACCAAATAAACCCTATTTTACTTACGTTGAAGCTCCCGCTGTTATAGATGCGGATTTAGCAGCAAATCTCGCAGAAATTTCTTATGATGAATTTTTACTTCTAAATTCTGAACATAGAAGACCACTCATTAGAACAAACGAAAAAACTCAACAACTTATATTACCTATAAATGCGGCAGATACCTTTGTTAAAAATCTTAGTCAAAATGAAAAGCCCTTGGTTTCGTGGAATATATACCAACCCAAACGTAACGAAAAAATTAAAACCATTGCAAATAAATTTGATATGGAGGAAAGCGATCTTATTAAAGCAAATGATTTAAATCCTCATAAATCAATCAAGCCTTCTACAATTATATTAGTAGTTAAAAAAGAAGGTACAGAAACAAATGCGAATCAAGATATTGAGGAATCAAAAATTAACAAAGAAACCAAATCTGAAAATTCAACAAAGCCGAATAAACACAAAGTAAAACGAGGTGATACGCTTACGAAAATAGCAAAAAAATATGGGCTATCTGTAGATGAATTAAAAGATATCAATCAAATTTCTATATCAGATATTCAAATTGGCTCCACCCTTAGACTTCAATGAAATAATTAACTAGTCAAACTTATGTATTCCAGATACTTATTCTTATTATTTTTGTTGTTTAACATAACCTCTTGTAGCGACAAGAAAGAATCTGTTTATAACTACGAAGGTACTTTTAATAGCGAAAAAGGCGGAACACTAATTGATGCAATGTCAGGTGAGCCAAGTAATCTTATTTCAATGATCGCTGGAGACTCAGCTTCATCAGCTATATCAGGAAACATTTTTAATAAACTTATTAAATATGACAAAAATTTAGAATTAGCGCCTGAGTTAGCAGATAAATGGACAATTTCTGGCGACCAAAAAACAATTACTTTTTATTTAAAAAGAAATCTTCAATGGGCTGATGGTCATAATTTAACAAGTGATGATGTTCTTTTTACATGGAAACTTGTTACGGATGAAAAAACAAGAACCCCTTACGGATCAGACTATAAGCTAGTTGATAAAGCTGAAGCTCTTGATCCTTATACATTCCGAGTTAATTATAAAAAAGCTTATGCTCCTGCTTTAGATAGCTGGGCATCACTTCAAATACTCCCAAAACATATCCTTAAAGATGAAGATATCAATCACACATTCTTTTCAAGAAAGCCTACTGGTTCTAGTTACTATAAATTGACACAATGGACAAATGGTGAAAAATTATCTTTGGAGGCCAGCCCCTCATCAGTGATGGGTGAACCTAATATAAATCAACTAACCTCAAGATTCATTCCTGATACCTCTTCTCAATTTTTAGAATTGATTGCTGACAACATTGATCTCATGAATATTAATCCGATTCAATTTGCTCGCGTCATACCCTCGAGGCCTGATCTAAAAAATAAACTAGCGCTCTATAAAGAGCTTGGAAATAGTTATACCTATCTTGGCTTTAATTTAAAACATAGTCCATTCAATGATATAAAGGTTAGACAAGCAATTAACTATGCTCTTAATAAACAAGAAATCATTGATGGCGTGCTTTTAGGTTTAGGGGAGCCTGTTGCATCTCCTTACAAACCCGGAACCCGATGGAGCGATCAAAATCTTCATCCCTATCCTTATGATAAAAATCAAGCCCTTAAATTACTTCATGAAGCTGGTTTTAATGATTCGAATCATGATGGCATCTTAGAGAAAGATGGAAAACCTTTTACATTTGAAATTCTTACTAATCAAAACAAACAAAGAGAGATGACCGCGGTTCTTATTCAAAGAAGACTTAAGGATGTTGGTATCGATGTAAAAATAAGAGTGATTGAATGGGCAAGCTTTGTAAATCAATTTATTAAAACAGGTGATTTTGATGCGGTGATTCTTGGCTGGAGCCTATCACTTGATCCTGATCAATATAATATATGGCATTCTTCACAACAAAAACCTGGGCAATTTAATTTTATTGGATACAACAATAAAGAAGTTGATCAACTGCTTGAAGAAGGTCGTACTGAATTAAATCCTGATAAGCGCGAAAAAATTTATCATGCCTTTTCAAAAATTTTACTTAAAGAAAGTCCTGTGATTTATCTTTATGCTGGATATGGTTTAACTGCGATGAATAAACGTATTAAAGGCATTGAGTCACCTGCGCCTCCGGCTGGGATTGCGTATAATTCTTATGAATGGTTTATTCCTTCAACTTTGAGAAGAAATGAAATAACTCCGTAAGATGCTTAACTATCTCATTAAACGTTTACTATGGATGATTCCAATGTTAATTGGAATTAGTCTTATTTCATTTTTTATTATGCATTTAGCGCCTGGTGATATTACTGCATCAGAATCAGCTTTCAATCCCAAAGCTTCGGAAGAATCACGTCAAAAATTAAGAGCTCTTTACAACTTAGATAAACCATTGATGACGCAATATAGTTTATGGTTAAAACGTATAGTTAAATTAGACTTTGGAAATTCTTTTGCCTCACACCAACGCCCTGTCTTATGGGAAACTAAAGATGCTAAAGGAAACGTTAGTAAAGGCATGATTCAAGATGCATTACCTATAACGCTGATGATAAATTTAATAGGGCTGCTAATCATCTTTGCGCTATCAATTTTTTTAGGTGTAGTTTCAGCGGTAAACCAAAACCGATGGCCAGACCGACTTATTACTATCATTGTATTTGTAGGATTTGCTGTGCCTGGTTTTTGGTTGGCACTTTTATTAATGTATTGGACTGGTGTAACTCACTCTTGGCTTCCTATCTCAGGCCTTCATAGCGCGGGTTTTGAAAAGATGAGTCATATTGCACAATATGCAGATTTATTTAAACATCTTATATTGCCTGTTTCTATTTCAAGCCTAGGTGGGCTCGCAAGTATTTCTCTTTACGTGAGAAATGGAATGCTGGATGTACTTCAACAAGATTTTATTACGACTGCTCGCGCAAAAGGCTTGCCAGAAAATAAAGTCATCTATGGGCACGCCCTAAGAAATACGCTCCTCCCTCTTATCACCATCATAGGATTATCAATTCCAGGATTAATTGGTGGTTCTGTCATTGGAGAGTCTATTTTTGCAATTTCTGGCATGGGCAAATTATTCTTTGATGCTGTGTTAATGAGGGACTTTCCAGTGGTAATGGGAATTCTTACCATCGGATCCGTTTTAACATTATTTGGAAATTTAATCGCGGACATTGGTTATGCTTGGGCAGATCCAAGGATTAGACGAGGCATTTCAAATTGAAAAACCTCACACAAAATCCACTAGCTTTAAGTGGTCTTGTTATTATTGTTACCGTACTTTTTGTTGCAATTTTCGCTCCATGGCTTTCACCTTACGACCCTAATTACATTGATATTCATTCGATACTTTTACCCCCTTCCTACTCACATTTCATGGGGACTGATGGGCTAGGTAGAGATGTCTTTTCGCGCATGCTTTATGGATCAAGAATTTCACTTCTTGTAGGCTTTGTCGCAGTTGGCATTGCTACCTTGATTGGTACATTTTTAGGGGCTATTGCTGGTTTTTATCGAGGTTATCTCGATTCAATTATCATGCGCTTTGTAGATATCATGTTATCTATTCCTACTTTTTTTCTTATTCTTGCTGTCATTGCTTTTTTAACGCCTTCTATTTGGAATATCATGATTGTGATTGGATTAACATCTTGGATGGGTGTAACCCGCCTTGTGCGTGCAGAATTTTTGAGCCTTAGAAATAGAGAGTTCATATTGGCGGCCGAAGCAATGGGTGCATCAGATTACAGACTCATCTATAAACATCTTCTCCCAAATAGCTTAACACCCATCATCGTAAGCTCTGTTTTAGGTATTGCAAGTGCAGTTTTAACTGAGTCCGGATTAAGTTTTCTTGGGCTTGGAGTCCAAGCGCCTCAGTCTTCATGGGGGAATATTCTAACTGACGGCAAAGAATATATCCAATTTGCATGGTGGTTATCATTATTTCCAGGGCTCGCTATTTTGATTACAGTCCTAGGTTATAATTTACTCGGTGAAGGATTGAGAGATTTACTTGATCCTAAAAATAAGAATCAGAAAAAATAAAGGAATACAACATGAGTTTTTTGACAGGTAAACGCGTTTTAATTCTTGGCTTATTAAGTGACCGATCTATTGCTTATGGTATTGCTTCAGCTATGAAACGAGAAGGAGCTGAATTAGCTTTCACCTATCAAATGGAAAAACACGATGAACGCGTTAAAAAACTTGCTCAAGATTTTAATTCAAGCATTGTATTACCCTGCGATGTTTCGAGCGATGAGCAGATAGACAACTTATTTCCTCTTTTAAAAAAACATTGGGATAAATTAGATGTCATTGTGCATTCAGTCGCATTTGTGACAAAAGAAGCTTTAAAAGGTGATTTCGTTGAAGCTACAACTCGTGAAAATTTCAGAATAGCTCATGATATAAGCTCTTATAGTTTTACAGCATTAGCAAAAGCTGCTTTGCCTATGCTAAGTGAACATGCGAGCTTACTCACATTAAGTTACTTAGGTGCTGAAAGAACAATGCCAAACTATAATGTCATGGGGCTCGCAAAAGCAAGTTTAGAAGCTAATGTAAGATATATGGCTCAGAGCTTGGGACCCAAAGGTATTAGAGTTAATGCGGTTTCGGCAGGCCCTATTAAAACGCTCGCTGCATCTGGTATTGCAGACTTTGATCGTATGATAGGCTTTAATGAGAAGCATGCCGCTTTAAGACGAAATGTTACGATTGATGAAGTTGGAAATGCAGCAGCATTCTTATGTAGCGACCTTGCATCAGGCATTACAGGCGAAATTACTTACGTAGATGGCGGTATGAATATTACTGCCGCAGGTTCAATCGATTAATTCTTTTGTGTTGTTTCAAAGAATTTTTGATTAACTGAGACACTCGCTTTCGATTTTAATCCCTTAAGATAAGCACTTAAATATTCAGCAGTTAATGCCTCTGAGTAATCTGAAGCAAATGTTTTTTTATTTTCTTCATTATTATCATTTGGGAACGCCACTTTATTCACTTTAACAATAACGTATCCATTGTTGCCATCAACAAAACCGCTATAACTAGGAAGCTTATCTGTAGGCATTTTATATGCATGATTAATAACAGCCTCGCTTAAACCTTTAGTATTTTTTCGATCCACTAAAACTGCTGGCTGCCAATCAATTTTGCGTGAAGTGTCGCTAATAGTTTTTAAAGCTGCCTCACCTTCGCTAGCCACTGTTTTCTTTGCTGCTTCGAATTTTAAATAATCTTCGATATTCTTTTTGACATCAGCAAAAGGTTTGGTAGATTGTGCTTTGTAATCTACAACGCGCGCAGAAATTAAATTATTAGGTGTTACTTCAATGGCTTCAGTATTTCGATGATCTTTGATAGATTCTTTTGAGTATAAAGCATTCATCAATGTTTCATTTTTGAAAAATTTATCTGAATCGTTTCGCCCAATCCAATCGGTTTTTTGAATAGGTAGATTGAATTTTTTCGAAACAGCATCAAGGCTCGATGATTGTTCATAAACTTTATTGCTAAACTCTTCGGCAAGAGCTGCAAATTTTTCCTGCCCTTTTTGATAGATTAATTCTGCTTTTATTTGTGGCTTCATAGCATCAAAACCACCACCTTCTCCAATAATCTTAGTGAGCTTGATAATATGGTAACCAAAATCAGATTCAACAATATTACTAATCTCATTCACTTTCATTGAGAAAACGGCATCATCAAATGGCTTAACCATCATACCGCGACCAAATGCTCCTAATTCACCGCCCTTTTTAGCAGACTCTGGGTCTTGTGAATATTTTGTTGCTAACTCTTCAAATTGTTTGGGATTCTTTCGAATTTGACTCAAAAGATCTTCAGCCTTTGCTTTAGCTTTGGCTTTTTCTGCAGGTGCGGCATTTTTAGAGGCTGCTATTAATATATGGCTTGCTTCTCTTTGTTGTTGATTCTGATATTTATCTGAATTTGTTTTATAAAAAGCTTTTATTTCATCATCTGTCACATTGATAGTTGGAAGAATATTTGCTAATGAAAATACAACAAACTCAGCTTTTACTTGTTCGGGTGCTAAAAACTTAGATTTGTTTTGGTCGTAAAAAGCCTGTATATCCTTTTCAGCAATATTTGCTTTTGCCATATATTCTTTAGTTTTAAATTCAGCGACACTTATCTCTCTTTGTTGTGATGTTGCTTTTAATGTCTCTGCTAAATTATTTGGTGGGATAAATGTGAGCTTTTGAAGTCCATCGCGCACCTGCTGAATAAGCAAATCATTTCTGATACTTTCTTCAAATTTCTTAGGGGTAAGTTGATTATTTTGCAAGACTTTGTCATATAGCTCTTGTGAAAATTTTCCTTCTTTTTGGAACTCGGGCATACCAATAATATATTGGCTTAATTGTTGATCAGTGATTTTAAATTTACTTTTTTTAATATCATTATTTACTAATTGTTTAGAGATTAAGCCGTCGACAACGGACTCTTTAAATTCGAATGAATCAAACATTGCGGGATCAACTTTTTTACCTTCACTCATCATGCGATTACGAACATTTTCAATCGCACGATTGTATTCTGGCAGTGCAATTTTGTAGCCATTAACTTTAGCAATGCTTAAATTGTTACCTGCTTGATTTAGATATGAGTCAATTCCAAACAATGCAAAAGGAATAAGAATGAGCGCCAAAATAACTTGTGCAGCTTTAGTTTGAGCGTAACTTCTAAATTTTTCTAACATTGAATTTATCCTAATATCTTTTAAGCTTTTTGATAAAAAAAGATACCAAAAAGTTCTTACTGAATTAATAAAAAGGCGAATCTTCGGATTCGCCTTAATAATGTTGGCGGAGTGGACGGGACTCGAACCCGCGACCCCCGGCGTGACAGGCCGGTATTCTAACCAACT
>DAIOGA010000012.1:0-20888 GCA_036745495.1 Candidatus Methylopumilus sp.
ATTTCATGCGATACATTTTTTTATGGGCTTGGTATTGAATTAGGTATTAATAAATTATCTGAATTTTTATCTCAATTTGGTTTTGGTCAAGCCACTCATATTGATATGTTTGGAGAGAATGCTGGATTACTTCCATCGCCTGAATGGAAGCAAAAAAGATTCAAACAACCGTGGTATTTGGGTGAAACTGTTATTACAAGTATCGGTCAGGGTTATACACTTGTCACACCTATGCAGTTAGCAGAAGCAGTCGGAACACTTGCTAACGGTGGACTTACGATTCAACCAAGACTCATTCAATCCATTAAAAATAGTCAGACTGGAAAAATAGAAACATTTAAAAATAAAACGGTTCGAGAATTACATTTCAAACCTGAGAATTTGGCGCTTGTGAAAGAAGGTATGATGAATGTCACACAACCAGGGGGAACTGCTGCAAGCGTAGGTGCTGGAGCGCCTTACAAGATTGCCGCCAAAACAGGGACGGCTCAAGTGGTAGAGATGAAAGAAAATCAAAAATATAATCCTAATCGTATGAATGAAAGACATCGTGACCATGCACTTTTTATCGCTTATGCACCGGCAGAAGATCCAACGATTGCGGTTGCCGTTATTGTTGAAAATGGTGGTCATGGAGGGTCAACGGCTGGTCCTATTGCAAGAAAATTGATGGATTATTATTTGCTTAAAAAAGTATCTTCAAACAAAGAAGAAAATAAAGTGGGTCCTCTTGAATCTGAATATCATGATTAAAATAAAATCACTATGCTAGAACGCCTATTTTTACGCTTACAAAAAAATATTGATTCCGTTCTCATGATCTTTATTAGCTCAGCTTTGGTGGTCGGTCTTTTTACACTCTATAGCGCTTCTGGGCGAAATATTATTTTGGTGCTCAATCAACTCTTTTATATTGGCCTTGGGTTTATATTGCTTTGGATTACAGCGAGAATTCATCCTAAACATTATGAGAAATTAGCACTGCCTATTTATATCTTAGGTTTGTTATTACTGTTTGCTGTCATGTTTGTGGGTCAATCAAGTCACGGTGCTCGACGCTGGTTAAATTTAGGCGCTTTTAAAATGCAACCTTCTGAAATTATGCGTCTTGCAGTACCCATCGCTATGGCTTGGTATCTTTCTAAGCGAGAAAATAACAGGCATGCGATCGACTATATGATTGCCTCTCTTTTTTTTATTTTGCCCGTCATCCTTATTATCAATCAGCCTGATTTAGGTACAGGGCTATTAATTACCGCATCAGGTTTTTATATTCTTTTTTTGGCTGGCTTAAATTGGAAATTTATTGTGGGGGGTGTTATCGGCTTTTTTTCTCTAGCGCCTATCATTTGGACGCATTTACATGACTATCAAAAGAATAGATTACTTATCTTATTGGATCCAAGCCAAGATCCATTAGGTTCCGGATATCACACCATTCAATCTTCAATTGCCATGGGCTCAGGCGGTCTTATTGGTAAAGGCTGGCTTAATGGGACACAAGGTCAACTGGATTTCTTGCCTGAACGAACGACTGATTTTATTTTTGCAGTCTTCAGTGAAGAATTTGGTTTATTAGGCAACCTTCTTCTCTTAGGATTATTTGCACTCATTATTGGTCGAAGCCTCATGATTGCTTCTCAAGCCAAAAACACATTTACAAGACTTTTAGCTGCTAACATTGGACTTACTTTCTTTACGTATATCTTTATTAATATCGCCATGGTCAGCGGCATCATGCCTGTGGTGGGCGTACCTTTGCCACTCATTAGTTTTGGCGGCACATCTATGACGATTATTTTAATTAGCTTTGGTATATTAATGAGTGTGCATTCACATAAAGAACTTGTAGGATCATCTTAATGTTTAGAATTTATTTTTTAGCTCTCATACTTTTTTCGATATTGACAGGTTGTGCAAGCGGTCCTTCTTTTAAAAATGAGGGGGGCACTACTCCTTCAAAAAAAGGGGGTGGCTATTATCTCGATGATGGCCCAGGTGATCACCCCCCTGAAAATATCGATGCTATTCCTGATGCAACACCTAAAGTAGAGCCTTTTAATACACGCGCAAATCAACCTTATATTGCGCTTGATAACAAATATATCCCTATGACTTCTTTTTATCCTTACAAAGAAAGGGGTGTCGCTTCTTGGTACGGCAAACGTTATCACGGCAAAAAAACATCAATTGGGGAATACTATGACATGTATAGCATGACAGGTGCGCATACTACACTCCCTATTCCCTGCTATGTGAGAGTGACCAATACTGAAAATGGTAAAAGTGTGATTGTCAGAATTAACGATCGAGGTCCATTTAAAAAAGATCGCGTCATCGATTTGTCATTTGCTGCAGCTTACAAATTAAGATTGTCTGATAAAGGAAGTGGTCCGGTAGAGGTGGAACTTATTGATCCAAGACAATTTAGTGCACTCAAAAAAACGCCTGATGTCATTACTGAAAAAATAAAAGAAAAAGAAGTGACTACCTCGCAGGTAAAAACAGAAGAAGCTATAACGAGTGAGCCTCTTTATATTCAAGCTGGGGCTTTTAAAAATGAAAAAAATGCGGATCTTTTGTTGAAACAACTCTCTGAAATGAAATTAGAAAATACACCGCCATTTAAAAAAGAGTTTACAGAAGATTTATTTCATGTGGTGATTGGCCCTTTCAATTCTAAAAATGAAGCTACTAACGTCGCAGATCTTATTAAATCAAAAATAAAAATTAGTATTTTTGTAATTGCTAAAGAAAAGAATTAAGTGTCAGATCAAAATACATCACCAGAAACTCTCATTGAATTTCCATGTCACTTCCCAATTAAAGTGATGGGAGAAGTCCATGATGAATTTACATCGACAGTGATTGAAATCATCAAACAAAAAAATGGAAAATTTGATCCGAGTACGATTGAGATGAAGGGAAGTAGTGAAGGTCGTTATATCAGCCTTACTTGCTTTGTTTATGTGACAAATAAACCCGAGTTAGATGATATCTATCGATCACTTTCATCACATCCCATGATTAAAGTCGTTCTGTAATTTTATGTCTATCGGCATCAAATATCTCGGGCTCACGCCTTATGAGTCGACATGGAATGAAATGAAAAATTTCACTTCTAAAAGAAACCATTCTACGCTGGACGAAATATGGATTACAGAACATGAGGCTATTTATACGCTAGGGTTAAACCGAAAAGATTTTAAAAAGCCTTTAAGAGATGATATTCCAATCCTTCATGTGGATCGTGGTGGAAAAATCACTTATCACGGTCGAGGCCAGCTCATTATTTACCCGCTTATTGATCTTGAGCGTTACCATTTAACCATTAGATCTTTCGTGACATTAATTGAAAAAAGTATTGTGGGATTTTTATCCCGTCGCGATATTAAAGCCAATGCTAAAATAGAAGCTCCTGGGGTATATATTGAAAATAAAAAAATTGCTTCGTTGGGATTGCGAATCAAAAACCATGCTTCATACCATGGCTTAAGTTTAAATATTGATATGGATCTATCCCCTTTTGATGCGATTGATCCTTGTGGTTATAAAAATTTACAAATGACACAATTAAAAACATTTACAGATGATGTATCGATCGAAAGCATAGGCTTCGAAATTGCGAATGATATTAAACATCAACTACTGAATTTAAAGTCATGAAAACTTATACGTCAAAACCTATAGGCATTAAAGAAACTAATTTTGAGAAGACTTCTAAGATTCCTATCAAAATTATTGAAGCGCCCATTAAGGCGAAGCCACATTGGATCAAAATGCAGCTACCTCAAAGCCAGCGATTCAATGAAATTAAATCTATTTTAAGAAAAAACAATCTTCATAGCGTATGTGAAGAAGCAAGCTGCCCTAATATTGGTGAATGTTTTAGTCTGGGTACTGCTACATTCATGATTCTCGGTGACCTTTGTACAAGACGCTGTCCATTCTGCGATGTCGGTCATGGCAGACCTTTGCCACCTGATACTGATGAGCCAAAAAAATTAGCTCAAACTATCCGAGAGCTTAATCTGAAATATGTTGTGATTACAAGTGTAGATCGTGATGATTTACGTGATGGTGGTGCGCAACATTTTGTCGATTGTATTAAAGAAATTCGTAGCGTTTCACCCAATACAAAAATTGAAATTTTAGTGCCTGACTTTAGAGGTCGGCTTGATAAAGCGCTCGATATTTTAAGTTCGATGCCACCCGATGTGTTTAATCATAATCTTGAAACTATTCCAAGACTTTATAAAAAAGCACGTCCGGGATCAGATTATCAACATTCACTCAATTTACTATTAAATTTCAAATTAAAGTTTCCAAACATCCCTACTAAATCAGGACTCATGTTAGGGCTGGGCGAAACCAATTCTGAAATTCTTGAGGTCATGAAGGACTTAAGAACACATCAAGTTGAAATGCTTACCCTTGGACAATATTTACAGCCAAGCGCCCATCATCTTCCTGTAGATCGCTATGTGGATCCAAAAGAGTTTAATACTTTAAAAGAAGAGGCGATTCATATGGCTTTTTCATCAGTCGCAAGTGCGCCTATGGTGAGAAGTAGTTATCACGCAGATCTTCAAGCTCATGAGGCGCAAAACTAAATGGTTCCACATTTAAAAACTGCACTCACAGGTCCACTTCTTTCATTAGAAAAACATCTGATTCATGAAATGGCGAATATCGAACATTGGTTTCGCACACAATGGTTAGAGCATTCAGCTCCTTTTTATGCATCCGTTGATTTAAGAAATGCAGGATTTAAATTAGCGCCTGTCGATACCAATCTTTTTCCAGGGGGATTTAATAATTTAAATCCAGATTTTTTATCACTTTCTGTCCAAGCTGCTATGGTTGCAGTTGAGAAAGTTTGTCCTGAGGCACATCGCCTCTTAATCATTCCTGAAAATCACACACGAAACATTTATTACTTAAAAAATTTATTTGAATTACAAAATATATTAAGAAAATCAGGTTTAGATGTACGTATTGGTAGTTTAGATGAAGCAATCACGGAACCCACAACTATCCTTGTTGAAAACAATAAATCTTTACTCATTGAGCCTTTAAAACGCATTAAAAATAGATTAGTGCTTGAAAATAAGACGCTTGGAAATTTTGATGCATGTGCGATTTTATTAAATAATGATTTATCTGCAGGTATTCCTGACATATTAAAAAATCTTGAACAGAATTTAATTCCTCCTCTTCATGCAGGTTGGGCAACGCGCAGAAAATCACAACATTTTAAAGCTTATGATGAAGTCGTGAAATCATTTGCTGAATTTATTAAAGTCGATCCTTGGCTCATTAATCCTTATTTTGATCATGCCAGTCAGATTGATTTTCACTCAAGACAGGGCGAAGATGAACTTGCGGAAAAAGTAGATCAAATCCTAACGAAGATTCGATTGAAATATAAAGAATACAAAGTCGAGCATGAGCCTTTTGTGATTGTTAAGGCAGACGCCGGCACTTATGGTATGGGTATTATGTCTGTGAAGCATGGTGACGAATTAAGAAATTTAAATCGAAAATCACGGAATAAAATGTCTGTAGTCAAAGAAGGTCTTGAGGTATCAGAAGTGATTATTCAAGAGGGCGTCTATTCTGAAGAATGTATTAATGAAGCCGTCGCAGAGCCTGTCGTTTATATGATAGATCATTTTGTCATTGGTGGATTTTATCGTGTTCATACGACGCGAGGTAAAGATGAAAACCTTAATGCGCCTGGTATGCATTTTGTACCCTTAGCCTTTGAAACTTCCTGCTCTACACCTGAAATCGACGAATCGCCACTCTCAACACCTAATCGATTCTATGCTTATGGTGTCATTGCAAGATTAGCCCTTCTTGCAGCGTCCATTGAACTTGAAACTTATGACCCGATGAATCAATAAACGATGCCTATTCTTTTCATTATCGACCCACCTCAATCACTCCAATTAAAGAAGGATTCAACCCTGGCTTTAATGAAGGAGGCGGTTAAGCAAAATCATGAAGTTTATTTTTGTTTGCAACATGATCTATATATTGATGCCAACCAGTTATTTTGTAGAACACATCGTTTTGAATTAGATATTTTTCCAAAGCATGCAAAAAACTATGAAACGCATCCTGTTTCATTTTTTAAAGCACTCTTTATGAGGAAAGATCCGCCGGTTGATCAGGCATATCTTCATACAACCTACTTATTAGATATCGCTGAAAAATCAAATGTGAAAGTATTCAATAAACCTTCTTCTATTAGAAGCTGGAATGAAAAAATATCGATACTTCAATTTGATACGCTTATCCCCAAAACTTTGGTCACCGCGAATCCAGAGATTGTGAAGCAATTTTTTAAAGATCATGGCGACATAATTCTAAAACCTCTTGATGGCATGGGTGGCAAGAATATTTTCCGTGTCAGTGAGTTTGAAAAAAATCTTAATGTGATTTTAGAAATCATGACTAATCATGGACATCAAATGATCATGGCGCAGCAATATATTCCAGAAATTAAATTAGGCGATAAACGTATTGTGATTATTGAAGGGAAACCTTTCCCCTATGCCTTGGCGCGAATTCCTATGGAAGGTGAGACGCGGGGTAATCTGGCATCAGGTGGGCAGGGTGTCGCACAAGCGCTATCAAAAAGAGATATGGAAATAGCCACTATCGTAGGCAAAAAACTATTAAGTGAAGGGCTTCATTTTGTTGGGATTGATGTGATTGGTGATTATTTAACAGAAATTAATGTCACAAGCCCGACTGGGATCGTCGAACTATTTGAACAAACAAAACAAAATCCTGCAGAACTTATTATCAATGCGCTTCATTAAGTTTTTTTTCATTATTGTTGCGTTATGTTTTCTTCAATCTTGCTCTAAAACATCTTTATACCAATCTAAGCATTACGTCTTTGGAACCATTGTAGATATTTCTATTTATGGTGAAGATGAAAAGAAAGCGGAAGAAGCTACACAAGCAGTGCTTCATGAATTTACGCGACTTCATAACTCTCTTCACGCATGGAAAAAAAGTGACCTTACCAATCTTAATGAGGCTATAGCAAAAAATAAGCCTTATATAAATCCATCAATAGAACTTACTGAAATTCTAAAAGAAGCGAAAGTTTTAGAGGATGCTTCTAATCATTTATTCAATCCAGCCATTGGAGAACTCATCGATTATTGGGGATTTCATCAGGACGAATTTAATCCTATACATCCAGATAAATCAAAAATTAAAGTGCTTGTTGAAAGAAAGCCTTCTCTAGATCAGTTAAGTATTTCAGGATCTTCAATTAGTAGTGCTAATTCTCACGTTAAAATTGATTTGGGTGGATATGCAAAAGGATATGCACTAGATCAGGCAAACAAAATTCTTCATGAGCATCATATTAAAAATGCACTCATCAATATTGGTGGCAATATTATCGCCATTGGCCAACATGGAAATAAACCTTGGCGTGTCGGTATACAAGACCCCAGGGGGTCGCAAGCGATTGCTAAACTGGATTTACCGGATGGATGGGCTATTGGTACATCAGGCGATTATCAACGTTATTTTATGAATGATGGTATTCGTTATTGCCATCTCATTAATCCTTTTACAGGATTCCCAATGCAAAATGTTTATTCTGTCACAGTCCTCATAGAGCCTGCCAAAAATGCAGGCACTTTATCTGACGTATTATCTAAACCACTTTTTATTGGTAAAAAAGAAGATCGAGTAGCTATAGCACAAAAACTTAATATTCATCATTACCTCATTATTGAAGAAAATCGTATATCCATGACTCAAACGATGGCGGATAAAATTCAATTTTTAGACATTCATTCTCAGAAAAAAAATCATCTTGAAATTACGCACTAAATCTTTTCTTGGAGACAGTCTTATTGTTTTAATAAGTCTTATCTTTATTATTTTTGCATTTAAAACTTTCTGGCATTTTGAAACTGGCAGCGTTGTGCAAGTAAATTTTCAAGGAAAAACTTATGGGAACTTTAGCTTATTTCAAGATAAAAAAATTAGCCTTATAGGTAAAGAGGGTGAAAGTATTATTGAAATTAAAGAAGGGCGTGCTCGCTTTGCGTTAGCTCCATGTAAAAATCAATATTGCGTGCAGCAAGGATGGGTTCATCTCACAGGACAAATGCTGATTTGTATTCCCAATGAAGTCAGCATTGAAATATTAGGTAAAACGAAAGCTTATGACTCACTCAATTATTAAAATTAAAACGACTTTACTTGACCATCAAATTGCAAAATTAAGTGCCATTGCGATAGGGCTTAGTCTTATTGAATCAGTCTTGCCGTCACCCATGCCAGGGGTAAAGCCAGGTATTGCGAATATCATTACACTTTACGCCATGTATCGTTTTAATTTTAAAACAGCGATGTGGGTTAGTATCTTAAGAGTCTTTGCGACAAGCCTTATATTGGGACAATTTTTAAGTCCGACATTTATGTTAAGTTTAACTGGGTCAATGTTGAGTCTTTTGACTTTGTATTTTGCAATTAAATTACCATCTAAATTTTTTAGTCCTATCGGTCTTTCAGTGCTTTCTTCTTTTGCGCATATTGGAGGTCAACTTCTCCTTGTTCGTATATGGCTCATCCCTCACGCTAGCATTTATTATTTGATTCCTATTTATAGTGCGGCGGCACTTTTATTTGGATTCATTAATGGATGGATTACATATCGTTTACTTAAGCACCACAATTCCATATAACACATCAAGATAATGCTAAAATACCTTAAGTTCAAAAAGGTATAGACATCATGAAAAAATATCTATGTATTTATATAAGCGCCTTCTTACTTCTAAACCTTGTAGGATGTGGCACCAAGGGTCCTTTATATATTCCTGAGAAAAAATACCCGCAAAATACAACGCCTGAGAAAAAATAAATAATGGCTCAAACGTCATTCATTCATAGTAATCAAGGCAGCTTGTTTGCGGAAGCCGTTTCGCTTGAAACAATTGCAAATCAATTTGGTACGCCAACTTACGTTTATTCAAAAAATACTCTGATTCAAACTTTTGAATCTTTTAAAAAAGGACTGCTTAAAACTAATCATCTGATATGTTTTGCGGTAAAAGCTAATTCTAATATTGCAATTCTCAATCTTTTTGCGAGCTTAGGCGCTGGCTTTGATATTGTGTCAGGCGGTGAACTTGAGCGCGTCATCTATGCTGGCGGCGACCCACAAAAAATTGTGTTTTCGGGGGTAGGTAAAACAGCATCTGAAATCGAAGCGGCTTTAAAAGCAAACATATTATGTTTTAATGTGGAATCTCGAAGCGAACTTCTTCGTATTGAAGAAGTGGCAAAAAGAATCAATATCAAAGCACCTATCTCTATTCGAGTAAATCCAGATGTCGATGCTAAAACCCATCCTTATATTTCAACAGGATTGAAAGATAATAAATTTGGTGTTGATTTTAATCAAGCGCTTGCACTTTATCTTGAAGCAAAAAGTATGAGTCATATTGAAATCAAAGGTATTGATTGTCATATTGGCTCACAGATCACGGAACTGAAACCTTTTGTGGATGCTTTAGATCGTGTTTTATCTTTAGTAGATCAACTCAAAAAAAATGATATTCATTTAAGTCATATTGATATTGGCGGCGGCATTGGTATTTGTTATCAAGATGAATCACCTCCAGATTTTGAAATCTACACAAAAGAAATTTTAAGTAAGATTCAAAGTCTTAATGTCAAAATTATTTTTGAACCTGGTCGAGCGCTAGTGGGCAATGCGGGGGTTCTTTTATCTAAAGTCGAATATCTAAAACAAAACGATGTGAAGCATTTCGCCATCATTGATGCTGCAATGAACGATCTTATGCGACCTACTTTATATGATGCTTATCACGAGATTAAAGTAGTACGTGAACATGATTCAAAATCTCAATCGTTTGATGTTGTGGGTCCTGTATGTGAGAGTGGTGACTTTATTGCAAAAAATCGATCATTAAAATTAAAAGAAAATGATCTTATTTGTATTATGTCAGCAGGCGCTTATGGCATGAGTATGAGTTCAAATTACAACTCTCGCGGTCGTGCTGCTGAGGTGATGGTAGATCAAGATAAAGTTTTTGAAGTTAGAACGCGTGAGAAATCGAGCGATCTATTTAAACTCGAAAAGAAAATCCCGCTTTAATCAAAAATAACAGTTTTATTTGCATAGATGAGAATGCGATTCTCAATATGCCAACGCACTGCTTTAGATAAAACAATTCGCTCTAAGTCTCTACCTTTTTGAATGAGGTCTTCGACTTGATCGCGATGAGAAATACGATCAATATCTTGCTCGATGATTGGGCCTTCATCTAATACTTCGGTGACATAGTGACTTGTAGCGCCAATCAACTTAACGCCTCGTTCAAAAGCGCGATGATAAGGTCTTGCGCCAATAAAGGCGGGTAAGAAAGAATGGTGAATATTAATAACGCGCTGTGGATAACGCTTTACAAAATCTTCGCTTAAAATTTGCATATAGCGTGCGAGCACAATAAAGTCGATTTGATACTTATCAAATAATTCAAATTGCTTTGCTTCAGCTTCTTTCTTTTTATCTTTTTCAACCGGAATATGAAAAAAAGGAATGCCATAAAATTCAGCGAGTTTTTGGGTGTCTAGATGATTACTAATAATAAGTGGAATGTCGCATTGAAGCTCATTATTCTTATAGCGATGAAGTAAATCTGCTAAACAATGATCGTATTGCGACACCATAATAGCCATACGAGGTTTATCTTTAGAAAGCTTTAATTCCCATGTCATCTTATAAGTTTTGGCGATGCTATCAAAAGCCTTTGCAAAAGAAGCTTCATCCAATGAAAAATCTTTTAAGTCCCATTCCACACGCATAAGGAAAAGGCTATTTTCAGCGTCTTGGTGTTGATCAGCATGCAAAATATTTGCATTATGTTGATATAAAAAATCTGCGATAGCCGCCACAATACCTTTGGAATCAGGGCATGTAATTAATAAGGTCGCTGTATTTTTCATAAGATTAGGTATCCATCTTGAATAAAACGAATTATACATGGACAATCATGAATAAAATAATAAGTCATCACTATCAAAAGCCCTAAAATACAATCTATGGCAGATAAAATTAACATCCTTTTAGCTAATCCTCGCGGCTTTTGTGCGGGTGTAGATCGAGCGATTCAAATCGTCGAAGAAGCGTTATCTCAATACGGAAAACCTATTTTTGTGCGACACGAAGTGGTTCATAACCAATATGTCATCAACGATTTAAAAACAAAAGGTGCCGTTTTTATTGAAGATCTTAATGATGTCCCTAAAGGATCTCATGTCATTTTTAGTGCGCATGGTATTTCAAAAGCCATCCGTGAGGAAGCAAAATCACGCGAACTCATACCGATCGATGCCACTTGTCCATTAGTGACTAAAGTTCACGTCGAAGTAAATAAAATGCTCAATCAAGGTATGGACATTATTATGATTGGACATAAAGGTCATCCCGAAGTAGAAGGCACGATGGGTCAAATTGAAGAGCATCATACAAATCGCAAAATGCATTTAATCGAAACGATTGAAGATGTTAGTCATTTAATCGTCGATCATCCCGACAAGATTGCCTATGTGACCCAAACCACACTATCGATTGATGACACAAAAGCAATCATTGAAGCTTTAAAAACAAAATATCCAAATATCCAAGGACCTAAAAGTGATGACATTTGTTATGCCACACAAAATAGACAAGATGCAGTCAAAGAAATAAGTGGCTTGTGTGATCTCATTATTATTGTGGGCTCTCAGAATAGTTCTAATTCAAATCGTCTTAAAGAGTTAGCTTTAAGAGAAGGCGTTGAAGCTTATATGATTGATCATGAAGATGCGCTTCAGTCATCTTGGCTTCTTAATAAAAAAAATATTGGTATTTCAGCAGGAGCTTCGGCACCGGAGATCAGCGTTAAAAATATTGTAAACAAAATTGAGTCACTTACAAAAGCTCATATCCGTGAACTTCCAGGCGTTGAAGAAAGTGTTATTTTCAGACTACCTAAGATTTAAACATGGCTTTTAAAAAACCTATTTCCTCTCTTATATTAATTTATTCAGAAGATTTTAAAGTGCTACTTATGGAACGTGCTGATAAAAAAGGTTTTTGGCAGTCTGTCACAGGAAGTGTAGAAGAAAATGAAACACCAAAAGACGCTGCTATAAGAGAAGTATTTGAAGAAACAGGAATCAACGCAAGCCAGTATCATCTAGAAGATTGGAAACTTTCCCATATCTATGAAATTTATAAGCATTGGCGATATCGTTACGCCCCAGATGTGACTCACAATACAGAACATATCTTTGGGCTTAAGGTCCCAGCTAACATACCTATTCAATTATCAGCAGATGAGCATGTGCAATATCTATGGGTCGATTGGCGTGATGCCATGGATAAAGTTTTTTCTTGGACTAATGTCGAGGCCATTAAAAAATTAGCCGAAATTCATCAACTAAAACTGTAAAATAGACATCCTATGCAAGTTGCTCAAATTAAATTTAATGCGTTTGAATCTATCAGCGATGACGATTGCCAGCAAAGAATTATTGCAGCCAAAAATAAACTGGGTAAAGATTTAGTCATCTTAGGTCATCATTATCAACATGAATCCGTGTATCGACACGCAGATTACACAGGTGACTCCCTTAAACTTTCTCGCGTCGTTGAATCTCTTGACGCTAAATATATTGTATTTTTAGGTGTGCACTTCATGGCTGAAGTTGCAAATATTCTATCGAGACCAGATCAAATAACGATTCTTCCAGACCTAGCCGCAGGATGCTCAATGGCAGATATGGCGAACTTAAGCAAAGTGGAAAGAAGTTATCGAGAACTTTCAAAAGTACTTTCATTTGATGAAGTCATAACCCCTGTCACCTATATTAATTCTGCAGCAGACCTCAAAGCTTTCTGTGGTGAACATGGTGGAATTGTCTGCACTTCAACTAATGCAACAAAAATTATTGAATGGTCATTTAAACAACGTGAAAAAGTTTTATTTTTCCCTGATCAAAATCTAGGTCGTTGGAGTGGTCACAAAATGGGTATTCCCTTAGATGAAATGCCTGTATGGGATCCTGATCTTCCCCTTGGAGGGCTTACTGAAGCACAAATTAAAAAAGCGAAGATCTTTTTATGGAAAGGTCATTGTGCTGTCCATCAAATGTTTCGCCTTCAAAATATTGAACGCTTTAGACAAAAGCATCCCGATGGCAGAGTCATTTCTCACCCTGAATGTCCTTTTGAAGTGTGCTCTCATTCAGATTATGTAGGTTCCACTGAATACATTTTAAAAACCATTACTGAAGCACCTCAAGGGACTAAGTGGCTTGTGGGCACTGAACTTAATTTAGTCAATCGTCTTGCTAATCAAATGAAATCTGAAGGCAAGCTTGTACAATTTATGTCGCATGTCATTTGTGAATGTTCAACCATGGCACGCATCGATCCTCAACACCTTGCGTGGTGTCTAGAAAATATTGTCAATGACAAACCTGTGAATATTATTAAAGTCCCTGAACATGAAGCAAAATTAGCTAAGTTAACGCTTGATCGTATGCTTCAGGTGTCATAAATCATGTCATGTGCAATTTGTAATGGTAATGATGGAGAAATTATCTGGAATGACAACATACTTCGTGTGGTTCTATTAGATCATCCAGATTATAAAGGTTACTGTCGTGTTGAATTGATTGCCCATCAAAAAGAAATGACTGACTTAGATGAAGCGCTTCAATTTAACATCATGCGTTGTGTATTTAAAGTTGAAACAGTTTTAAGAAAAATTTTTAATCCTGAAAAAATTAACTTAGCAAGCTTAGGCAATAAAACACCACATATTCACTGGCATATCATTCCCCGCTTTAAAGAGGATGCACACTTTCCAAATTCACATTGGGGAGAAAAATTACGAGAAGGTTTACATCAAACTATATCGGCACAAGAAAAAAAAGAGCTGATTACATTACTTAATCAGTCTTTAAGCTAATAACCGCGTCACAACTTTTCCTTGCTGAATATGACTTTCGATAATTTCATCGATATCTTTTTCGTCGATAAAGTTATACCAAGTAGCTTCCGGATAAATCACAAGCAAAGGCCCTTCGCTACAGCGATCAAAGCAACCTGCTCGATTAATTCGCACCTTAGATTCGCCATTTAAATCGAGCGATTTAATTTTTGATTTCATATACATAAACATAGCCTCACTGCCTTTATCTGAGCAGCAGGCTTCGCCATCATCTCGTTGATTTAAACAAAAGAAAATATGATGTTTGTAATAATTCATTTATTGGGATGACAAAGTATCGTCTTTAGTAAAAGTCCAAGTTCTTGTAATACTTAATATATCCACTTCTTTTTTAATATCCTCAGGGAAAGGAGCATAGGGGGCGCCTAATTCCACAATTTTTCGGGCAGCTTCATCCAATATTTTAAATCCTGAACTTTGATTAATTTCAATATTATCAATTCTTCCATCAGGCTTTAAAGAAACCGTCATTCTCAATTGACCTGAAAATTTCTTTTCACGCGCTTCCTCTGGATAATTCATATTACCTAAGGTTTCCACTTTTTGTCGCCATGCTTCTGCATAAAGTGCGTATTTATATTCTTTGGTACGTGCGCCAATATATTTTCGTCTAGGCTGTTTCTCAAAATTAGAAGTTTGATTTGAAATCGCAGCATCTGATGCGCTTATTTCACTTGCACTCGCCAAGATATCTTCTTTACTAATCGATTTATTAATGACTTTTGATTCTTTCGGCTGTTGAACTGCTTTGGGCTCATTTAATGTGGGCGCTTCTTTTTTTACAATTTTTTCCTGTGAAGAACTTGAAGCTTTTCCAACTGTAGGTTGATCACCACGATTGTTAAGTTGAAAAGTATTTTTATTTTCAGTGATGATAGGTAGTGGCGTCTTTTTATGGACGTCTTTTTCTATATTGCCGCCTTTATTAGAATTACTTTGTCCCAAAACATCAGCATCCACTTGGTGATTATCTTTCGAGTTGGTTAAAACAACCTCAATTTGGGAAAGCTGATTTTGAAAGGGTTTTGTAGGTTTAAAGTGTATAAGTTGAATGGCTAAAAAATGTAATACAAAAGATAAAAGAATAGAAAGCTTAAGAATATTATTCTTATATAAACTTTCATCTGTGGGCATAACTTAAGCTATCCCTTTTAATAAAGTTTGATGAATGCCATTGAAACTACCGTTACTCATGATAAGAATATGATCGCCTGATTTCGCTTCCTTTAAAATAGCTTCGACAAAATTTTTCATATCATGCCCCACGAATGATTTGTCTTTGATAGGGGCTAATGCTTCTTCGGCATTCCAAGTTAATTTTTCACCATAACAAAATATTTTGTCTGCGTCCTTTAGACTCTTAGGCAGTGCATTCTTCATCGTGCCTAATTTCATCGTATTAGATCTTGGTTCTAAAACTGCAATGATTCTTGCTTTGCCCACTTTCGCTCGTAAACCTGCAAGCGTTGTGGATATCGCTGCTGGATGATGCGCAAAATCATCGTAAATCGTGATGCCACTATTTTCACCGATACATTCCATTCTACGTTTTACGTTTTTGAATGTTTGTAACGCTTCTATCGCATCTTCAAATTTAACGCCGACATGATGTGATGCCGCAATCGCAGCAAGGGCATTCATACGATTATGATGGCCTAAAAGATCCCAAGATAAAGTGCCTATTAATTGACCAAGATTCAAAATTTCAAATGATTGGTCTTGATTCACTTGACCAATCGACAAGCCTTGCGGACTTCCAATGTAAACTTTTTCTGACCAACAACCTCTTTCAATCACTCTTTTTAAACTGTCTTCTTCATCATTAATAATGACGCGTCCAATGCCGGGCACCATACGCACCATATGATGAAATTGCGTTTCAATCGCATGGAGGTCTGGGAATATATCTGCATGATCATATTCAAGATTATTTAAAATCGCGGTCTTTGGATGGTAATGGACAAACTTGGATCGTTTATCAAAAAAAGCCGTGTCATATTCGTCTGCTTCAATCACAAAGAAAGGTGAAACTTCATTCGATTTATTTTTTTGTGGCAAACGCGCTGAGCCATCGAAATTAAGTGGCACGCCACCAATGAGAAAGCCTGGTGCGTAGCCATTAAATTCTAAAATCCAAGCCAGCATCGATGTGGTGGTTGTTTTACCATGTGTGCCCGCAACCGCTAGCACCCATTTATCTTTTAGGATTGCTTCATAAAGCCATTGCGGCCCTGAAATATAAGGCAAGCCCTGATTCATAATTTCTTCCATCAAAGGATTGCCACGAGATACCACATTGCCAATCACATATAGATCAGGCTTTAATTCAGTTTGTTTTTTATCGAATCCCTCAATGAGCTCAATACCAATACTTTCTAATTGGGTACTCATCGGTGGATACACATTGGTATCGCAACCAGTCACTTTGTAACCGGAAGCTTTGGCAAGGGATGCCACACCACCCATAAATGTTCCGCAAATACCTAAGATATGAATATGCATTTTTGTTGTCTTATAGATTAGGGGCTAACCATTTTTTTAAAAATTCAATCGATACATCTCGACGTTTAGCCATATCTTTTAATTGATCATCGCCAATTTTATCGACACTAAAATACTGCGCTTCTGGATGTGCAAAATAAAAACCTGAAACTGATGCAGCAGGTGTCATCGCAAATGAATCAGTGAGATGCATATCGATTTCATCTAACTTTAATTTCGTAAAAATATCTTTTTTAACGGTGTGATCAGGACACGCAGGATATCCGGGTGCTGGTCGAATACCCTGATAATCTTCTTTAATGAGTGATGCTTTGTCTAGACTTTCATCTGTCACATAACCCCATAAATCTTTTCTGACACGCTCATGCATATATTCGGCAAATGCTTCAGCTAAACGATCGGCTAGCGCTTTGAACATGATGCTGCTGTAGTCATCATTTTTATTTTTAAATGTTTCTTCGTATTTTTCCATACCTAATCCGCTCGTCACAGCAAAGATACCGATATAGTCTTTAATGTTTGATGATTTAGGTGCAATAAAGTCAGATAAACATTGATTAGGTTTTTGTACGTTATCAACTTTAGGTTTTTCAGATTGCTGTCTTAAGCCATAGTATGTGAATAAAGTTTTTGTCCGTGATTCATCTTCATAAATTTCGATATCATCTTCCACGCTATTGGCCGGATAAAAAGCCACCACACCATTGGCCACAAGTGCTCGATTGTTGATGAGTTTTGTGAGCATGGTTTGTGCTTCATTAAAAACTTGTGTAGCACTCTGTCCCACAATAGGATCATTAAGTATGGCTGGATAAAAACCTACTAAGTCCCATGTCTGGAAAAATGGACTCCAATCAATATAAGGTGCGATTAAATTTAAATCGATATTTTTAAACACACGCTTACCAATAAATTTAGGAGTTTTAGGGGTGTATGCTTTATCAAATTGAAGTTTTAATTTATTAAGTCTTGCTTCTTGAAGCGTTAATAATTTGACGCCTTTTTTATTCGCATGTTGATCACGCGCACGCGCATAATCTTTTTCAATATCACTGATGTATTGATCTTTTTGTTCAGGGGTTAAAAGAGATTGCATCACCGCTACAGATCTTGATGCATCAGGCACATAAATCACCGGTCCATCATAATGCGGTGCAATTTTAACAGCCGTATGAGCGCGAGAGGTTGTGGCACCTCCAATGAGAAGCGGTGTTTTCAATCCTCTAAAGTGGGGATCACGTTGCATTTCTTTTGCAACATGTGTCATTTCTTCTAATGATGGTGTGATAAGTCCCGACAAACCAATAATGTCGACATTTTCTTTTTTAGCCATCTCTAAAATTTCTGAACACGGCACCATGACACCCATGTTAATGACTTCAAAGTTATTACATTGCAAGACCACTGACACAATATTTTTACCAATATCATGTACATCACCTTTGACGGTCGCAATGAGCATTTTGCCTTTAGGTTTTGAAATAACGCCCGTTCTTTTTTCCTCTAATTTTTTTTCTTCTTCAATGAAAGGAACTAAATGTGCGACAGCCTGCTTCATGACGCGTGCTGATTTCACTACTTGCGGTAAAAACATTTTGCCTTGTGCAAATAAATCGCCCACCACATTCATACCATCCATCAAAGGACCTTCGATCACATGAATCGGTCGTCCATTTTTTTGCATCGCTTCTAATCGTGCCTCTTCAGTATCTTCTACAATAAAATCTGTGATGCCATGGACCAATGCATATTCAAGTCTTTTATTCACTGAAATAGGTTCAGTATCTGTACCGCGCCAATTAAGCGTTTGAACTTCTTTTTTACTTCCTTTTAAAGTCCCTGCAATTTCGATCATTCTTTCTGTAGCATCAGGTCTTCGATTAAGCACAACATCTTCAACGCGCTCTTTAAGTTCTGGATCAAGGTCATCATAAACACCCATCATGCCAGCATTCACAATCCCCATCGATAATCCAGCTTTGATTGCGTGATATAAAAAGACTGTATGAATTGCTTCACGGGCTGCATCGTTCCCTCTAAAACTAAAACTCACATTGGATACGCCACCTGAAATTTTTGCGTGCGGAAGATTTTCTTTAATCCATCTCGTGGCATTGATAAAATCAACAGCGTAATTATTGTGTTCTTCAATCCCTGTCGCAATCGCAAAAATATTTGGGTCAAAAATAATATCTTCGGGAGGAAAATTAATTTTTGAAATTAATAAGTCGTAAGCACGCTTACAAATTTCTGTTTTTCTTTCGAATGTGTCTGCTTGTCCTTTTTCATCGAAAGCCATGACAATCACAGCTGCACCATAACGTCTACATAATTTGGCTTGTCGAATAAATTCAGCTTCACCTTCTTTTAGTGAAATCGAATTTACAATCGCTTTACCTTGCACGCACTGGAGACCCGCCTCAATCACATCCCATTTCGATGAATCAATCATGATAGGTATGCGTGCAATATCAGGTTCTGATGCAACTAAATTTAAGAAATGCTTCATCGCTTTAACAGCATCAAGCATCCCTTCATCCATATTGATGTCGATAATCTGCGCACCATTCTCTACTTGCTGACGCGCGACAGATAAAGCCTCATCGTATTTTTCGTTAATAATTAAATTCGCAAATGCTTTTGAGCCTGTCACATTGGTTCGTTCGCCCACATTCACAAATAAAGAATCATCTTTAATTAGAAATGATTCAAGACCTGAAAGTCTTGTCACTATCTCAACAGTTGGAATGTCTCGAGGCTTAATATTTTTTATTTCATTTGCAATGGCTTTGATGTGTTCAGGTGTAGTCCCACAACAACCACCTGCAATATTCACAAAACCGCTTGTCGCGAATTCTTTAATTAATGATGAAGTGTCTTTTGGTTTTTCATCAAAACCAGTATCTGACATAGGATTAGGTAAACCTGCGTTGGGATAAATACAAATATACGTATCTGCAATATTAGATAATTCTTCAGCATAAGGTCTCATGAGCGCCGCGCCTAATGCGCAGTTAAGACCAATAGTCATCGGTTTTGCGTGACGTACTGAATTCCAAAATGCGGCGACTGTTTGGCCAGATAAAATACGTCCCGATGCGTCTGTGACCGTGCCTGACAACATGATCGGTAAGCGTATTTTATTTTCTTCAAAATAAGTTTCGATCGCAAAAAGTGCTGCCTTACAATTTAATGTATCAAAAATGGTTTCAACTAGAAGAATATCGACACCACCCTCAACCAATGCCTTCACTTGATTGAAATAACTATTTTTTAATTCTTCAAATGTAATATTGCGCGCTGCGGGATCATTGACATCCGGTGAAATCGATGCGGTTTTGGGTGTGGGTCCAATGGCGCCTGCTACAAATCTAGGTTTTTCTTTTGTTGAAAATTTTTCAACCGCTTGGCGCGCTAATTTAGCAGAAGCCACATTCATTTCATAAGCTAAATCTGACATCGCATAATCTTCTTGTGCAATTTCTGTTGCACCAAAAGTATTGGTTTCGATAATGTCGGAACCTGCTTCTAGGTATGCCTCATGAATACTTTGAATAATTTGAGGTTGAGTGAGGCTTAGTAATTCGTTATTACCTTTAAGAAATAGTTCACGCTTACCTTCTGGCCCTGAAAATTTTGCGAAGCGACCATCTTCGCCTCCGCGATAATCTTCTTCGGTAAGTTTATGTTGCTGGATCATGGTACCCATTGCACCATCCAACAATAGAATGCGTTCAGCCAAAAGCTTTCTTAATATTTTTTCTTGATCAGTCATGAAATCCTGTGGCATTGAATTCTTAAAGATATAAGGCAAATTTATTTAGCCTAAAGTGTAACAAGAAACTAAAAGATCGTTATTTTTTGCGCGCCTCAATCTCGGATAGTTTCTTTTCGAGCTCTTCTAATTTTTGGCGTGTACGTTTTAAGACTTCCGTTTGAACATCAAACTCTTCGCGTGTTACAAGCTCCATTTTAGTGAACATGCTCTTTAATAGTGCATCAATATTCTTTTCAATATCAGGTAAGGGCGAATCTCTCACTATCTCCCTGATTTTATTAGATAATTCTCTTAATTTTTCATTATTTAACATGATAAATTTCCTTTATTTTCAAGAGTTTATCAGATTTAAACGCATATTAAGTGCATTTTAGGCATATACTATTAAATATAATCTTTACTAAGTCATTGTTTTTTATGATATTTACTAAGTTGGCACGGTAATTGCTTATATTACTGTGTGAATATAATAATAACTAGTCACATTATTTTCAGGAAATTTTTACTAAGGAGTTTTAAAAATGCGTAAATCG
>DAIOGA010000013.1:0-14752 GCA_036745495.1 Candidatus Methylopumilus sp.
GTCATGTTTAATTTTAAATTTCCAAAATTGATAAATAAATTAGGTCCTGGTCTTATCACGGGAGCTGCAGATGATGATCCAAGTGGTATTGCTACTTATTCTCAAGCAGGTGCGCAATATGGTTTTGGTCTTTTATGGACTATGTTTTTTACTTACCCTTTAATGGTGGGTATTCAATTAGTCAGTGCTCGAATCGGTCTTGTCACAGGACGAGGCTTGGCCGAAAATATGCGTCGTTTTTATCCGAAATATGTCACTTGGCCTTTAGTCATTCTTTTACTTGCGGCTAACACCATTAATATTGCAGCTGATCTCGCAGCTATGGCAGATGCAGTCAAGCTTGTTGTGGGCGGACCAAGACATCTTTATGCAGTGGGATTTGGTATGAGCTGCTTACTTCTACAAATTTTTATTCCTTACGAACGCTATGTTCGCGTTTTAAAATGGCTCACACTTTCTTTATTTGCTTATGTAGGGACTGTCTTCGCATCTCATGTTGAATGGAACACGGTGATTAAGGCGACCGTTTTTCCAGAAACTATTTTTACAAGCCAATATGTACTTTTGATTGTGGGTGTTTTTGGAACAACCATTAGCCCTTATCTTTTCTTTTGGCAGGCTGGTCAAGAAGTGGAAGAAGTCCGTGTTAAACATAACACCAATTATTTAAATCATCATCCTCAACATTTAGGTAAACACTTAAAACGCATTCGTATCGATACTGTTGTCGGCATGGGATTTTCAAACCTCATTGCCTTTTTTATTATGTTAACGACTGCGGCCACACTATTTAAAGCAGGCCTTCATGATATTCAAACATCAGCGGAAGCCGCTGAGGCATTAAGACCTATCGCTGGAGAATTTACATTTATTTTATTCGCTGCAGGCATTGTAGGTACAGGGCTCTTAGCTGTGCCTGTATTAGCTGGCTCTGCAGCTTATGCAGTGGCAGAATTACTTAAAAAACCAGCAAGCTTAGGTTTAAGTTTTCATGCGGCTAAAGATTTTTATGCGGTGATTGCGATTGCAACACTTCTTGGCGTCTTATTAGACTTTAGTGGAATTGATCCGATTAAAGCATTGTTATGGAGTGCCGTAATTAACGGTATTGTTGCAGTCCCTTTAATGATTGCTTTGATGCACATGGCATCACGTCCAAAAGTTATGCGATCATTCACTATTGGAAATCATGTGAAATATTTAGGTTGGGCTGCTACTTTAGTTATGGCTATTGCTGCAGCAACATTAGGTTTTATGTCATTTTTTAAATAGAGAATACATCATGATTGAATGGACCTTTATTATCAAAACAACGATTGCGCTTATTGCAATTGTAGATCCCATTGGATGCTTGCCACTTTTTCTGAGTCTCACAGGTCAACATAAAACAATTAACAAAAAAAATGTTGTCAAAATGACCGCAATTACTGTCTTCATCATTCTCGTGACCTCTCTTTTCTTGGGCGATAAAATTTTAAATATGTTCGGTATCACCATGCCAAGCTTCCAAATTTGTGGTGGAATTCTCCTATTAATTATGGCGATTTCTATGATGTTAGGTAAACATCAAATTATTGAATCTGGGCAAAATGGAGAATCAGACAAAGAATTAATTGCATTTGTACCTTTAAGCATTCCTCTTTTAGCCGGGCCGGGCGCTATGAGTAATATGATTATTGCAGCACATCAAGCACCTAATTTTATTAATCAAAGCTTTCTTGTCTTGCCCTGTATAGCAGTATCTCTTTTGATATGGCTCACATTAAGTTTTGCAGAAAATATTTCTAAAATGATTGGCGCAATTGGTACAAAAATTATTACGCGTGTCATGGGACTGCTTTTAGGATCTATGGCGATTGAATTTATTACAAGAGGCGTTCTAGATATTATTGCGTAATGCCTTTATGAACCAAATTCGAAAACTTAAATTACGCTCTCAAACACATTACGCACTTTTTCGTGCTGACTTACCTTTTAAACCTAAAGTTGAAAAAGACAAAACTAAGTTTAAAAGGCAGCTTAAACATAAAGTTAAATTCGACTAGTTATTTTTTCTTTTTGTCTTTTTTTCGACCGCAAGACATCCAACAAATCATTTTGCCATCTTGAAAACTATAACGCCCAACAATAAACAATATAGTTGCTAGGAAAACTTGTTGGAATATAAAGATAGGCACATTAAACTCTGTCACGCCATCGTAAACGCAATGGTATTGAAATGCGGCTGTTGGTACATAAGAAAAAGATAAAGCAAATACTAATAAAGCCAATACGTTATAAGTACATTGTTTCATTTTTGAGCCCTTTAAGATTTAAAAATGTTTTAATTACAAAATCTAATATATAGTATTTTTAACTGCAATTAATATATAAATTTAAAGAGATATCTATGTCAAATGATCATCACTCGCATCATTCTGAAACACACTTTACTTCAACTGAAATAGTCCGAGATATTGTCATTGGTATGTCAGATGGTCTGACAGTTCCATTCGCTTTGGCTGCAGGTTTATCAGCGGCTGTGGATTCTTCAGCGATTATTGTGACTGCTGGATTGGCTGAAGTTGCTGCAGGCTCGATTGCTATGGGTCTGGGTGGATATCTTGCTGGTAAGACAGATATTGAACATTATGATTCCGAATTAAAACGTGAAGCTTACGAAATTAAACATTTACGTGAACGAGAAATTTCAGAAGTTGAAGAAATACTTTCTGAATATGGACTTAAGGGAAGCGCGCTTAAAACGGTTGTAAAATCTATCACTTCTAATCGCGAACGCTGGCTTAAATTTATGATGAAATTCGAATTAAATTTAGAAAAGCCAGATCCGAAAAGAGCATTCATCAGTGCAACAACTATTTCAGTAGCTTATATTGTTGGGGGCCTTATTCCTTTAGCACCGTATATCTTCATATCCGAGATCGGACCAGCTCTAAAAATGTCTGTCATTGCAACAAGTATTGCATTGATTTTATTTGGATGGATCAAAGGTCGTTTTACAGGTGTAAATCAAGGACGATCAGCGATGCAAACCCTTATCATTGGTGCTTTGGCATCCTCAGCTGCTTTTGGATTAGCTCACTTATTTTCATAAAAATTTTATTAATTAAATTAAGCTTAACAGCCTAGTTTAATTGTAAAATGACGCAATAGATTGAATCTGTTTTTGTATCCTTTTCATTGGAGTTTCGCTTGCAATACCCTACTTTATTATCCAGATTTGTTGGACTTCTTTTAAGTTTTATATTCTTAACTTTAATAGGCTGTCATAAATCTCAAGATCAACAGGGTATGCCTCCTAATACTGCATTACCAGTTGCAGTCCTTGAAGTGAATCCAACGACAGTTGCAATCACAGGTGAAGCGGTTGGTCAAACAGAAGGTGCTAAAGAAGTTGAGGTAAGACCTCGTATAGGTGGCATCTTATTGAAACGAAAATATAATGAAGGTTCCGCTATTAAAGCCGGACAGTCTTTATTTCTAATTGATCCAGAACCTTACAAAATCGCATTAAGCCAAGCAAAAGCTCAGCTTGATCAAAGCATTGCGCGAGCAGAACAAGCCAAGCGAGAGAAAAAACGCTTGGAAGGTCTTATTGATTCACAATCAATTAGTCAACGCGACTTTGACAATGCAACTTCTGATGAAGCATTTAGCATAGCAGCGGTTTCACAAGCACGTGCAAACCTTAAACAAGCAGAATTAAATTTATCTTATACCAATGTCACAGCACCTGTAGATGGTATATCAGGTCGTTTCCAATTTTCTGAAGGTGCTCTTGTTTCCGCCAATACAAGTCTTCTTACTACACTTGTGCAAATTAATCCTATTTGGGTGCGATTTAGTTTTTCTGATAATGAACTTAAAGCACTAGGTGGAGTATTAAATGAAAAAAATATAGGCGAAGTATCTCTTGTCTTGCCCGACGGTAGCGAATACTCCAAAAAAGGAAAAATTAATTTTGCAGCAACCCAAATTGATCCAACACTCGGCACACAACAATTAAGAGCGACATTTGAAAACAATGAACAACAAATTTTGCCGGGTCAATTTGTGCGAGTGCGTGTCACTTCAGGCAAGAAAGATGGTGTATTTTTAGTGCCTCAATTAGCAGTTCTAAACTCTGACCAAGGTAGATTTGTATTTGTTGTAAATGAAAAAAATCAAGCCAACCCTCGACCAGTTGTTACCGGTGAATGGAAAGGCCAAGACTGGGTCATTCTTAACGGTCTAAAATCCGGTGATAAAGTCATTGTGAATAACCTTATTAAGATTCGTCCAGGCATGCCAGTAACCATCATGCCTACCCCTCAAAAATAATGAGTAAATTTTTTATTACGCGGCCTATTTTTGCTGCGGTTATTTCAATCATCATTGTTTTAGCTGGTATTGCTGCTGCATTTAAATTATCTATTGCTCAATATCCGCAAATCGCACCGCCCACAGTTATTATTTCTGCAAATTATCCTGGTGCAAGTGCGGAAACACTTTCTAAAACAGTTGCAGGTCCTATTGAAGAACAATTAAGTGGCGTAGAAGGTCTGCTTTATTTTAATTCAAGTACCGACTCAAGCGGTACGCTCACAATTACAGCGACTTTTGAAATTGGAACAAATATTGACCAGGCCACATTCAATGTAAGTAATCGAGTAAATATCGCATTACCCCGACTGCCTGAAAATGTTAGGCGAACAGGTGTTGTAGTCCAAAAAAAATCAAATGACATTCTTTTGGTTGTCATGCTGACTTCAAAAGATAAGCAATTTGACCCACTTTATCTCAGTAACTATGCAACACTTAATGTGTTAGATGAAATCAAGCGCGTTAAAGGCGTGGGTGACGCCAATATTTTTGGTGCACAAGATTACTCAATGCGTATTTGGCTTAAACCCGATCGCATGGCACAACTCGGTATCACAACATCAGATATAGCGAATGCCATTCAAAGTCAAAATGCACAATATGCTGCAGGCAAAATTGGCCAAGAACCATCGACAAATAATCAACAACTTATATACACAGTCAATGCTAAAGGCCGCTTAGTTGATCCAAATGAATTTGGCAATATTATCATTCGTGCTAATGGGCCAAATGGTGTTCTTTATCTTAAAGATATTGCACGTATTGAATTAGGTGCTCAATCCTATGATATAAGTTCAACGCTTAATGGCAAGCCAGGTGTTGGCATACCTATCTTTCTTCAAACAGGTTCAAATGCCCTAGATACAGCTAAAGGTATTAAAGAAAAAATGGCGGAGCTTAAAGAGCGCTTCCCAAAAGGTATGGATTATGAAATTCCATATGACACCAGTAGCTTTGTTAAAGCTTCTATGGGCGAAGTTTTTAAAACATTACTCGAAGCCATGGTGCTTGTTGTCATTGTGGTATTTTTATTTTTACAAAACTGGCGCGCCACTTTAATTCCTATCATTGCAGTGCCTATTTCTTTAGTGGGCACATTTGCCGGCTTATATCTTTTTGGGTTTTCAATTAACACATTGACACTTTTTGCCATGGTCTTATCCATTGGAATTGTGGTCGATGATGCCATTGTTGTGTTAGAAAATATTGAACGTCTTATGTCGGAAGAAAAACTTTCTCCGATTAAAGCGGCGATCAAATCTATGGAACAAGTAGCTGCAGCAGTTGTCGCTATTGTATTAGTGCTTTGTGCTGTATTTGTCCCTGTAGCTTTTATGGGCGGCATCGCAGGGGAGCTCTATCGTCAGTTTGCTGTCACAGTAGCTGTAGCCGTTGTGATTTCTGGTATTGTTGCATTGACTTTAACGCCGGCGCTTTGTGCCATTATCTTAAATCCTAATACTATTCATTCTAAATTTTTTGATCGCTTTAATAATGGATTTCATCGCCTCACTCGTTTTTATATCAGTGTAGTTAATTCAACACTTCATCATCGTCTGATTGGTGGCATCATTTTTGTGGGTATTTTGATCAGCGCTTTTTTTCTTTTTAAATCCACACCAACAAGCTTTATTCCTCCTGAGGATCAAGGTTATGTTATCACTGCCGTGATGCTTCCAGATGGTGCAACCATATCACGCACCTCAAAAACGACTGAGGCCGTTCGTTCAGTCATTGCAAAAGATCCTGCAAGTACCTTCCAATTTGTGGTCAATGGTTATGATCTGATCGGGGGTGGTAATAAATCAAATGCAAGTACTATGTTTGTCCGTTTAAAAGATTGGTCTGAACGCAAATCTACAGCGGGTGATATTGTAAAAAAATTATTTGGCATAGGTATGTCACAACCTGATGGTTTAGCCATCGCATTTAATCCTCCTTCGATTCGCGGCCTTGGAAGTTCTGGCAGTATGGAAATTTATATTCAAAGCCGAGGCGATACTGACCCTATGCATCTTTACACGGCTGTTAATATTTTCATAGAAGCTTTAAAAAAAGAACCTCGACTTGCAGGTATTAATACATTCTTTAGGCCAACAGTGCCTCAACTTTTTGTTGAAGTCGACGAAGCAAAAGCCATTAGCTTAGGTATACCTATTGCAAGTATTTACGACACACTACAAAGTACTATGGGTTCTCTTTATGTGAACGACTTTAATAAGTCCGGTAGGACTTATCGCGTTCAACTTCAAGCAGAAGCGCCTTATCGGATGAAGCCTGATGATCTAGGTAAAGTTTATGTGCGCTCAAATTCAGGTGCTATGATTCCACTTTCTGCTGTAAGCACAGTAAATAATATTGTAGGTGCAGAACAACTAGAACGCTTTAATGGCCTTCTTTCAGCTAAAGTATTAGCAGGTGGTGCACCAGGTATCAGTTCTGGTGACGCCATTAAACTCATAGAAAAGGTCGCCAAAGAAAGTTTACCTGATGGATATCAGCTCGCTTGGACTGGACAGGCCTATCAAGAAAAACGCACAGGTTCCGCTGCAATTTTTGCTTTTGGCTTTGCCATTATTATGGTCTTCCTTATTCTCGCTGCACAATTTGAAACTTGGATTTTACCTCTCGCAGTGATTATGGCAGTTCCTTTCGCGGTCACTGGCGCATTATTGGCTGTGATGGTTCGTGGCATGCCTAATGATATTTATTTCCAGATTGGTTTAATTACGCTGGTCGGATTAGCCGCTAAAAACGCAATTCTGATTGTTGAATTTGCAAGTCAAAAAATGGAAGAAGGTATGCCTGTTATGGAAGCTGCGATCGAAGCGGCGCGCTTAAGATTTAGGCCTATAGTGATGACATCTATGGCATTTGTGTTTGGTATTGTCCCCCTTGTTGTAGCAACAGGTGCAGGTGCTGCAGCCAGACAATCTATGGGCACGGGTGTATTTGGTGGCATGATTTTAGCCACCTTTATTGCCACTATTTTTATTCCGCTTTTCTTCGTCTGGTTGAGCGGACATCATATTCGACATCACGGTCATTTAGATGATGAGGATAAAAAAATAAAATGATGAAGCGTTTTATTTTAATAGCCACTTTTGTAAATTTAGTAAGTTGCTCACTTGTTGGGCCTGACTATAACCGCCCCGAAGCTTCTCTTCCAAATAATTATCATCAAGAAGTTCAAAGTAATAGCTTAGATAAAGATATCAATATGTGGTGGAAGCTTTATCAAGATCCGATGCTAAATGATCTTATGGATAAAGCACTCACAAAAAACACTGACATCAATGCAGCTATTGCTCGTGTTGAAGAATCCGATGCTTATTTAAGAGAAGTGGGCGCTGCATTGCTTCCTGAAGTAGATCTTAATTCTCAAGCCTATAGAAATAGAGTAACCCGAACTGCCACAATTCCGCTAGGTGCCTACCCAGCTCTTAGAAAAGACTATCTTGTTCGCTTAGGCACTTCGTTTGAATTAGATTTTTGGGGTAAATTGCGTCGCGCTAAAGAATCTGCAAAAGCCGAATTTTTAGCATCTCAATATTCCAAAGACACTGTAGTCCTTTCTTTACAAAGCTTAGTCGCGAGTAACTATTTGTTCTTAAGAAGTTTAGACTCTCAAATACAATTTACTAAAGCAAGTGTGAAATTTAAAGAAGATATTCTTGCTTTAACTCATAAACGCTTAGAGAGTGGCTTAGTATCAGCGCTTGATGTTAATCAAGCTGAAGCAAATTTTGATAATTTAGCTGCCCAACTTAGTGACCTTATTCGTCAAAGAGAATTTGTGCATAATCAACTGGTAGTTCTTACGGGTGATATGAATTTAAATATCAATGAAAGTACTCTGGATACCCTTGTTACTCCACCAACACCACCTGCGGGCCTACCATCCACTTTATTAGAATCTCGTCCGGATATTCGCCAAGCTGAGCAACTTATGATTGCAGCGAATGCGAATATTGGTGTTGCAAAAGCTGCATTATTTCCAACCATTTCTCTGACAACAAACCTCGGTGCAGAAAGTGGCGCGCTAAGAAATTTAAATAACTCGGGCTCTAGTATTTGGGGTGGAGGACTCGGATTGTCTTTACCTATTTTTGATGCAGGACGAGTTCGCTCACGCATCGAACAAGCCACTGCAAGAGAAAAACAAGCGCTTAATTATTACGAATCTTCAATTCAAAATGCTTTTAAAGAGGTTAATAATGCTCTTGTAGAACTTCGCGAATACACTGAACAAGAAAAAGATTTAAAACTTACACAAGATGCTGCAAAAAAAGCTATGGATATTGCATCTAATCGTTATAAAGCAGGTTATTCAAGTTACTTGGAATATCTTGATGCTCAGCGCGTATATAATGACGCATCGATTAATTACATTCAAACAAGACAATTAAGGCTTATCGCGAGTGTTGATTTATTTAAATCTTTAGGTGGTGGCTGGCAATCTCAAGAAAAATAAGCTATGAATTTTTTTCATTATGAAGTACCGCCTACAGCGGGTTTGCCTCTTCATCTCGGTGATTTTTTTATAAGCACTCCTTCTTTTGAAAAAAAATTATCTCGCTTTATTGGTACTCATAATGTTCAGATTGAGTGTTCAGCAACCTCAGCACTTGTAGTTGCACTTTCTGCACTCAAAAAATTAAGTCCTAAGAAAAAAGTTATCATTAGTGCTTATACATGTCCATGGGTCCCTATCGCGCTAATCCATTGCGGCCTTGAACCAATTGTATGTGACTCAAATAAAGAACATTTTGATTTTGATTTAAAAAAACTCAAATCCACTCTAAATCATGATGTCTTAGCTATTATTCCGACACATTTAGCTGGGAAAATTGCTGATGTTAAAAAAATACTTCCTCTTGCAAAAAAATATGGTGCCTTTGTTGTTGAAGATGGTGCACAAGCGCTTGGTGCTAGAACAAAAAAACAATCCGTTGGTTTATTGGGTGATATAGGTATATTTAGTTTAGGTGTGGGCAAGGGTTTAAGTATTTTTGCGGGTGGTGTTATTGTTGCTAAAAATAAACCATTATTTGCTCATATTCAAAAAACGAGCGCTTTGATTGTTCCAACAAATTACCTCATAGAAACAAAACGTCTTCTTGAGCTCATTTTTTATTATATTTTTTATCGCCCAAGTTTATTGCGTTTTGTATTTGGCATACCCTTAAGACATCATTTAAAAAAATCTGATTTTATTAAAGCTGCTGGAGACAATTGTAGTTTTAAATTTCCTATACATCGTGTGAGTCGTTATCGAAAATACATAGGCTCTAATGCTTTGAATCGGTTAAACGATTTTTTAAATTCGAATCGTAAAAAAGCTGTATCTAGATTAAAAAAATTAGAAAAGATTAAAGGTTTAAAAGTACTTACAACTAAAGAACCTAAAGAAACATGGCCTTTTATAGTACTTATGTTGCCCGATCAGAAAATACGCGATCAAATGATTGCAGCGTTGTGGTCGAAATCCTTAGGCGTTGGAAGGCTTTTTATTGAAGAGATTTCAAATTATGATTATTTAAAACCTTACTTTAAAAAAACAAATGTACCCGCAGGAAAACAATTTGCGGCAAATACTATGATTATTTCAAATAGCCCTTGGTTGACTGACAAACATTTCAGTGAAATTTGTCGTGTATTGAATTTACACTTAAAATAAAGCGAAATTTATTTCTTTAATGCTTTTTTAGCTTTATCAATTGATTTTTTCACTTGATCAAAAGATGTACCGCCAATATGATTTCTCGATTTGATTGAACCCTCAAGGGTGAGATGGCTATATACGTCATTTGAAATCATCTTACTAAATTTTTTCAATTCATCTAGTTTAAGTTCTGATAAATCACATTTTTTTTTAATAGCCGCATTCACAGCTTTTGCAACAATTTCATGTGCATCCCTAAATGCTACACCTTTAATGACTAGATAATCTGCTAAGTCTGTTGCGGTTGCGTAACCTTTTAAGGTCGCATCTTTCATATTTTTTTCATGGGCTGTGATGCCTTTTAGCATATCTGCATAAATAGTCAGTACATCTAAAATGGTATTAGCGGTATCGAAAAGAGGCTCTTTGTCTTCTTGATTATCTTTGTTGTAGGCAAGTGGTTGCGCTTTCATGAGCATCAATAAGCCCATCAAATGACCCGTCACTCTTCCTGTTTTACCTCTCACCAATTCAGGCACGTCTGGATTCTTTTTCTGTGGCATGATGGATGAACCGGTACAGAACCTATCGGCAATTTCTACAAATCCAAACATTGGGCTAGACCACAAAATGAGCTCTTCTGAAAATCTTGATAAGTGCGTCATAAGTAAAGATGCTGCAAAAGTAAATTCAATTGCAAAATCTCTATCTGAAACTGCATCTAATGAGTTTTCACAGACACCATCAAATTTAAGTTTTTTAGCAACCTTATTTCTATCAATCGGATAGCTTGTACCTGCAAGAGCGGCTGCGCCCAAAGGCAACTGATTCATTCTCTTTCTGGCGTCTTCAAATCTTGAAAGATCTCTTTGCAACATTTCATAATAAGCCATCAAGTGATGGCCGAAAGTCACCGGCTGTGCTACCTGAAGATGCGTAAAACCAGGCATGATCGTTTTTTGATATTTATCTGCTAATTGAACGATCGATAATTGAAGTGTTCTGATTTTTTTAATCGTTTCATCTGTGGTCGCTCTTAACCATAATCTCAAATCGGTTGCGACCTGATCATTCCTTGATCTACCTGTATGTAATTTTTTACCGGCCTCGCCAATTTTATCCGTCAGTCTTTTTTCAATATTCAAATGTACGTCTTCTAAATCCAAAGACCATTTAAAGGTACCCGCCAAAATTTCTTTCTCAATATTTTTTAAGCCACTTTGAATCGATTTTAGATCTTTTTGCGAAATAATTTTTTGTGCGGCTAGCATTTCAGCATGTGCCATGGAGCCCTCGATATCATAAAGACCTAGCTTTTGGTCGAAGCCAATAGAGGCAGTAAATCTTTTGACGAGCTCTGTCACAGGCTCATTAAATCTGCCTGACCAATTCGCTTTTTTTGTATCTTTTTTAGCCATAAGTGAAAGTATATGCTAAAGCTTATGATTTTCTAAATTTTCAATGGACTAGCTTATGATAAAATGAATCATTCGTTTTCATTTCTACTATGACCCAGCCTACACACATAACCATCGCAACACGCGAAAGTGAGCTTGCAATTTGGCAAGCCGAATATATTAAATCTCAACTTTTATCTTTTTATCCTAGATTAGAAGTGAGCATTCTTGGTATGACAACCCAAGGCGATAAAACGCTTAATAAGTCACTCTCTAAAATTGGTGGTAAAGGTCTTTTTATTAAAGAACTTGAAGTTGCATTGCAAAATAAAGAAGCTGATATTGCTGTGCATTCTCTTAAAGACTTGCCCATGCATTTAAGTGATGAATTTATGATTGCTGCTATTGGCAAGCGAGAAGATGCAAGGGATGCATTTATTTCTAATGATTTTGGAGCACTTGAAATGTTACCCCCAGGAAGTGTCATAGGAACTTCGAGTCTTCGCCGACAAAGTCAATTACAACATCGATTTCCTGAATTAGTCATTGAGCCATTGCGAGGCAATTTACAAACTCGCCTAAGAAAGCTCGATAAAAAACAATACCAAGGGATTATTTTGGCAGCAGCTGGACTCATTCGACTTAAATTAAAACCACGAATCCGACAATACATGTCCCCTGAAAATTCAATCCCTGCTGTAGGGCAAGGCGCCCTTGCTATTGAAATATTAAAAGTACGCGCTGATCTTGTCGAGCTTTTAAAACCGCTTCATCATCCTGAGTCAGCTCAATGTGTTCTAGCTGAAAGGGCAATGAGTCGAACTTTAGGTGGCAGCTGTAGTGTTCCTTTAGGTGCACATGCCATTATTGAAAATAAAATTCTTAAACTACAAGGCTTTGTAGCTTCTGTTGATGGAAAAGAAATGATTAAAGATAAAGTTGAAGGTCCAATTGAAGACGCTGAAAAGCTTGGCGAAAAACTGGCTAAACAGCTTCTTGATCAGGGTGCTGATAAAATTTTAGCGAGACTTGCTGTATGAATAAAAAAGAACTCCATCAAACAGGCATTGTAATTACAAGACCGTCTCATCAAACAGCCGAAATTAAAGCTCTAGTCAATGAACATCAAGGGCATCCTATCGAATTTCCATTACTTGAAATTAAATCAAAAAGTCAAAATGAAATCTTTCAGAATATCGTTTTAAAATTGGATGATTATGATTGGGCTATTTTTATTAGTTCAAATGCAGTCCAGTTTGGTATGCCAGCAGTCAAACATGCATTTCATACATTACCTAAATCAATACAATTTGCTGCTATTGGGCCCTCTACCCAAAAAGCGTTGAAATTATTTGATGTAAATCATGTACTCATTCCGGATGAAAACTTTGATAGCGAAGGTTTGCTTGCTACTAGAGAAATGAATGATATTAAAGATAAGAAAATTGTAATTTTTAGAGGTGAAGGCGGACGTGAAACTTTAGCTGAAACATTAAGGGTGCGAGGTGCTGAAGTTACCTATGCGGAATGTTATACACGCACTTTTCCTCAAAATAATTTAGATTTACTCAAAGCTTTCTCAGAAAAGATTCACATTTCGGCAATCCTCATTACAAGCTCAGAAGCATGCAAAGAATTTGTTCGTTTAAGCCGCTTGAAAGATATGAATTTCTTAAAAGATGTTCTCTTTATCGTAAATCATCCTAGGATGGTGAATATGCTTGAAAGAGAGTCTTTTATGACATTTGCATCAGACGAGCCTTCTGATCAATCTATGATGAAAAAACTCCTAGAAACAATCGATCATTAGTTTTTTAAAAATATAGCTTTATATTTTAGATATCCGATTTATAACTTCGTATTATGGATTGTGTGATATTAACGAAGTGCTAGATTATCAATTTTTGATTACATGCCTCATATGAAATTTTTTGGAAAACTTGGATTATTTCTAAGCATGGCGCTATCTATTTTGGCCGGCCTCAATGTTCTAAATTACCTATGGCTTTTGCCAATTATCGTATTGCAAACTTTAAGTTATTACCTTGTTCATTTCAAAAATTTTAAATTTAAGAAGATAGGTAAAAGAAATAATCCTTTTATCAAAGAATTGCCTCATCATTTCATAACTCAATCATTCGTTATCTTTATATGTTTCGGTATTGGTTTTGCTCTAGATACTTTTTTTGAACATGAAGCTTATGCTTCGTTTTTAGGACAGATTAACCAATTGTTAGATGCTATGAGCTTTATAATAGACGCATTGAAACAAGCTATCATTGGACTTTATGACGCTATATTGCAAAGCCGCTTCAATTAAAAAATGATTTTTGCCTTATCTTATAAAAACACCTTTGAACTTTTTCAAAAAGTTTAAGTCATTTACACTAAGTCGTATTTTTGTAGATAAAAATTATGACTCATGTATAATGCGCCTCAAATCGTGCTTTATACACGGTTGATATGTGTGAAATTGTTACAATTTGACACATATTTTGTTTAATTTAATATTTAAGGAAATTACATGTCTAAGTTATTCGCTTCATTAGTTGCAGGTTTATTCGCACTTTCATTAAACGCTTTTGCTGCTGACGCTGCTCCAGCTGCTGATGCTAAAGCTCCAGCTGCTAAACCAGCTGCTAAAGCTGACAAAAAAGCTGCTCCAGCTGCTAAACCAGCTGCTGCTCCAGCTGCTGATGCTAAAGCTGCTAAGTAATTAGCTTTGTATCAAAGAAAAAAGGCGCTTTTAGCGCCTTTTTTTGTATCTTTTTTTCTATTTTTTTATCGGTGCTGCAAACGTAAATGCATCTGAATAAAATTCATCTTCTGGAAGTCCTTGCGTTATAAAAGCCTTATGAGCCACTTCTACCATCTGGGGAGCTCCACAACAATACAATTGATAATCATTCAAATTTACAAAATCTTTTAATACAGCTTCATGCACCAAACCTTGCCGCCCCTGCCATTTGTCTTCTGAAATAGATTCAGAAAGTACCGGTATATATTCAATATGTGGAAATTCACAAGACCATTTTTTGCATAATGCATCCATATATAAATCTTCTAGGATCCTTGCGCCTCGATAAAGCTTAATGGGTCGCTTCATACCTTTTTGAATGGATTCTTCAATCATGCCCTTAATGGGTGCAAAGCCTGTTCCCCCCGCTACGAAGATAATCGGCTTTTGAGAATCTTCGCGTAAAAAGAAATTTCCAAAAGGTCCTTCGACGCGCAAAATAGATTTTTCTTTCATTTCTTTAAATACGTATTCCGTAAATTCGCCACCTGGAATGAGTCTTAGATGTATCTCAAGCAATGAGGATTCATG
>DAIOGA010000013.1:14852-20580 GCA_036745495.1 Candidatus Methylopumilus sp.
ATGCACTTTGCCTTCAACCACTTTACCTTTGCATGCGCCGCAAGCACCATTGCGACAACCATAAGGCAAATGAACGCCTGCATCAATGGCAGCTTCTACAACTGTTTGACTTGGCTTCGCTTGAAAGACATGCCCGCTAGGCAAAAGTTTAATGGTATAACTCATTATTTTAAAAGCTCATCATCGCGGCGATATTCGCCTTCAATCACATCTTCTTCTGATGAATGAATATTTTGAGAAGAATTGTCTTTTATGGGAATCAGCAACAATATAATGGCAAAAAAATCTGTGATGACACCCGGAATAATAAACAAGATACCTGCAAATAAATTACGTGCACTTCCAATCATGGCTTTAATTGGATTGCCTCCTTGTCCCATCGCGTTCATAAGCTTTGCAAAAACCAATTGTTTTTCTTCTTTGATCAATCGCCAACCGAGGTAAGTGACTAAAATCATATAAAGAAAAAACCACCATCCATAAAGATGGCTTAGTTTAAAGATGCCCCATATTTCAATGACTGGGAAGGACAATAAAAGAATAGTAAAAAGTAATCGCATTAGGTTATTCTATGATTTTAGCTAGAATTATATGTAATAAATGATCGTTGTGCTTAAGAGCTTGATGCAATCATTCTTAAGGAACGATTTTATGATGATTTAACTCCAATCACTAAATTTCTTATTAAAGGCCGCCATTCATGTTTAGCCGTATTTTTTCTTTATCAAAAAAAATAGCAATCTTGCTCAGTTTATTTTTTATCGGCTTAATCTTAACTAATGCACATGCTAACGAATCTTTATTCTTAAAAAATAATAATGATTTCTTGCAACCTGATGAGGCATTTCAATTAACAGTTAAGAAAAACCCTCAATCTATTGAAGCATCGTTCTTTATTGCAAAAGACTATTATCTTTATCGCAACAAATTCAAAGTTGAATTTGACCATGCTCCTCAAAGCCAAATACTTTTGCCTGCAGCTGAAATTAAAACGGATACGCATTTTGGGAAAACGGAAATTTATCATGACACTTTAAATGCTTCTATTCCCTATGATGCTAAGTATGCTCCAAAAGAAATCAGTATTACTTATCAAGGATGCAGTTCAAAAGGACTTTGCTATGCCCCTATTAAAAAAGAATTTAAATTTGATAACATTCAAAGCAGTAGCTCAAAAACAATCAGCTCAAATTCAGAAGTTGATACGATGCAATTTTTATTACAGTCTCAACATGTCGGTCTTATCTTATTAGGATTTTTCATCGCGGGATTATTGCTTTCACTCACGCCTTGCGTATTACCGATGATTCCCATTCTTTCAAGCATCATTTTTGCGTCACATAAGCGCCCCTCTCATCAAACGCGCTTGAAAGATTTTTTTCTGTCCTTAAGCTATGTTAGCGGTGTTTCTTTCACTTATACCTTATTAGGTGTCTTTGCGGGATTATCGGGCAATTTAATTACCACAAGCATACAAAGTCCGATGCTCATGGGCATCATGGGTATTGTTTTTATTCTTTTAGCGCTTTCCATGTTTGATTTGTACGCACTTAAATTACCTCATTTTATTGAACATTTCATTGCGACCTCAATTCTGCGCGTTGAAGGCGGAAAATATCTTAATGTATTTATCATTGGCACCATTTCATCACTTGTTTTAAGTCCATGTATTGCGCCACCTCTAGCCGGAGCCATTATTTACATTAATCAATCACGTGATTTTATTTTAGGTGGTTTAGCTTTATTTACGCTTTCAATTGGCATGAGCATGCCGCTCCTTCTTATTGGTATTTTTTCTGATCAATGGCTTCCTAAGCGCGGTCACTGGATGATTATTGTTAAAGAGCTTATTGGCTTTATGTTAATTGCTATGGGCCTTTTTATTATGAGCCCGCTGTTCCCGGAAAATATAGATCAAATCGCTTATAGTGCTCTGTTACTATCGCTATCGATTTATTTATTTTTTGCAAACCGTCGTTTCAAATATAAGGCAATGTCTTGGGTACATCTGTCAGCTTTTGTAACGCTCATTGCTTCTATTTTACTTTTTGGACTAACACTTCAAAAAATAAATATATCCGACAATGAAAATATTTCTAATACGACAAAGCCTAATCACGTATCTGTACTACCTTTTAAACAAATTCAAAGTCTTGATGATTTATCTCGTGAGCTTAATCAGCGTAACAATAAAATGATCATGCTCGATTTCTATGCCGACTGGTGTGTCTCATGTAAAGAATACGAAAAACTTACCTTTAGTCATCCTAAAGTCAAAGAGCAATTAACTGAATACAACCTTCTCCAGGTGGATGTCACTAAAAACAATGCTGAACATAAAGATTTATTAAAACATTTCAACCTTTATGGTCCGCCCGCTATATTATTTTTTGATAAACAACATAACGAATTGCGTACTTTTAGAATTGTGGGCTACAAAAATGCTTCGCAAATGTTAGATCAACTCAAAACGCTTCAGCATGAAAATCAATAAAGCCTCAGTTCATTTAGCAATCTATGTTCTTGCTATTATTTTTTTAGGCTTTTCTATTTTTCGCATTTTTTTAATGCCCTCAGAAAAAAATACGTCCTCGGCGGCTCCGCTATTCACTTCCATCATTAATGACCCTGAAGGCAAGCCTCAAAATTTTAAACAATTTGAGAATAAAATCATTGTGCTTAATTTTTGGGCAACTTGGTGTGAGCCTTGTCGTGAAGAAATGCCTGAATTGTCCGACTTCTATTCTGAAAATAAGTCTAAAAACGTTGCAGTAGTTGGGATTGCGATTGATGAGGCCAAGGCCGTGAAGTCTTATCTTAAAAAAACTAAGGTGATATACCCCATTCTTGTGGATGAAGATAAAGGGGTGATTTTAAGTAAAAATTTAGGGAATAACGAGGGTATTTTGCCTTATACTGTAATTATCAATTCAAAAGGCATCATTGAAAAAACGATTCTTGGTCGTGTACATAAAGACCAATTAGATGCCATACTCAAGCCTTTATTGCAACCCTCTAAAAGCCTTTAATTTTCCTTAATTTCGTCTAATTTGTAGACAAAAAACGTTATTTTCGGCAAAATTAACTTCCATAGATTCAAGAATAAACGCGACAAATGGCAACAAAATCAATCTTAGTTTTGCACGGGCCCAATCTAAACCTTTTAGGTGAGCGTGAGCCACAGCATTACGGCAAACAAACCCTAGAAGACATCGATCAAGTTTTAAAAACCATAGCATCGGCTAAGTCTATTAAGCTTGAAACCATGCAAAGTAATAGCGAAGGGGACTTGGTAAACAAAATACAGTCACTTCACAAAGACAAAGTTGATTTTTTGATTATTAATCCAGCAGCGTACACCCACACATCCGTTGCGATGCGTGATGCTCTGTCTGCTGTCAAAGTGCCGTTTATTGAAGTTCATTTATCTAATGTATATGCAAGGGAGCCTTTTAGGCATCACTCCTACTTTTCTGATATCGCCGTCGCGGTGATTAGTGGTTTAGGTGCAGATGGTTATATAGCAGCCCTTAATTTTGCAATTAACGCTTAAAGTTTTAAAAAGAGGTCATTATGGATTTACGCAAACTTAAAAAATTAATCGATTTAGTTGAAGAGTCTGGTATCGCTGAACTTGAACTCACCGAAGGTGAAGAAAAAGTCAAAATCAGTCGTCAACTTATGAATCAATCAGCGCCTATGACTCACTATATTCAAGCGCCTCAGCAAGTAGCAGCTCAACCTCAAGTAGCAGCTCCTTCAGAATCAAGCGCTTCAGAAACTAAACCTATAGCAGAAAAAATTGATGGGCATGCAGTCAACTCCCCCATGGTAGGGACTTTCTATCGCTCTCCATCTCCTGACGCTAAAGCTTTTGTTGATGTAGGCTCTAAAGTTACTAAAGGCGACACACTTTGTATCATTGAAGCTATGAAATTACTTAATGAGATTGAAGCAGATGCAACAGGTACGATTAAAAAAATATTGGTTGAGAACGGTCAGCCCGTTGAATACGGCGAAACTCTCTTTATTATTGGCTAATTTATTTTATGTTTGAAAAAATACTAATTGCCAATCGCGGCGAAATTGCACTTAGAGTTTTACGCGCATGTCGTGAGCTTGGCATTAAAACAGTCACTGTTCATTCCGAAGCTGATCGTGATGCAAAGTATGTGAAATTATCTGACGAATCTGTATGTATTGGTCCAGCACCTTCTACACAAAGTTATTTAAATATCCCGGCTGTTATTAGTGCTGCCGAAGTGACGGACGCCGAAGCGATTCATCCTGGCTATGGCTTTTTATCTGAGAATGCAGATTTTGCTGAACGTGTTCAACAAAGTGGTTTTGTGTTTATTGGCCCTCGTCCAGAAACAATTCGCCTCATGGGCGATAAGGTCAGCGCAAAAAATGCAATGAAGGAAGCTGGTGTACCTTGTGTGCCAGGTTCTGATGGTGCGCTTCCTGAAGATCCAAAAGAAGTACTCGCGATTGCTAAAAAAATTGGTTATCCAGTCATCATTAAAGCTGCTGGTGGCGGAGGTGGACGCGGTATGCGCGTTGTCCATACTGAAGCTGCGCTTCTTGCATCCGTCAACATGACAAAACAAGAAGCACAAACAGCGTTCGGTAATCCAACGGTATACATGGAAAAATTTTTAGAAAAACCACGCCATATTGAATTTCAAGTGCTGTCAGATCAACATGGCAACGCTGTATATCTCGGTGAGCGTGATTGTTCTCTCCAACGTCGTCATCAAAAAATTATTGAAGAAGCACCAGCGCCTGGTTTATCTGCAAAATTACGTGAAAAAATTGGTGAACGTTGTGCCGAAGCATGTCGAACAATTAATTATCGTGGTGCAGGTACGTTTGAATTTTTATATGAAAACAATGAATTTTATTTCATTGAAATGAATACACGTTTACAAGTTGAACACCCTGTGACTGAATTTATAACGGGCATTGATATTGTTCAACAGCAAATCAAAATTGCTGCAGGTGAAAAATTACCATTTAAACAAAAAGATATTGTGTTCAAAGGTCATGCCATTGAATGCCGTATTAATGCGGAAGACCCTTATAACTTTGTACCATCACCTGGCAAAGTCACTACATTTCATATGCCTGGAGGCCCTGGTGTGCGAGTAGATACTCACACTTATGCAGGTTATACCGTTCCATCTAATTATGACTCCATGATTGGTAAATTGATTACTTATGGTGATACGCGCGATCAAGCCGTCGCAAGAATGCGTGTGGCCTTATCAGAAATGGTCGTAGAAGGCATTAAAACAAATATTCCTTTACACAAAGATCTCATGGCTGATTTAACATTTAACAATGGCGGCGTCAGCATCCATTATTTAGAAAAAAAACTCGGCATACAAAAAAAATAAATGGCCGCTTGGATTAATCTTAAAATCCGAGCAAGTGCAGAACATGCACATATCATAAGCGATGCTTTAATCGAACTCGGTGCGCTATCATCTTCCATCGAAGACTCCTATCTCAATAGCGAAAATGAAGAAGCACTCTTTGGCGAGCCCAATATACCGAGCAATACTATCTGGCAACACAACACCATTGAATCTCTTTTTAATGATTCTGTATCTATTGATACCATCATTGATGAACTTAAAACTGTTACAGGTTTATCTCATATTGATTACACACTTGAATCTGTCGAAGAACAAAATTGGGTTGCATTAACGCAATCACAATTTGA
>DAIOGA010000014.1:0-2586 GCA_036745495.1 Candidatus Methylopumilus sp.
CCACGACAACAGGAATCACAATCCTGGACTCTACCAACTGAGCTACAGCCACCAATGAACTATGAAATTGGCCTGCCCGACAGGAATTGAACCTGTAACCCCCAACTTAGAAGGTTGGTGCTCTATCCAGTTGAGCTACGGGCAGCTTAACAACACAAAGCGTGTTACAGAAAATCCTTTTTTTCTATAGTAAGTAAGATGCTAAATCTGGTCGGGGTGGAGAGATTCGAACTCCCGACATCCTGCTCCCAAAGCAGGCGCGCTACCAGGCTACGCTACACCCCGAGGGCGAGAATATAGCCTAATTAAGGGTTTAGGTCAAATCAAAGGGGCCATCTTAGGCCCCATGATTTCTTCTATTTACGCAGGTTTGGCGGCTTTTTTATGGCCTGATTTACCTTTTTTGCCTTTGCACGCTTTGAGCTCTTCTTTAGAGACCGTGCCATCATGGTCTTTATCCATGAAATCAAATTCTTCATTACAAACTGTTTTTGCTTCGTCACGATCGAGCGTCCCGTCATGATCAATATCCGCTTCATCAAATGATTTTTTAGTATGCATTTTACAATGGTCGCCCATACCGTCATGGGCTGCAAAAATAGGTGCATTTAAGCCAAAAATTAATGCCAATGAAACTAACCAAAAACTTTTCTTCATCGCTTTAAACTCCTTTAAAAATAATTAAGATTAATCATACTCTTCGACACCTCTTCTTACAAAAGATTCAGGCTCTATGGGGCTTTGTTAAAAGTCCAATATGTTAAAATGATGTTTTTTTATTCATAGATCGATCCATGTCAGCCAAGATAATTGATGGAAAAGCGGTTGCTGAAAATCTTCTTGCAAATCTCAAACAAGAAATTGATATGAGATCAAAGGAAGGGGTTCGCAATCCGAGTTTAGCAGTCATTCTTGTAGGTTCTGATCCTGCATCGTCGATCTATGTCAGAAATAAACGTTTAGCTTGTGAAAAAATTGGTGTGAAATCGATTGCTTATGATCTACCAAATACTACATCTGAAAAAGAGCTGATCACACTTATTGAGACATTAAACAATGACGCTAATGTCGATGGCATCTTAGTGCAATCTCCTTTACCAAGCCACATTAATAATGATGTTATTTTTGAGACTATTTCACCTCATAAAGATGTCGATGGCTTTCACCCAAAGAATATTGGTCTATTAGCCGTAAGGCAGCCTCAATTAAGATCATGCACGCCTTATGGTGTGATGAAGCTCATTGAAGCCACTCAACTTCCCACGCGAGGACTTGATGCGGTCGTGGTTGGTGCATCTAATCATGTCGGTCGCCCCATGGGCTTAGAGCTTCTCCTAGCAGGCTGTACTGTGACAATATGTCATCGCCATACTCAACATCTTCAACAAAAAATTGAATTAGCAGATATCGTTGTTGCAGCAGTGGGTATACCTGGCCTTATTAAAGGTAGCTGGATTAAACCAGGTGCTATTGTGATTGATATTGGTATTAGTAGGCTTGATGATGGAAAGATAGTGGGAGATGTTGAATTTGATATTGCTAAATCAAGAGCCGGTTTTATTACGCCTGTTCCAGGGGGGGTCGGTCCTATGACGGTGGCCACATTAATGGAAAATACGCTTCTCGCACAAAAGCTATCCACCCCTTAAATAGGCCTAAAAATACCTCAATTACATCTTGCTTTCATAGTCGATCAGTGTAAACTTTCGCGATTATTTTCATTTGTTTTTACTTTAGGATTAAAAAATGGCAGTTAAAAAAGTAGCGAAAAAAGTTGTTGTTAAGAAAAAAGCTCCAATCAAAAAAGTGGTAGCTAAGAAAAAACCAGTAGCGAAAAAAGTGGTGGCAAAGAAAGTTGTTGCTAAGAAAAAAGCTCCGCTTAAAAAAGTTATTGCTAAGAAAAAGCCAGCAGCAAAAAAACCAGTAGCGAAAAAAGTGGTGGCTAAAAAAGTAGCTCCAAAAAAGGTAGCAGCTAAAAAAGTGGTTGCTAAGAAACCTGTCCCTGCAAAAATTGTTCCACTTAAATCTAAAGTTGCTAGCTCATCTCAAAAAGGTCTAAAACAATTTAGAGCTTATGAGGCTAAAAAAGGCGAAAGCTATATGAGCAAAAGCCAACTTAATCATTTCCGCACCATTCTTAACGAATGGAAAACAGAATTAAGTCAGGATATCGATCGCACCGTTCATACAATGCAAGATGAACTCACTTCATATGCAGATCCTAATGATCGCGCAAGCCAAGAATCTGATATGGCTCTAGAACTTAGAAACCGTGATCGCGAACGTAAACTCATCAAAAAAATAGATGAGACTTTAAGAAATATTGAAAGCCAAGATTATGGTTATTGCACTGGCTGTGGTGAAGAGATTGGTTTGAAACGTTTAGAAGCGCGTCCTACAGCAACGCTTTGTATTGATTGTAAAACGCTTGATGAAATCCGTGAAAAACAAATGGCGGGATAATCAATTTATTGAAATAAAAAAACCCGGGATCTCCCGGGTTTTTTGTTGTCTTAAATTTCTTTAAAACAATTAGTCTTCTTTTTTGCTTTCAGATTTTTCTTCAGCAGGAGGAGGTTCGATCAA
>DAIOGA010000014.1:2686-3983 GCA_036745495.1 Candidatus Methylopumilus sp.
ATTAGTCTTCTTTTTTGCTTTCAGATTTTTCTTCAGCAGGAGGAGGTTCGATCAATGCTTTTGCACTTACACGAACACGGCCCTTGTCATCTACTTCAATGACTTGCACTTTAACTTTCTGTCCTTCAGACAAGAAGTCAGTCACTGCATTGACACGTTGATGTGCAATTTGTGAAATATGAAGTAAACCATCTTTACCAGGAAGAAGAGATACAATCGCGCCAAAGTCTAACATCTTAATTACGGTACCTTCGTAGATTTGACCTACTTCGATCTCGGCTGTGATTTCTAAAATACGACGTTTAGCTTCTTCACCTTGCAAGCCATCGACACAAGCAATTTTGATTGTGCCATCATCTTCGATATCAATCGTCGCACCTGTTTCTTCAGTTAAGGCTTTAATCACTGATCCACCTTTACCAATCACTTCACGAATTTTATCTGGATGAATTTTCACAGTAATAATTCTTGGTGCAAATGTAGATAGTTCTTGACGGCTACCTTTCATTTCTTTTTTCATGATCGCTAAAATATGTTCACGTCCTTCTTTAGCCTGGCTTAATGCCACTTGCATAATTTCAGTCGTAATACCTGTAATCTTAATGTCCATTTGAAGTGCTGTAATACCATCTTCAGTACCCGCTACTTTAAAGTCCATATCACCTAAGTGATCTTCGTCACCTAAGATATCTGTTAGCACAGCAACACGATTACCTTCTTTAATGAGGCCCATCGCAATACCTGCGACATGGGCTTTAATCGGAACACCTGCATCCATTAAAGCTAGACAACCGCCACAAACTGATGCCATAGAGCTTGAACCATTGGATTCTGTAATTTCAGAAACAACACGCATCGTGTAGCTAAAATCTTCTTTAGAAGGTAATACCGCAATCAATGCACGCTTAGCGAGTCGGCCGTGGCCAATTTCACGACGCTTAGGTGTGCCCACACGTCCTGTTTCGCCGGTGGCATAAGGAGGCATGTTGTAATGAAGCATGAAGCGGTCTGAATACTCACCTTGAAGTGCATCGATGGACTGCTCATCGCGGCCTGTACCTAATGTAGCCACCACTAGCGCTTGCGTTTCACCGCGAGTGAATAATGCTGAACCATGTGTTCTTGGAAGAACGCTTGATCTAATCGCAATCGGTCGGACTGTACGAGTATCTCGACCATCAATACGTGGCTCACCATCTAAAATTTGTGTACGTACTGTTTTTGCTTCTAAATTAAAAAATTCATTTTTAATTTTGTTTGTTTCGATCGTGTCTGTATCTTCAGTAATCAATTCAGC
>DAIOGA010000014.1:4083-20110 GCA_036745495.1 Candidatus Methylopumilus sp.
CCTAACATCACGCTTTCAGGCAATTCTTTTGCTTCTGATTCCACCATCAATACTGCTGAATCTGTTGCCGCAACCACGAGATCAAGTTCACTTTCTTTTAATTGTGAAGCTGTCGGATTAGTGATGTACTCTTCGTTAATGTAACCTACGCGTGCCGCGCCAATCGGTCCATAAAATGGAATACCGGAAATAGCTAACGCCGCTGAAGCGCCAATGATTGCTGGAATATCAGAATCAATTTCGCTGTCAGATGAAACGACCATCGCCACGATTTGAATTTCGTTGTAAAAACTTTCTGGAAATAAAGGACGTAATGGACGATCAATTAAACGTGAAGTAAGTGTCTCTTTTTCACTTGGACGTCCTTCCCTTTTAAAAAAACCGCCAGGAATTTTACCTGCCGCGTATGTTTTTTCTTGATAATCAACTGTAAGAGGGAAGAAATCTTGACCTTCTTTAACATCGTGTTTGCCCACGACCGTCACTAACACTGCTGTATCACCATAACTTACTAATACTGCGCCATCTGCTTGTCTTGCTATTTCACCTGTTTCAAGTGTTAAGGTGTGCGCACCAAATTGAATACTTTTCTTAATTGCTTTAAACATAATTTACCCTTTTCTTTTTTCATCCGTTATTCACTTCTTAATAACGAATACATTAACTAACATTTAACATCCAATAAAAAAGCCGACGCATCTTCCTTTAAAGAAGGATTGCAATCGGCTTCAAAACTTACGAATCAATAAATCTCTTAAACTAATTAATTTAAATAGTTAAAAAATTATTTACGTAAACCAAGACGCTCAATCAATGATTGATAGCGACCTAAATTCTTACCTTTAAGGTAATCTAATAATTTTCTGCGTTGACTTACAAGTGCTAAAAGTCCACGACGTGAGTGGTGATCTTTTGCATTGGTTTTGAAATGTTCTGTTAAATAACCAATACGACTTGTGATAAGTGCAACTTGCACTTCTGGGGATCCTGTATCGTTCTTTGCCTGTTGATATTCACTTACAACTTTGGCTCTTTCTGCTGCTGTTGATGCCATTTAATCTTCTCTCCTCATTCAGAACCGCGTATTTTAATTGTATTCTTTTGATTTAACAATATGTTTTTTATAATATATTTGCGATTAAGCGCTTAGGAAAAAGGTGTCCCTGGAGGTCGGGCTGACCTACTCCTACAAATTGACCTGATGCACTATATAAGCGCACTTCTTTATCATTTTTACTAATAAAATCAATGCTTTGCCCTTTTTTAATCGCTTCTGTTTCGGCCACAGTTAATTCGACCGATAATAAACCTTCAAGTAAGGCATCGATGGGCATAAGTGCTTTTTCTCGAGACGCCATAGACATACCTTCAAGTGCTTCGATCGTTAACGCTTCTGATAATTGAAAATTACCCGTTTGGGTCCGTTCTAAACCCTTTAAATGGGCGCCACATCCTAATGTCTGCCCAATATCTTCTGCCAAAGTTCTAATGTAAGTACCTTTACTGCAAAGAACTTCAATTGTGAGGATGCTCTCCTCAATTTTTATAAGCTTGATGTCGTAAATTTTGATTTGTCGAGATTTGCGCTCAATTTCAATACCCTCTCTTGCATATTCATAAAGAGGTTTTCCTTCAAATTTCAACGCAGAATACATAGGTGGTATCTGTGTAATATCACCTATAAATTTTTTTAATGTGTCTTTTAATTGGGCTTCATTTAATACAACTTCTTTTTCTGAAACCACTTCTCCTTCTTGGTCTCCTGTCGTAGTGGTGATGCCTAATTGAATCGTTGCGATATAACTTTTATTAGCATCAAGAAGACGATGAGAGAATTTTGTAGCTTCACCTAAACAAATAGGCAGAAGTCCTGAAGCCATTGGATCAAGGGTACCGGTGTGTCCTGCTTTTTTTGCATTAAACAACCATTGAATTTTTTTTAAGGCTTGATTTGAAGAAAATCCAAGCGGCTTATCGAGCAGAAAGACCCCATCAATCTCGCGCTTCATAGACTTCTTTTGCATGGAAATAAATTACTGAGGAGGAAGTGCGTCTTTAATGAGTTGTGAAATTTTCATGCCCTCATCAATGGACGTATCGTACACAAAATGAAGTTGCGGTATGCCGCGTGTTGCCATGCGCTTTGATAATTGGGCACGCAGATATCCTGTAGAGCGCTCAAGGCCTTGCATGATCAAAGGGTCATTTGTAGGAGACGTAAAATATATTTTAGCGTGGAGTAAATCAGGGGTGACTTGAACTTCAGTAATCGTCAGCATGCCTACGGCAGGATCTTTGAGTTCTGACTGAATAAGTTCTGCGAGTTCTCGCTTAATTTGCTCTGAAATGCGATCACTTCTCGCATAGGATCGATTCACCATGGTTAAAGCTTACGCGCAACCTCAACCACTTCGAATACTTCGAGCATATCGCCCACTTCAATTTCATTAAAGTTTTTAATAGAGAGTCCGCATTCAAAATTATTTTTAACTTCTTTGACGTCATCTTTGAAACGTTTCAATGAGTCGAGTTCGCCTGAATGAATCACAACGTTATTTCTTAAGACGCGTACCATTGAGTTTCTTCGAATCACGCCATCTTGAACGTAACAACCGGCGATCGAACCCACTTTAGAAATTTTGAATACTTCGCGAATTTCAACCATACCAATGACGCTTTCTTTTTGCTCAGGTGATAATAATCCACCAAGCGCTGCTTTCACCTGATCCACAGCTTCATAAATAATACTGTAATAGTGAACATCAACTTCGAGTGAATCGATGAGTTTACGCGCGCCTGCTTCTGCTCTTACGTTAAAGGCAATCAAAATTGCTTTTGATGCGCTTGCTAAGTTCACATCAGATTCCGTAACGGCACCAACACCCATGTGAATCACATTTACTTTAACTTCATCCGTTGATAATTTTTGGAGTGATGTGGATAACGCTTCGTATGAACCTTGCACATCAGATTTAATAATGAGTGGTAACACTTTGACGCTACCCTCAGCCATTTGATCAAATATATTTTCAAGTTTGGCAGCTTGTTGTTTTGCTAATTTCACATCTCTGAATTTACCTTGACGGAATAAAGCAATTTCTCGGGCTTTGCGTTCATCATTTAATACCACGACCTCTTCACCTGCATTCGGCACATCTGCGAGACCTAATACTTCAACAGGAATCGAAGGTCCTGCTTCCTTAATTTCTTTACCTGTTTCATCGAGCATCGCACGAATACGACCAAAAGCTGATCCTGCTAATAATGTATCGCCGCGTTTTAATGTACCTGATTGAATAAGAATAGTTGCCACAGGGCCACGGCCTTTATCTAAACGGCCTTCAATCACGATACCTTTAGCTGGTGTATTTTTAGGTGCCTTGAGCTCTAACACTTCAGCTTGAAGAAGCACTGACTCAAGCAATTTATCAATACCTTGTCCTGATTTTGCTGAGACCTCCACAAACATGGTGTCGCCACCAAAATCTTCAGGCACCACTTCTTGCGCTACGAGTTCCATTTTTACGCGTTCAGGCGCTGCTTCAGGTTTATCAATTTTATTAATTGCAACCACTAAAGGCACATTACCCGCTTTTGCATGATGAATCGCTTCAATGGTTTGTGGCATGACGCCGTCATCTGCTGCCACCACTAAAATCACAATGTCAGTAGCCTTAGCACCGCGAGCACGCATTGCCGTAAACGCTTCATGGCCTGGTGTATCTAAAAAAGTCACCATGCCGCGTGGTGTTTCCACGTGGTACGCACCAATATGTTGTGTAATGCCGCCTGCTTCGCCAGAAGCTACACGCGTTGTTCTAATGTAATCCAGGAGTGATGTTTTACCGTGGTCCACGTGACCCATCACAGTCACGACTGGAGGACGTGTTTCTAAAATAGCTTCTACCGTTGAGTCTTCATCAATCAGCGCTTCAGGATCGTTATCTAAAGCTGCGATCGCGTTATGTCCCATTTCACCTACCACAATCATTCCAGTATCTTGATCTAGAATTTGATTGATTGTCACCATCATGCCCATATTCATAAGCACTTTAATGACTTCGGTTGCTTTCACTGACATCTTATGTGCTAAGTCAGCCACTGAAATTGTTTCTGGTACGTGAATATCTCGAATAATCGGTTCGGTAGGGGCTACAAACGTTGACTCTTCATTTTCTTCGCGATGTTTTGATTTTGATTTAGGTGAGCGCCATCCTGAAGCAGCGCTAGAATCACCGCGGCCTTTCAGTGTACGTTTTTTAAATTCGCGATCAGACCAATCCTTCTCGCTCTTATCAACTTGTTTTTCTTTGCCTTCCACTTTAACGCCAGCTTTAGAAGCCGGGCGATGAAGTGTGCCTTCACTTAATTTAGCTGCTGGTGCTGCGTTTGCTTTTGCAACCGCTTCTTGTTTTTTTCTAATGTCTTCGGCTTGCGCTGCAGCAAGTGCTGCATGACGCTTTGCTTCATCTTCTCTTATTGATAACTCGTCTTCACCAAGCACATGCCCTTTTGCTTTTGGTGCCGCAACTGATTCAATAGGCTTAAGTTCTTCTATAGGTGTGTCAACAGGTTGCCCATCTTCACGTCTCACGAGCACACGTTTTTTACGCACTTCAACTTGAATGGTACGAGCGCGTCCTGTGCTATCTGTTTTTTTAATCTCTTTATTTTGCTTATGCGTTAAAGTGATTTTATTTTTTGGTGTTTGAGATTGGCCGTGTTCCTTGCGAAGATAATCAAGAAGTGCTGATTTATCTACTTCGGTTAATGAATCTTCTGCTGCTGATTTATTTACGCCAGCACTTTTAAGCTGTTCGATTAATAAATCAACAGGTAATCCCAATTCCTCAGCAAATTTAGTGACAGTTGATTGTCCCATTTAGTACCTCATAATATTCATCGTAGGGTGTATATGCCTTTAAACAAACCAAGGCGCTCTAGCAGTCATAATTAACTGTTTCGCACGCTCTTCGTCCATCGCAGTCATTTCAACCAATTCATCTACAGCAAGATCTGCAAGATCTTCCATTTTCGAAATACCTTTTGATGCAAGAAGATTAGCTGTCGCATCATCCATGCCTTCCATCGTGAGTAAATCTTCTGCTGCTTCTTCAACTTTTTCTTCTTTAGCAATCGCCTCAGTAAGAAGAGCCGCTCTCGCACGTGAACGAAGTTCATTCACCGTGTCTTCATCGAACGCCTCGATCTCAACCATCTCTTGTAATGGCACGTAAGCAATTTCTTCTAATGTACTAAATCCTTCTTGCACAAGAATGTCGGCTACATCTTCATCCACGTCAAGTTTCGCCATGAATAATTGACTTGTACTTGCATACTCTTCTTCATTTTTCTTAGAAGATTCTTCTTCCGTCAGAATATTAATATTCCAACCTGTGAGTTCAGATGCAAGACGAACGTTTTGACCATTTCGTCCAATCGCTTGTGCTAAATTTTCTTCATTCACCACAACATCCATACTGTGTTTTTCTTCATCAACGACAATACTTGAAACTTCAGCAGGTGCCATAGCATTAATTACAAACTGTGCTGGCTCCATAGACCATAAAACAATATCGACACGCTCACCTGCAAGTTCACCTGTCACTGCTTGAACTCTTGATCCACGCATACCCACGCATGTACCTACCGGATCAATTCTTTGATCATTTGCTTTGACAGCAATTTTTGAACGTAAGCCTGGATCACGAGAGGCTGATTTAATTTCTAATAAGCCTTCTTCAATTTCAGGCACTTCAAGTTCAAATAAACGAACAAGAAATTCAGGTGCCGTTCTAGATAAAATGAGTTGGGGTCCACGATGGCTTCTTTCAACGCTTGTAAGATAAGCTCTCACGCGGTCACCAATACGTAAATTTTCTTTAGGGATCATTTGATCGCGCGGAAGCACAGCTTCAATGCGGCCCACTTCAATAATGCCATTACCGCGATCCATACGTTTAATGACACCTGTCACTAACTTTTCATTACGGCCTAAAAAGTCTTCTAAAATTTGCTCTCTTTCGGCTTCACGTACTTTTTGTAAGATCACTTGCTTTGCAGCTTGTGCGCCAATGCGTCCAAATTCAATAGATTCTAAAGGCACTTCGATCGTATCGTTTTCAGCTTTACCTTCTGCACGAGGATCAGTCAGAGATATCTGAGCATCTTCATTTTCAATGAGTTCATCATTCAAAATGGTCCAACGTCTAAAAGATTTATATTCGCCCGTATCGCGATTGATTTCTACGCGCACATCAATATCTTCTGTATTTTTTTTCTTTGTAGCAGAAGCCAAAGCTGATTCAAGCGCTTCAAAGACCACGTCTTTGTTCACATTTTTTTCATGGGCTAAAGCATCTACTAATAATAAAATCTCGCGACTCATTTCAATCTCCGCAACTCATTCTCTAACGTTTAAATTCTGGGCTCAATCGCGCTTTATCAATATTTGATAAAGCAAAACGATAAAGCTCACCCTCGCACATCAACAGTACAGTGTCTTTTTCTGTTCCATCAATGGTGCCTAAAAAATTTTTACGCGTATCTAAAGGCATTCTTAACTTCACAGAAGCTCGCTCACCTTTGAAGCGTTCAAAATCAGCTAATTTCTTTAACACGCGATCCATACCAGGGGATGAAACCTCTAGTCGGTCGTAATCTAAATCCTGCTCTACGGTAAATACGTGACCTAAGTGGTTGCTCACCAAAGTGCAATCATCAATCGTCACTGAATCAGGCTTATCAATATAAACACGCAAAAGCTTTCCTCGATTTGAAATCTCCAAATCAACCAACTCGTATCCGAGCTGCTGCACGGTCTTTTCAATTAATGTTTCAAGCTTTTCCATCTAAGGCTGATTTCCTAAAATTACCCAAGTTGCAGAAACAAAAAATGGGCCTAAAGCCCATCAATATTTTCATGCCGAATTATATCAATAAATTCAGATAATTGAAATCAAAACTTCATTAAAAATCAATACGATCCATCACATTAAAGCACTTTAATCTTGGCAAATTTTCGTTTGCCCACTTGAGCCACAAACTCACTATTTTTAGAGATCATTTTTTTGCCGTCTTCAAGACGCTCACCGTCAATTTTAATACCGCCGCCCTCAATAAGACGCATGCCTTCTGAAGTGCTTGCCACAAGTGCCGCCTCTTTAAGGAGCTGCAAAATGCCTATCGCATCGGCTTGAATCGTGATGTTTACTTCAGGCACATTCTCTGGGATGCCACCCTTAGAACGTGTTTGAAAATTATCTAGCGCTTCGATAGCAGCCTCTTTTGAATGAAAGCGCGCGACAATTTCTTGAGCAAAAGTAACTTTAATATCGCGAGGATTTTGGCCTGCTTTAACACTTGCTTTCCAACCTTCGATTTCATCCAAAGATGCAAAAGAAAGTAGCTCAATATATCGCCACATTAATTCATCTGAAATCGACATAATTTTTGCAAAAATAATCTCAGGTGCTTCATTAATACCTATGTAATTGCCTAGTGATTTAGACATTTTTTGCACACCATCTAAACCTTCGAGAAGCGGCATCGTAATGACACATTGCGGAGATTGGCCAGATTGCTTTTGTAATTCGCGACCCATTAATAAATTAAATTTTTGATCCGTACCGCCTAATTCCACATCTGCTTTTAATGCCACAGAGTCATAGCCTTGAAGAAGGGGGTATAAAAATTCATGGATAGCGATAGGTTGATTAGCTTTATATCGCTTACTAAAATCATCGCGCTCTAACATTCGAGCGACCGTATGGCTTGCAGCTAATTTCAACATACCAGCTGCTCCCAGATCGGTGAGCCATGTTGAATTAAAAACGACTTCGGTTTGATCGCGCTTTAATATTTTAAAAACTTGCTCAGCATAACTCTCGGCATTTTTTTTAACTTCGTCTTGAGATAAAGGTGGTCGTGTCGCGCTTTTACCTGTGGGGTCGCCAATCATGCCCGTGAAGTCGCCAATTAAAAATAAAACGTGATGACCTAAATCTTGAAATTGTCTAAGTTTATTTAATAGAACGGTATGGCCTAAATGAAGATCTGGGGCCGTAGGATCGAAGCCAGCTTTGACTCTTAAAGGTTTTCCTTTTTTGAGTTTTTCAAGAAGCTCTTCTTCTAGAAGAATCTCTTCAGCACCTCTTTTAATGAGTGCTAATGCTTGATTGATTTCAGTAGCCACAAATATTTCCGAATGGTTTTATTGAAGTTTAATAATTGCCATCATTTTAGCCTAAATTATTTTACCAATATGGAAAATAGCGGAAATAAAACATTTACAATCTTACACATGAATGAATTATTTATAGGTCTTATGTCCGGCACCAGCCTTGATGGTATGGATGCAGTGCTTGTCAATTTTGGTGAAAAACCTCAAGACATCAAAATTATGGGTCATAGTTATGTGCCCTATGAAGACACACTTAAAGAGGCTTTATTAAGACTTCACTCACCCAATACTAATGAGCTTGAAGAAAGTCTCATCATAGGCAACACCGTAAGTAAAAAAGCCTATGAAGCAATTGAAGCTTTGCTTAAAAAAACAAACATCGGATCCAAAGATATCAAAGCCATCGGATTTCATGGGCAAACTATTCGGCATCAACCTCAAAAAGGCTTCACCTTGCAGATTGGAAATCCTGCACTTTTAGCTGAGCTTTCCAATATCAATGTCATTGCTGATTTTAGAAGTCGAGATGTTGCAGCAAGTGGGCAAGGCGCTCCATTGGTGCCTGCATTTCATCATGAAATTTTTTCACACCCAACGACTTATCGTGCAATTTTGAATATTGGCGGAATTGCTAATGTCACCCTACTAAATCCTAAAACTTCTGTGTCAGGTTTTGATACCGGCCCTGGTAATCTTTTATTAGATCAATGGAGTAAGGCACATCTTCATCAAGCATTCGATGAGAATGGTGCATGGGCCAAAGAAGGTAAAGTTATCGAAACACTCCTTGATGCATTTTTTAAAGATGCTTATTTTGAAAAAACTGCGCCCAAAAGTACGGGTCGAGATCATTTCAATGAAGCGTGGCTTAATAAACACTTACAAAAATCTTACTCAACACAAGATATTCAAAGAACGCTTTTGGAACTTACGGCATTAAGCATTGCAAAAGCAATAGATTCTCATGATGCAAATATCACTGAAATTTATTTATGTGGCGGTGGTGCTTTAAATGGTTTCTTGGTTGAACGCTTAAAAACATTAATGCCTAAAACTAATATTCTACTCACTGATGCACTTGGTTTACCAACACAACATGTTGAGGCTGCTGCATTTGCATGGCTTGCAAAACAAACATTATTTTTAAAACCAGGTAACTTACCTGAAGTCACTGGCGCTAAAGGCTTGCGCATTTTAGGTGCACTCTACCCCGCATAAAGATAGCGCTAGCAAAAGTAGCGTGAAAAGTTATAATTCATTTAATAATTAATTTTATTTTTCAAAAATGAAATCAACTAAAGTCACATTAAATTTTGATCAAGAATCAACATCCATAGAATTACCTTTGGTAAAAAGCACTATGGGTAACGATGCCATTGATATTCGTCAATTAGGGACTCATCAAGTCTTTAGTTATGATCCCGGCTTTATGTCGACTGCTTCATGCAGCTCCGAAATTACCTTTATTGACGGAGAGAAAAGTCTTCTTCTTTATCGTGGTTATCCTATTGAACAACTTGCAGAACATTATGATTTTTTAGATGTCGCTTATCTCTTAATGCATGGTGAACTTCCTAAGCCTCAAGAAAAAGAAACATTCTCAACAACGATTAATCGTCACACCATGCTCCACGATCAATTAAATAATATTTTCCGTGGATTTAGACGTGATGCACATCCTATGGCAGTTATGGTGGGTGTTGTAGGTTCAATGTCTGCATTTTATTTTGATTCCATGGATGTGATGAATCCTGAACATCGCCAAATATCAGCGCATCAACTTTTAGCTAAAGTACCTACCATCGCAGCATGGAGCTACAAATATAGCTTGGGCCAGCCTTTTATTTATCCCAAAAATGATTTGGGTTATGCAGAAAACTTTATGCGTATGATGTTTGCCACACCTTGTGAAGAATACAAACCTAATCCAGTGCTTGCTAAAGCTTTTGAACGCATTTTAATTCTTCATGCAGACCATGAACAAAATGCATCCACTTCTACAGTGAGGCTCGCCGGCTCATCAGGCGCCAATCCTTTTGCATGTATCGCTGCAGGCATTGCATCCCTATGGGGTCCGGCTCATGGTGGCGCAAATGAAGCTACTCTCAAAATGCTCGAAGAAATTGGGGATGAAAGTAGAATTGGCGCATTCATTAAACGCGCAAAAGATAAAGATGATTCATTCCGCATGATGGGTTTCGGTCATCGCATTTATCGCAACAAAGATCCTCGCGCAGAAATCATGCGTAAAACTTGCTATGAAGTACTTGATGAACTTGGCTTGAAAGATGATCCTATTTTCAAACTTGCCATGAAAGTAGAACAAATTGCTTTAGAAGATGAATATTTCATTGAGAAAAAACTGTACCCTAATGTAGATTTCTATTCTGGCATTGTGATGCGCGCTATGGGTATTCCAAATTCTATGTTTACTGCTGTATTTGCGCTTGCAAGAACAGCGGGTTGGGTAGCTCAATGGAATGAAATGCTAGGTCAACCTGGAAGTAAAATTGGGCGGCCACGCCAAGTTTACACAGGTAAACCTCGACGTGACGTTCCTAAAAAATAATCTGTTTTAAGCTGAGAATGAAGAACCGCAGCCGCACGTTGTTTGTGCGTTTGGATTCTTAATGACAAATTGCGAACCTTGAACGCTGTCTTGATAATCAATTTCAGCACCCATTAAATATTGCAGACTCATAGGGTCAATTAACAAAGTGACTGAATCTTTTGTGACTTGAGTATCGTCTTCGTTGGTTGACTCTTCAAATGTAAATCCATATTGAAAACCTGAACATCCGCCACCACTCACGAATACACGAAGCTTGAGTTCTGGTTGACCTTCTTCTTCAATCAATTCCTTCACTTTTTTTACAGCATTATCTGTAAAAATAAGCGGGGTTGGCATTTCCATTTCTTTTGATTCAACGATTTGATTCATAATATTTACTCCTGATTATTTCTTTTTTTGTGACTGATAATCTTTAGCCACTTCTTTAAGTCTTCCATACACTTTAGCACCTGCATGGATTTCTATCACCTTATATTCAATATCACCGGTGATTCTGGCATTCGCATGAAGTTCTAGATATTCGGCACATACGATATTGCCATTTACATCTCCACCAATAATGGCTGTATGCGCTGAAATATTTCCTTTGATGCGACTCTTATTACCCATAATAAGAGTACCTGCCGTGCCTGGAAGTTCAGTAAGATTGCCATGAATAGAACCGTCGACACGAATGCCGCCTGAATAGGTCACATTGCCACGCACCGTAATGTCTTTATCAATGAGTGTATCAATCGTACGTGCTTTATTTTTTTTATTAAAAAACATGAAATATCCTTTATCGTTTCTTGCCTACAATTTTTTCGTAAAAAAGAATGTCTTCTTTTAACTTAGCGTTTTCTTCTTGAAGCTTAGTAATATCGCCTGACACTTTATCACCTGAAATCGATTTCAATTGAAGCTCAATTTTTTGTTGTAATAATTGGCCTTGTATTGATTGATTTTCAGCTTCTAATGCTTGAATTTTAGAAATAAATCCAATCACTGAGCCGCCGTTTAATTCCCAATAAGTAAACCCTGCGCCACCTATAAATGACAAAGCTGCAATCATCAAATAAGTATGCCAAGAAGCGCCTGTTTTAATGCGCATTCTTCGACGTGTTACGCCAAAATATTTTGTATAAGTTCGCTTAACTTTTCTCATAGAAACAACACTTTATGGCATCAAGGGCACAAGATCAAGTCCGGAAATTTCTGGAAAATCAAACATAAGATTCATATTTTGCACAGCCTGTCCTGCTGCGCCTTTCACGAGATTGTCGATCACAGATAAAATAACAACCTTATGGCTTCCTTGCGGCTGATGGATACTGATGCGACATTGATTTGAACCTCTCACAGATCTTGTTTCTGGATGAGAGCCTTTGGGCATCACGTCCACAAAAGACTCATTCTTATATCTCGATTCAAAAATCGTTTGTATATCTATATTTTTGGTAAGCGTTGCGTAAAGTGTTGCATGTATGCCTCTAATCATGGGTGTTAAATGTGGCACAAAAGTTAAATGCACCGCTTGATTAGCAACGCTCGTAAGTCCTTGCGTGATTTCAGGTAAATGTCTATGCCCGTCAACCCCGTATGCTTTAAAGTTATCTGAAGCTTCAGCCATCAATGCATTCACTTCAGCTTTTCTGCCTGCGCCTGACACACCTGATTTAGCATCTGCGATTAAGTCATTAAGATCAATCACACCTGATTCGATTAAAGGAATGAACCCCAATTGAATCGCTGTGGGATAACAACCCGGATTAGCCACAAGTGATGCTTTTTTAATTTTTTCTCTATTAATCTCTGGCAAACCATAAACAGCATCTTTAAGTAGATCGCTGCATAAATGAGGCATTTTGTACCATTTTTCCCAGACGTTAGCGTCTTTTAGCCTAAAGTCGGCTGCCAAATCAATCACTTTAACCCCGGCTTTAAGAAGTGCGGGCACTTCTTCCATAGCAATCCCGTTAGGTGTTGCAAAAAACACGAGATCACAATTAACCAAATCAGCAGCCTTTGGATCTTCAAATTTAAGATCGATGAGTCCTCTTAAGCTTGGGAATAAGGTCGCGATCGATAAGCCAGCTTCTGCTCTAGACGTAACAGTTTGAATTGTCACATGAGGATGTTTGACTAAAATTCTTAATAGTTCAACACCGGTATAGCCGGTGGCACCCACCACGCCTACTTTAATCTTGGAGAGATTACTCATCACATTCGCACCTTTAATTTAAAAGAAGTCTTAATCCTTAAAAACCCATACTAACAAAATTTATTTAACTCTATATAACAAAAAAGCCGCTTGAAAGCGGCCTTTTTGCTCTTTGGAACTTGAAACAATTAACGTTTCGAGAATTGTTTACGTCTACGAGCTTTTCGAAGACCCACTTTTTTACGCTCAACTTCACGTGCATCACGTGTTACAAAGCCAGCTTGTGAAAGCGTACTTTTTAAATTTGTATCATAGTCAATAAGTGCACGTGTAATGCCATGACGCACCGCACCTGCTTGACCAGACTCACCACCACCGATGACATTCACATGAATATCAAATGTATTTAACGTATTTGTTAAATCAAGTGGCTGGCGGAAAATCATACGGGAGGTGTAACGTGAAAAATATTCATCCGCAGGTTTGTCATTAACTGTAATCACGCCTTTACCTGGCTTAATGAAAACACGAGCTACTGAGCTCTTTCTGCGACCTGTACCGTAATTATATTTACCTATCATAGTATTTCCTTAACTATATGCTTAATGGTTGTGGTTGTTGAGCCACATGATCATGAGTTGCGCCTGAATAGACTTTCATCTTTTTAATCATGGCATAACCCAAAGGTCCTTTTGGTAACATTCCTTTCACTGCCTTTTCTAAAGCACGGCCTGGAAAACGGTCTTGCATCTTAGAGAAGTTCGTTGTTGAAATGCCGCCTGGATAACCTGAATGGCGATGGTAAACCTTATCATCACCTTTATTACCCGTTACTTTAATCTTTTCCGCGTTGATGACTACAATGTAATCACCTGTATCTACGTGCGGTGTATAAATGGCTTTATGTTTGCCACGTAAACGATGTGCAATCGCACTTGCTAATCTACCCAACACTAAATCAGTTCCGTCTACAACGAACCAATCGCGTTTTACTTCATGGGATTTTGCTGAAAATGTCTTCATTTCAATACCAACTTTTGCGCTATAAATTTAAAAAAAGAGGTGAATTCTATGTCAAAACTGCCTGTTTTGTCAATTTTATTAATGATTTAGTTCACATGGAGATAGTGAAAAAACACGCCTAGAAAGACAAGCCCGCCCAGGTAATTATTGCTTAAAAATGCATCAAAACAGGCTTTTGGGTTGAGCGTCCTGATTTGAAGATAAAGATCCCCAATAAAAATGAGACTCAAAATCATAAATCCGTAAAAAGGCCAGCTAAAACTTTCTAACTGTCCGACCCAAATAAAGCAACCCATCATACAGGTATAACAGAACATGATGGCTTCTTTCACATAATTTCCAAACCAAATAGCTGAAGAGCGAATACCAATTTTTAGGTCATCATTTTTGTCTGTCACCGCATAGAGGGTATCGTAAGCGATCGCCCAAAATATATTGGCTAGAAATAAAAGCCATGTTGTCAAAGTTATAGAAATATCATTTGCAACAAAAGCGATGGGGATACCCATACCAAAACTTAAACCCAAATAAGCTTGAGGCATCGCGAAGAATCTTTTTGTTAAGGGATAAGTGAGTGCCAAAAATAAAGCAATCAATGAAAAATAAAATGATTGTTTATTTAAAAATAAAACACATATCAACGCACCCAATAACAAAGTGATTAGTAAAAAAAATGCGTTCTTAACTGGGATGGACTGATTCGCTAGAGGACGCAATTTTGTGCGCGTGACGAAAGAATCAAATTTGCGATCGAGAATATCATTAGCCACACAGCCGGCTGAGCGCATTAACACTGTGCCCAAAATAAAAATGATGAGATGTTGAACGCTTGGATTACCATGACTTGCTATGAAAAGCGCCCATAAAGTTGGCCATAACAATAAAAAAATACCAATGGGCTTATCAAGACGCATAAGATGAAAATAAGAATGCATCTTTAAATTAAATTTGATTATTCGAGCTTGAATGAAATAGGCACGAGTACATTAAAATTTTTACCACGCAAACTCTCTGGGGGAGCTGGAAATGGTGAAGCTTTCTTTATCATCTCAAGCGCTTCATTATCTAACACTTCATATGTACTACTTTTTTTAATTTTGACGCTAATCACTGAGCCTTTGCTATCAATTTCGAGATCTGCAATAACAGTTCCTTGCCAACCTCTCATTTGCGCAATTTTTGGATATTGCTTATATTTTGCAATCGCATTTGCAAGCAAGCTACTGTAACTTTCTAAATGCTGAGTCACTTGCTCTTGCGGCACAATATTAGGAGTTTTTGAAATAGCTTCGGCGGGTGCGGGTGGCGCCACTTCCTTTGGCACAGGCTGCGCTACTGATGTTGCATTTTTATCAATGATAGGTGTAATTTTTTTCTGAATAGGCTCCACTTTTTTTATAGGTTGAGGTGGCTCTATTTTTTCAATCGGTTTTTGAATGGGTGAACTTGAAATAGTCACATTCATCACTTGAGGTGTTAATAATGGTTTATTAAATTCAGGCAAACCTATCATCAAAATGATATGAATAGCGATTGAAATTCCAATAGCTTTAGGCAAATCAATATTAAAAGGAAGGTTTCTCGACAAGCTCACGATTTTTTGAAAAATACTTTGAAAAAATTTAAAGAAAAATTATAGCTTAAATCAGCGGACTCACATCAACTTCATCCTTGATTGAAAAGATTAGGTAAAAAAACTTCGGTTAACAAAAGTATCTTTCCATATCTTTCCCACTCTGATTGTCGCATCCATAAAATTTCTTCTTGTATATACCCTAGCGATTTTAAATGTTTATATAAAATATCTTCTGGCTCACAGACTCGATATAAAAGTGAACGTCTAGAAATTTGAGTGTCTTTAAATAAAATATTAGCAAGTGATTGTTGACCGAGTGTTTTTAAGCACATCCAAACATCGTCAAGATCATCCATTTGTAATCGCGTGTGAGCAAAGATCATGGGCTTATCATAACTTTTAATGATGACCTCACGAATATAATCTGTTTTTTCTTCTAAATCTAAGCCCTCATAAATCACATCGATTTTGACATCATTAAATTCATTTTTTATTCGTTCTGTTAGAGAGCCTTCTTCCGTAAGCCATGAAAAT
>DAIOGA010000015.1:0-11819 GCA_036745495.1 Candidatus Methylopumilus sp.
ACGTTAATCGCAGCACCTGTGGATTTAAATGCAGTACCGCGCGCAAGTCCGTCAGACGAACCCATCGCAATCGTTCTAACAATGCCATCACCAAGCTGTTGTTGCACTTCAAGTGTCAACCCTGCTTCAGCTTGTGAGTCTTTGTCATCTATGATCAATGCATCAAATACTTTCGGCATTTGATCGCGAGGAAACTCGACGTCAACCACCGCACCGATACATTGCACTACTTTTCCGATTTGTTTACTAGCCATTTTTTTATCCTTAGGACTCTAAATAATTAATTCAACGTTATGCAACCGCAGCTGCACCACCCACAATTTCTGAAATTTCTTTTGTAATTGCCGCTTGACGTGCTTTGTTATAAATCAATTTCAATTCGCCAATCACATTCTTCGCATTATCTGAAGCTGACTTCATCGCAACCATACGTGCAGATTGTTCTGAGGCCATATTTTCTGTGACGCCGTGATAAATCAATGACTCAATATAACGTGTCAATAATTGATCGATCACACTTTGTGCATCCGGCTCATAGATATAATCCCATGGACCTTCTGGACTTCCGATTTTATCGCCTGAGAGTGGTAACAATTGATCCACCACAGGCTCTTGCTTCATCGTATTAATAAATTTGGTATAACAAATAAAGAGCTGATCCACTTCGCCATTCACATAAGCATCTAACATCACTTTGATGGCACCAATCAATTTTTCCAAGTGCGGTGTATCACCTAAACCTGTGATATGTGATTTCACATTCGCATTAATACGCGTCATGAAACCTAAACCTTTATTACCTAATGCGCTGACATGTACTTTTTTACCTTGTGATTCCCATTCTTTCATTTGATTCACAGACATTCTTAATACGTTGGTATTAAGACCGCCACATAAACCTTTATCTGAAGTCACCACAATCAAACCAATATTTTTAACTTGATCTTTTTTAACTAAGAATGGATGTTTATATTCAGATTGTGCGTACGATAAATGCGCAGCTACATTTCTGATTTTCTCAGCATAAGGACGAGCTTGACGCATACGCTCTTGCGCTTTACGCATCTTAGATGCTGCGACCATTTCCATCGCTTTGGTGATCTTTCGTGTATTTTCTACACTCTTGATCTTGGTTCTGATTTCTTTACTACCGGCCATAATGACTCTTTATATTAGTAAGCGTTACTTGATTTGAAATCTTCAATGGCTTTTTCAAGTGCTTTTTCATTGTCACCTGATAAGTCAGTTGTTTTTTCGATGTCTTGCATAATCTTTTTGTATTTAGAATTCATGAAACCATGCAATGCATTTTCAAATGCCAACACTTTGTTTGTTGGAACATCATCAAAAAAACCTTTGTTAGCTGCGAATAAAGTCACAGCCATTTGTGAAACACTTAAAGGTGCATATTGTGCTTGCTTCATAAGTTCAGTAAACATGCGACCGCGATCAAGTTGTTTACGTGTCGCCTCATCAAGATCTGAAGCAAATTGTGCGAACGCTGCTAATTCACGATATTGAGCTAATGCTAAACGTACACCACCCCCTAATTTTTTAATAACTTTAGTTTGAGCAGCGCCACCTACACGAGATACAGAAATACCTGCGTTAATCGCTGGACGAATACCTGCGTTAAATAAGTCTGTTTCAAGGAAGATTTGACCGTCAGTGATGGAAATCACGTTGGTCGGCACGAATGCAGATACGTCACCTGCAGCTGTTTCAATGATTGGCAATGCAGTCAGTGAACCTGTTTTACCTTTCACTTTGCCTTTAGTGAATTTTTCTACATATTCTTCATTCACACGCGCTGCACGTTCTAGTAAACGTGAGTGGATATAGAACACATCCCCTGGATAAGCTTCACGGCCTGGTGGACGTCTTAAAAGTAATGAGATTTGACGATAAGCAATCGCTTGTTTTGTTAAGTCGTCGTAAATAATAAGTGCATCTTCACCGCGATCACGGAAATATTCACCCATTGTACAACCTGCATAAGGCGCTAAGAATTGTAATGCAGCTGAATCAGATGCTGAAGCTGCCACCACAATGGTGTATTCCATGGCACCATGCTCTTCAAGTTTTCTAACTACGTTTGCAATCGTGGATGCTTTTTGACCAATCGCCACATAGATACAGGTCATGTTTTGACCTTTTTGATTAATAATGGCATCCGTTGCTACCGCTGTTTTACCTGTTTGACGGTCGCCAATAATCAATTCACGTTGGCCTCGACCGACTGGCACCATAGAGTCTACAGATTTCAAACCTGTTTGAACTGGCTGAGAAACAGATTTACGTGCGATTACACCAGGCGCTACTTTTTCAATTTTGTCAGTGAGTTTTGTTTTAACTGGGCCTTTGCCATCAATCGGTTGACCAAGCGCATTCACCACACGTCCAATCAATTCTGGTCCCACAGGCACTTCTAAAATACGGCCTGTACATTTACAGGTATCACCTTCAGTAATATGTTCGTAATCACCTAACACCACAGCGCCCACTGAATCTCTTTCAAGATTTAACGCAAGCCCATATGTGTTTCCTGGAAACTCAATCATTTCACCAGACATCACATTTGATAATCCATGAATACGCACAATACCGTCAGTCACTGAGACCACTGTACCTTGTGTTCTCGCTTCAGCGTTTGTCGAAAAATTTTCTAGTCGACTTTTGATGAGTTCACTAATTTCTGATGTAGATAACTGCATTACTATCTCCTGATAATGATTAGCTTAAGCTTTTAATGCGTACGCTAAATTTTGTAATTGCTCACGAACTGAAGCATCAATGACGGTATCGCCGACAATCACTTTAGTACCGCCTATGATTGCTTCATCGATCGTAACTTTTGCATCAATCTTTTTATTAAATTTCTTTTCTAAACTTTTCACTAGACTATCGACTTCTTTATCTGTTGGTTTTGAAGCCACAATAATTTCAGCTTCCAATGTACCTTCATCCGTTGCTTTTAATGCTTCAAATGCCAGACTAATTTCAGGTAATAAATTAACTCTTTTATATTCAATTAAAAGCTTAATGAGATTCTCACCATATTCATTGAGTCTTTTTGCTGCAATTTTTATAAGTGATTTTTCTCTTTCTTCATCTGAAACTTTTGAATCGTTAATAAATGTATGCATGCGCTCATCTTGTGAAACCTGCGCTAAAAATTTCAACATCTCAGACCACTCTTTGAGCGCTTTTTTTTCTTTAGCAAGATTAAACGCTGCAACAGCGTAAGGTCTCGCGATGGTAGAAATTTCCGCCATAGTGATCCTATAATTCTTTCGCTAATTTATTTAACATGTCACTATGTGCTTTCTTATCAATTTCTTTTAATAAGATTTTTTCAGCACCCGCAATAGCAAGTGATGACACTTGTACACGTAGAGTTTCTTTAGCGCGATTCACTTCTTGATCGATTTCAGCTTTTGCACCAAGAATGATGCGATCGCCTTCTTCTTTTGCTTGATTTTTTGCATCTTCTAAAATTTCTGAGGCTCTTTTCTCGGCTTGAGAAATGATTTCAGCAGCTTTTTGCTTAGCATCACCAAGAGATTGTGCCGATTTTTTCTCGGCTATTTCTAGAGAAGCTTTGCCTTCTTGGGCTGCAGCTAATCCATCAGCAATTTCTTTTTGACGTTTTTCAATTGCGCCTAAAAGAGGTGGCCATACAAATTTCACCGTAAACCAAATGAGAATCGCAAAAGCAATCGCTTGGGCAATTAACGTAAAATTAATATTCATTTCTGCTCCTTGTTTAAGTTCAGTATAAAGAACCTAAACAATTATTTTGCAACAACGCTTAATAATGGATTTGCAAACGCAAACATCATTGCTAAACCTACACCAATAATGAATGAAGCGTCGATCAAACCTAATAGTAAGAACACTTTTGCTTGTAATTGAGGAATCATTTCAGGTTGTCTTGCAGCACCCTCTAAGAAACTTGCACACATAATACCGATACCGATACATGCACCAAGCGCACCTAATCCAATTATCAAACCAATACCAATACCTGTATAAGCTTGAATCATCGCTAAAAATTGAGTTGTTTCCATGTTTACTTTCCCTTCAGTTAAAAATTACGTTAAAAATTAATTAATGGCTTTCATGCGCCATTGCTAGATAAACCACTGTGAGCATCATAAAGATAAAAGCTTGAAGCACAACAATTAAAATATGGAAGATAGACCAGCCTGCACCTAGTATCGCTCCAAAAAAAAGTCCTGACATACCTGTCGCAGCCCATAAACCCAAAAGTAAAAAGATAACTTCACCAGCATACATGTTGCCAAAAAGTCGAAGTGAATGAGATAAAGGTTTTGACACATATTCAATCAGATTGAATAAAAAGTTAAAAGGCCACACCCAAATTTTAGTGCCAAAAGGGGCTGTGTATAGTTCATGTAACCAACCACCTAATCCTTTTACTTTAATGCCAAAGTAAATCATGAGGAACCAAACTGCGAGCGCTAAAGCAAAAGTAGTATTTACATCAGAGGTTGGAACGCTTCGCCATTTATGAATACCTACAAAACTATAGATGGCAGCCATGATGTCAACTGGTAAAAAGTCCATCGCGTTCATGACTAACACCCAAACAAAAACAGTCAATGCTGCAGGAGCAATAAATGCATGTCGATTGCCATGAAAAATATTTTTAACTTGATCGTCTACGAAATCAAAAAGAAGCTCAACGAATGCTTGAGCTTTTGAAGGAACGCCTGCAGTAGCTTTTTTAGCTACCATCCAAATAAGACCCATGGCAATCAAGCCAAGAATAACTGACATCACTAAAGTGTCTATATGAATCGTCCAAAAAGACGCTTCAGCACCTTGTGTATTAAAACTTAAATGATGTTCAATATATTGGGATGGTGAACTTAATGTACCTTCATGTTCCATCAAACTATCCTAAATTCATTTATCAATTTTATTTAATTTAACAATTGAAGCGCCTGACAAAATCGCCGCAACTGCAAGTCCGACAATCAAAGCAAGTGGAACGAGTGCTTTATAAAATTTAAAAGCAATCCATAACACCGTGATTACTACAATGATTTTAACTGCCTCAGCTTTAAGCATATTAATGACTATGCCAAAAGGTTCTTTGCTTTTTGATGTTCTATGGGCTATACGAGAACCTATCATCATCCCAGCAATAACGGACATTAAGCCAATCAGAACTGAAATACCTGCATCTAGACCAAACACAATCACTACAAAAACTGTTAAACCAAATGACGCTTTCACTTGCCAATTTATCGAGCCTGGCATCATGATTTTACTGGCCTTTTGCCTGCGTCAGAAAACACATAATTCTCTATGGATTTATCCTTTTCGTCAAGGATAAACGGGGATTTATCGTTTGATTTTTTTAAGGATTTCATCCAATTGCTCCAAATTACGGTAATGCACTTTCAAAACACCCGACCCATTCTTTTTAGCATCAATCGTGACGGACGCCCCTAGGGTTTCTGCTAAAGATTCCTCAAGTTGGCGAACGTCCGCATTGGCCTTTTTGGGGGAGGATTTTTGCGTATCTTTTATGTAACCATTTTGTAAGTTTTTAACCAGTGCCTCGACTTCGCGCACAGATAGATTTTTTTGAATCACTTCTTCGCACAACATAATTTGCTGGCTACCCTCTAAACCGATCAGAGCTCTTGCATGACCCATATCAATTTTGCCGCTTAATAATCGGTCTTGAACGGGCTTGGTTAAAGTTAAAAGTCTTAATAAATTAGAAACCGTGACACGAGATTTTCCGACAGCATCGGCTGCCTCTTCATGCGTCATATTAAATTCATCAATGAGGCGTTTAATACCAATCGCTTCTTCTAATGGATTTAAATCTTCGCGTTGAATATTCTCAATAAGCGCCATCGCGAGGGCTGACTCATCAGGAATATTTTTGATGATGACAGGCACTTCATTTAAGTTTGCTAATTTTGCCGCACGCCAGCGTCTTTCCCCTGCAATAATTTCATATTGATTATTACCAATCGGTCTCACAATAATAGGCTGCATGACGCCTTGTTTTAAAATGGATTGCGAAAGCGCATGCAAAGCCTCTTCCTGCATGATGCTTCGTGGCTGATATTTTCCAGGCTTTAAATCACCAATCGATAAAGTTTGTAAAGAACCTGCATTAATGGGTATATCTTCATCGGTGTTAGACAATAATGCATCGAGTCCTCGACCGAGTCCTTTAGGTTTAGCCATGTGACTTCCTCATTTCTTTTTGTATGATTTCTTCAGCAAGTTTTAAATAAGCAACCGCGCCTCGTGATGAGCGGTCATAAGTTAAGATGGGCATGCCATGACTTGGCGCTTCTGCCAATCTTACATTTCTTGGAATAATCGTCTCATAAACTTTGTCACCAAAATGCGCGGTCAATTGATCCGATACTTGTTGCGCTAACATATTGCGACTATCAAAAAGCGTTTTTAATAACCCTTCAATTTCAATATGAGGATTTAAATTGCTTCGTACTTTTTTAATCGTACCTACCAAATCTGATAAACCTTCTAACGCATAATATTCACACTGCATCGGAATTAAAACAGCATCGGCCGCCGTCAATGCATTGACTGTAATTAAATTAAGTGCGGGCGGACAATCTAACAACACATAGTCGTAATCTTTTTTTAAATGCTGTAATGCTTCTTTTAATCTTGTTTCACGTTTGCTTTCATTCACAAGTTCAACTTCAGCACCTGCAAGATTTCGATTCGAAGGTGCTAAATCAAAACCACCGCGCTCGCAATGAATGACAATATCGTTAAATGATTTACTTTGAATGAGCACATCATAAATAGATGTTTTGATCGTCGATTTATCAATACCTGAACCTGTGGTTGCATTACCTTGTGGGTCAAGATCAATGAGAAGCACCGATTTATTTTTCGAAGCTAAGCTTGCAGCTAAGTTCACTGATGTCGTCGTTTTACCCACGCCACCTTTTTGATTCGTTACCGCTAATATACGCATGTCTAAAAATTATCTTTCTTTAATATCACTAAATATCGTTCTGCATTAATAAAGGGCACTTCAAGTGGAATCAATGTGTATTGATTCTTTTCAAATGCTTCTAATTCTTCTCTTACATCTTTTGCTTTCATCGCTAACCACACACCCTCTTTTTGTAAAGTGTGTTGTGTCAGTGACATCATATTTTTTAAATTCGAAAACGCTCTTGATGTCACCGCTTCAAAAAGTGTTGTCGGTTGATAATCTTCAACGCGACTATTCACTACATCTAAATTCGTGAGCGATAATTCACTTTTCACTTGTTGCATGAATGTCGTTTTTTTATTAACTGAATCCATCACTGTGACTTTTAATTCAGGTTTTGTAATCGCTAATACAATACCTGGAAATCCAGCACCACTTCCAACGTCTAATATATTTTTTACAAGCATATGCTTTAAAATAGATAAGCTATCCAGAAAATGAAGTTTGATCATTTCATCGCGCTCGCGAATCGCTGTTAAGTTATAAACACGATTCCATTTTTCTACTAAATTTAAATATGTCATCAGCTGATCAATCACTTGATCAGATAATTTCAAATCCATGCGTTGCAATCCCTCGATCAATAGATCGCGGTCTTTTTTTTCTGTGCCATTCATGCTGCTTTTTCTGGGCGTTTTGCAGCCATCTTTTTAGGTTTATTTTTACGTTTAATAAACACTAAAAGTAACGATATGGTCGCAGGTGTAATACCAGAGATGCGTGAAGCTTGTCCTAAATTTTCAGGCTTATGCAGATTTAATTTTTGTTGTGCCTCAACACTTAAGCCATGTACTTCTTTGTAATCAAGATCGATGGGCAATGGGATATCTAATTGATCTCGACTCCGGTCCACTTCTTCTTGTTGTCTTACAATGTAACCTTTATATTTTGCTGAAATCTCAACTTGTTCTCTGACTGCAGGATCAATCAAACTTGCATCTTCTTGCATAAGTTCTTTAACACCTTCAAAGCTAACTTCAGGGCGTCTTAATAAATCAAATAAGTTATATTCGTGATCGATCGCTTTTCCAATAATCGCTTCTTGTTTTTCAATCGAAATATCTTGAGGTCTTACAAAGAATTTTTTTAATCGCGCTTCTTCTGATTGAATGGTTTCTTGTTTTTGATTAAACATTGTCCAGCGATCATCATCCACCAATCCTAAATTGCGACCTATTTCTGTAAGCCTTAAATCAGCGTTATCTTCTCTTAACATCAATCGGTATTCGGCTCGGCTTGTAAACATTCTGTAAGGCTCAGAAACTCCACGCGTAATCAAGTCATCTACTAAAACACCCAAGTAAGCTTCATCGCGCTTAGGGCACCATGATTCTTTATCTTGTGTCATTAAGGCAGCATTTGTGCCAGCCAATAATCCTTGAGCTGCAGCCTCTTCATAACCAGTAGTGCCATTAATTTGTCCTGCAAAAAATAGGCCTTGAATAGATTTGGTTTCTAAACTGGACTTCAAATTACGTGGATCAAAGTAATCATATTCAATGGCATAACCTGGTCTCAAGATGTGTGCATTCTCTAACCCATTGATTGAACGGACTAATTTGTACTGGATGTCAAAAGGTAGGCTTGTAGAAATACCATTTGGATAAATTTCATTGGTATTTAAACCTTCTGGTTCTAAAAAAATCTGATGAGAATCTTTATCTGCGAATCGATGAATTTTATCTTCCACCGATGGGCAATAGCGAGGACCTACCCCCTCAATCACGCCGGTATACATCGGGGATCGGTCTAAACCACTTCGAATAATGTCATGGGTCGATTCATTGGTATGTGTAATCCAACACGATACTTGTTGTGGATGTGTTGTTTTTTTGCCATAAAAAGAAAAATAAGGTGTTGGAGTATCGCCGGGCTGTTCTTGCATCACAGCATAATTAATCGTGCGCCCATCAATTCTTGGTGGTGTTCCCGTTTTAAGTCGGCCGACAGGTAAACCGATTTCCCTTAAACGATGTGCTAAAGAAATAGAAGGTGGGTCCCCTGCACGACCTGCTTGATAATTCTTTAAGCCCACATGCACAAGCCCACCTAAAAATGTGCCGGCAGTTAAAACAACGGTTTTAGATTTAAATTGAATGCCAATTTGTGTCACTACACCTGCGACACGATCTTTATCTAAAAGAATATCGTCAACCGCTTGTTGGAAAAGCCAAAGATTGGGTTGATTTTCAAGGCGGTGTCGAATTGCAGCTTTATATAAAATACGATCCGCTTGAGCGCGGGTAGCTCTGACGGCTGGGCCTTTACTACTATTTAAGATACGAAATTGAATGCCGGCTTCATCGGTTGCAACACCCATGGCGCCGCCTAATGCATCAATTTCTTTAACTAAATGGCCTTTACCAATGCCTCCAATGGATGGATTGCACGACATTTGGCCTAAAGTTTCAATGTTATGGGTTAAAAGAAGAGTCTTTTGTCCCATGCGTGCCGAAGCCAAGGCTGCCTCTGTACCAGCATGCCCTCCGCCCACCACAATCACATCGAAATTATTAGGAAATTCCATGGTTTTACGTCTGTAAGAAAAGGTGTAATTTTACTTTAATCTAGTCAGAATCACTATGAAAACCATTGTTTCACGTGAAACATTTATTTAAAAAGATGAGGAAAAAGGTTCCACGTGGAACCAAAGAATTACTTGCCAATACAAAAACGACTAAAAATTTCACCTAGAAGATCGTCTGGGGTAAATTCGCCCGTAATGGAAGCTAATGAAGTTTGTGCTTGTCTGAGTTCTTCGGCTACTAATTCAGGTGACTGAAGCTGATGAACCGATTCATTCAAATGTTTTGAAACCATATCAAGCGCATCTAAATGTCGCTGTCTCGCCATAAAAATTCCTTGATTTCCGTCTTTACTAAATTCAACGCCGGCCATTTTTAATAAAATCGTTTTAAGCTGGGCCAAACCCTCTCCATTTTTTGCTGAAATAAAAAGATGATGCTCACCATCAATCATTTCGGATGAAGCTTTTTTGGATAACAAATCAATTTTATTGTGAACCCATATCTTAAAAACGTCTTTTGGAATGCGATTTAGAATGATTTTCTCGTAATCGGTAATATCCTTACCAGCATCCACTAAAAATAATGCGATATTGGCCTTTTCTATCGAAATCCATGTTTTTTCGATGCCCATTTTTTCAATTTCATCATTTGTATCTCTTAATCCGGCGGTATCAATCACATGAATCGGAATACCGTCGATTTGAATTTCACTTTTAATGGGGTCGCGGGTTGTGCCAGGAATAGAGGTCACGATCGCTTGATCATTGCCAGATAATTGATTAAGTAAACTCGACTTACCGACATTGGGCTGGCCTACCAATACAACAGTCAAACCTTCGCGCAATAAGTGTCCTTGTTTGGCAGATGAAGTGACTTCATCCATGCGTAACTTTAGACTTAAAAGCTTTTCTTTAACTTTGCCGGTCGTAATAAAGTCGATTTCTTCTTCGGGAAAATCTAGGCAAGCTTCGATATACATACGTAAATCGATGAGTTCTTTTAATAAGTCATTGATTTTATTGGAAAAATAACCACTTAATGAGAGTATAGCACTTTTCGCAGCCTCGGAAGTTGAAGCATTGATTAAATCTGCGACCGCTTCGGCCTGAGCCAAATCAATTTTGTCATTAAGATAAGCGCGCTCGGTAAATTCTCCTGGCTTTGCAAGTCTCGCTCCACATTCAATGCAACGCGCCAATAAAAGCTGCATGACAGCAATACCGCCATGGCCTTGAAGCTCTAAAACATCTTCACCGGTATATGAGTGGGGGGATTTAAAAAAAAGCGCAATGCCGCGATCAATCACTTGACCTTTCACATCTAAAAAAGGGAGATATGACGCTAAACGATTTTCAGGACAACCGCCTAAGAGATGTTTCGCAACATCACTTGCTTTCGGGCCTGAGATTCTCACGACCCCAATGCCGCCAGCACCCGAGGGTGTTGCAATGGCGGCAATGGTATCTAAATTATTTGCGAGCTGCATTGCCTTTCTTAGCTAATGCGGCTGCGTGAATGGATCGGTTAATCATCCATTGTTGAAGAATAGACAACACGTTATTAATCACCCAATAAAGCACTAAACCTGCAGGGAAGAAGAAGAAGAAGACACTGAATACAACTGGCATGATCATCATCAACTTTGCTTGCATCGGATCTGTAGGTGCTGGATTAAGTTTTGTTTGCACAATCATGCTGATGCCCATAATGATTGGCAATACATAAAAAGGATCTTTAACGGAAAGATCAGTAATCCATAATATGAAAGGTGCGTGTCTCAATTCAACTGCACCCATCAACACCCAATAGAGTGAAATGAAAACAGGGATCTGAATAAGAATAGGTAAACAGCCGCCCATCGGATTAATTTTTTCTGTGCGATAAAGCTCTAACATTGCTTGTTGAAATTTAACTTTGTCATCACCGAATTTTTCTTTCATGCTTTGTAAGCGCGGAGCAAGCTCACGAAGTTGCGCCATTGATTTATAACTTGCTGCAGAGAGCGGATAGAAAAGTATCTTAATTAATACAGTAAGAAGAATAATGGCACCGCCCCAATTGTTCACTAATTTATGAATCCAATTGAGCACCATAAATAAAGGGGATGCAATAAAAGTTAACCAACCATAATCGACTGTATAAGTTAAACCTGGTGCTGCTTTTTCTAATTGCTCTTTAATTTGTGGGCCTGAATAAAGTTTAGTCGCAAATTCTTTTTTCTCACCAGATTGAATTGCGGGAAGTTGTGTTAAAACGCCTGA
>DAIOGA010000015.1:11919-17953 GCA_036745495.1 Candidatus Methylopumilus sp.
CAAATTCTTTTTTCTCACCAGATTGAATTGCGGGAAGTTGTGTTAAAACGCCTGACGAATAAATATTATCTGCCACTTGTTTTGTATAAAATTCACGCTTTTGATTGCCAGATAAAATCCATGCGCTTGCAAAATAATGTTGCACAACACCTACCCAGCCATCAACTGAAATAAGTGACAAGTCATGTTTTTTCATGTCGCTAAATTTAACTTTTTTATATTTATCAGTATCTGTGAAATAAGCAGCGCCTGTAAATGTAGGCGTTACTTTGCTAGTTTGGGCTGAGCCATCATCATGCACAAGTTGGAAATAAGCAGATGGTGTAATCGCTGACTTGCCATGATTTGTAATTTCATAACGCACGCCTATTTGGTAGCTGCCACGATCGAAAGAAATAATTTTTGCAACTTCTACATCTTGATTTTTGTAATTTAATTTAACATCTAAATGATTTTGTCCATTCTCCAAAACATAATTTGTTTTATCCGAAGTGAATGTTGATTTATGTGTTGGCAAATCATTACCAATGAGTCCCGTTTGTGCAATATAAAGTAACGGTTTTTGTGCATCATCTAACAACACAAATTTATCTTGTGCATTATCAGCTAAATGATTGTTTAAAAGTAAGCGGCGAATATCACCACCTACGGTATCAATTTCAATTTGATATAAATCGGTCGCTACTTTAATGCGAGTGCCAGATTCTAATTTGAAATTAGAATCTGGAGATATTGTTTTGCTATCTGCCGTATTTAATTTTTGCGAAGATGGAATGCTCGCATCTTGTTGTGTTGTAACTTCAGATACTGGAACATGTTTACGTTGCCATGAGTCCCATAATAAAAGAATTGAAAAAGAAAATACAACAAACAGTATTAAACGCTTCGTATCCATAAATTATAAAATTCCAAAATTAAATAACAGGGTCATGACCACCTTTACACCAAGGATGACATTTACCTATTCGTTTCATTGATAAAAAAATACCTTGTATTACGCCTTTTTTTTGTATCGCCTCTATAGTGTATTGCGAACAGGTCGGGGTGAATCGACATTGCTGACCAAAAAAGGGGCTTAATAATAATTGATAACATTTAACAAATAATATTGCGATTGATTTCATTTTTTCAATCTTGCAATCATTTGATCCACTTCTGTTTCAATCTCAACAAAATCGCTACGGTAAAACGATTTTTGAATGCGTATCACTATATCAAAATTTAAGAGCTGTTCTTGTTTTTTTCTCATTAATTCACGCAAGACACGCCTCATGTAATTGCGCTTCACAGCCAATTTTTGTGTTTTTTTACCCACAACCATGCCTAAACGAAATAAAGACAAAGTATTGGGCTGATAGTGAAAACTTAAGTGCTGAGAGGAAAGTCGCTTACGGAAATTAAAAACGGATGAAAATTCATCCGTTTTTGTAAGTTTGGTTAATTTAGTTTGCAAATTATGGAGAATTTGCCAGATAGGTCTTTATAGACCGATACGAGCACGGCCTTTAGCACGGCGAGCTGATAATACAGCGCGTCCTGCACGAGTCTTCATGCGTACTAAAAAACCATGCGTGCGAGCACGTTTTACTTTTGATGGTTGATAGGTACGTTTCATTGTGTTTCTCCAGCTATAATTCGATAAGGATCGCGCAATTTACCGTACATACCGCTAAGTGTCAACGATTATTTGTTTAAGAAGTCTAAAAACGCCTGTGGATAACTTTGATAGGTTAAGTTAAGATGACTTCCGTAAAGCAATCATTCCCAAAAGGCATTTTTACACCGCTCCGGTTCTCTAAAATGCCAAATCAAGAAGAAATTGTAATTTTAATACTATATATATTGGATTTTGCCGTTAATGGAAAATTTTTGGACTCACTGTCTCGAGCGTTTTAAGAAAGAGCTCTCTGCCCAGCAATTCAACACCTGGATCAAGCCCCTTAAGTTCGAACACGATCAACATAAAATTAAAATTTTAGCGCCCAATAAATTCGTACAGCAATGGGTCAAAGACCGCTTCGCCCAAAAAATTGAAGTATTAGCCAAAGAACAGCTCCCTGACGTCACCAAAGTAGAATTTGCTATTCGTGCGATTAAAGAAACTTTATTGCCTAAAAAAGAGGCAATTTTATCAAAAGCTTTAGCAATTTCACCACCAAACAATGTGGCCGAGGCTCCAAGCCATGATCCAATCAAAAAAAGTGCAGGTGGCACACTAAAAGAAACCAAAGCATCGGGTTTAAATCCTCATTTCACTTTTGATAGTTTTGTAACAGGAAAAGCCAACCAATTAGCTTGCGCTGCAGCGATGCAAGTCGCAGAAAATCCTGGCAAAGCTTATAACCCATTATTTATTTACGGTGGCGTTGGTTTAGGTAAGACGCATTTAATTCAAGCGATTGGTAATCATTTAAAACATATTCAACCTGATGCAAAAATTAAATATCTTCATGCAGAACGTTATGTATCAGATGTAGTAAAAGCATATGAAAACAAATCATTTGATGCATTCAAAAAAAATTATCATTCGTTAGATTTACTATTGATTGATGACATTCAATTCTTTGCGAAAAAAAATCGCACACAAGAAGAATTCTTTTACGCATTTAATACGCTTATAGAAAATAAAAAACAAATTATTATTACCTGCGATAGTTATCCAAAAGAAATTGAAGGGGTGGATGAGCGCTTAAGAACTCGCTTTAGCTGGGGCTTGACAGTCGCTATTGAGCCGCCAGAACTAGAAATGCGCGTGGCAATTCTTCTTAAAAAAGCCGAAGAAAATAAAATGAAAATTTCTGAAGAAGTTGCATTCTTCATTGCAAAACAAATTCGTTCTAACGTTCGTGAATTAGAAGGTGCATTAAATAGAATATTGGCCATGTCTAATTTTACAAAATCAGCGATTGATATTCATTTAGCTAAAGATGCACTTAAAGATTTAATCGCGGTACGTGGACGCCAAGTGAGTGTTGAGAATATTCAAAAGACAGTGGCTGAATATTTTAAAATTAAAATTTCAGACATGTTGAGTAAAAAACGTTCGCGCAATTATTCTAAACCAAGACAACTTGCAATGGCTTTAACAAGAGAACTCACTAATTTAAGTTTTCCTGAAATTGGGGAAGCTTATGGTGGTAGACACCATACAACAGTGATGCATGCATGTGAAGAAATTGAACAATTACGATTGAGTAATCAATCTATTGCACAAGACTTAGGAATACTAAAACAAGTGCTTAAGGGTTAATTAAACCCTGTGGAATGGTTGTGGATGAATTGTGGATAAGTGAGGTTTTATTAAAATATGTATTTTTTATGCACAAATTATCCACAGGAAATTACAATAGAAATGCATAGTTATTCACAAGATAACTGATTGTTTATATTATGGTTTATAGGGTTATCCATAGAAAACCTCATCCTTATTACTATTATTAGATTTATATATTAAAAAACATTAAATAAAGAAGAACGATATGAATATAAAAATTAATCGAGACGCCTTACTTAAACCGCTCGCAAATGTTGCAAGTATTGTAGAGCGTAAGCACGCACTTCCTATTCTTTCGAATATTTTAATTCAAGGTAAGGATGGACAAGTACAACTCACAGCCACTGATTTGGAAATGCAGGTATCTTTAAGTTTTAAAGCGGATTTAAAAGAAGAGATCGCAACTACCATATCTGCAAGAAAGTTTTTTGATATAACCAGGTCATTACCTGATGATTGTGTGATTGATATCGCAATTAAAGATAGTCGTGTTGCAGTAAAAGCAAATAAGAGCCGTTTTGCAATACAAACATTACCTGCTAAAGATTATCCTGTGATGACAAAAGCTTCAAGTGAAGCTGTCGTGATTACTATTTCTCAAATTCAACTTAAGCGTTTATTAAAACAAGTTGAGTTTGCGATGGCACAACAAGATATTCGTTATTATTTAAATGGATTGTTATTTGAAGTAAATGGTAATCAATTAAATATTGTAGGTACTGATGGGCATCGCTTAAGTTTTACTTCAATTCATTTAGATCAAAACTACAACAAAACAGAAGTGATTCTTCCAAGAAAAACAGTGATTGAATTAATTAAACTTCTTAATGACACAGAAGAATTAGTATCTGTTGAGCTTTATAAAGGCCAAGTCAGTTTTAGTTTTAATGATATCCAACTTATTTCAAAAGTGATTGATGGAAAATTCCCTGATTACACAAGAGTTATTCCAGAAGGACATAATAATCAATTTACAATTGATCGCGCACAATTTTTAACATCACTTCAACGCGCATCTATTTTATCGAATGAAAAGTATCGTGGCATTCGCATGATCATTGCAGATAACAACTTAAAGCTCATTAGTACAAACACAGAACAAGAAGAAGCGGAAGAGGAATTAGAAATTCAATATCAACAAGATCCTATTGATATTGGTTTTAATGTGACATACTTGATTGATGTCCTCACAAATATTCAAGACGAAAAAGTTAACCTAGCTTTCTTGGATACGAACAGTAGCTGTTTATTTACAATACCCAATAATAATGACTACAAATATGTGGTTATGCCAATGCGCATTTAATTCAATTTAAAATAAAGAGAAACTCATGGCTCAAAAGATAGACAATCAAGAATACAACTCAGACAGCATTAAAATCTTAAAGGGTTTAGATGCAGTGCGAAAAAGACCAGGTATGTACATTGGAGACACATCCGATGGTAGTGGTCTTCACCATATGGTGTTTGAAGTTCTTGATAATGCCATTGATGAGTCGTTAGCAGGACATTGTGATGATATTAAAATTATTATTCATCCAGATAACTCCGTCAGTATTTCAGATAATGGTCGCGGTATACCAACAGACATTAAAGAGGATGATGAGTTTAAACGCTCTGCCGCAGAAATCGTTATGACAGAACTCCATGCAGGCGGAAAGTTTGACCAAAATTCTTATAAAGTATCCGGCGGCTTACATGGTGTGGGTGTATCTGTAGTGAATGCGCTATCAGAATGGCTTCGCTTAAAAGTGTGCCGTAATGGCAAGGTCTATCAAATGGAATTTAAACGCGGTGAGCGCGTTGCGCCTTTGGCTGAAATGGGTACGACTGATCGTCGCGGCACAGAAGTACATTTTTTCCCATCTGCTGAAACATTTACCAACATTGATTTTCATTATGAAATTTTAGCAAAACGTATTCGCGAATTATCATTCCTTAACAATGGCGTCAAAATGGAATTGATAGATCAAAGAACAAATAAATCAGAAAACTTCGCATACTCGGGCGGCGTGAAAGGTTTTGTGGAATACATGAATCGATCTAAATCGGTCTTACATAAAAAACCATTTCATGCATTCGGTGAAAAAGATGGTATCAGCGTGGAAGTGTCTATGCAATGGAATGATTCTTACGGCGAAAATGTTCAGTGCTTTACAAACAACATTCCTCAAAGAGATGGCGGTACTCACTTAACAGGCCTTCGCACAGCGATGACAAGAACGTTAAATAATTTTATTGAGCAAAATGAACTCGCTAAAAAAGCAAAAGTAGAAACAACAGGTGACGATATGAGAGAAGGACTTACCTGTATTCTCTCAGTGAAAGTACCTGAGCCTAAATTTTCTTCTCAAACAAAAGATAAATTAGTTTCAAGCGAAGTGCAGCCGGTAGTATCTGATGTGGTTGCATCTAAACTTGCTGACTTCTTAGCTGAGAGCCCAGCAGACGCAAAAATTATTTGTAATAAAATTATTGACGCTGCACGCGCTCGTGAAGCGGCTCGAAAAGCGCGCGATATGACAAGACGTAAAGGCGCTATGGACTCGATGGGTCTTCCAGGAAAGTTAGCGGATTGCCAAGAAAAAGATCCGTCATTATGCGAAATTTATTTGGTCGAGGGCGATTCTGCGGGAGGCTCTGCAAAGCAAGGCCGTGATCGTAAGAACCAAGCAATCCTCCCGTTAAAAGGAAAAATTTTAAACGTAGAAAAAGCACGTTTCGATAAATTATTATCTTCACAAGAAATTGCAACGCTTA
>DAIOGA010000015.1:18053-19250 GCA_036745495.1 Candidatus Methylopumilus sp.
GTAGAAAAAGCACGTTTCGATAAATTATTATCTTCACAAGAAATTGCAACGCTTATTACTGCATTAGGCACAGGCATTGGTAAAGATGATTTTAATGTTGAGAAATTACGTTATCACCGAATTATCATCATGACTGATGCGGACGTCGACGGCGCACACATTCGAACACTGCTTTTAACATTCTTCTATCGTCAAATGCCTGAGCTTGTTGAGCGAGGACATATTTATATTGCACAACCACCTCTATTCAAAGTGAAACAAGGTAAGCATGAGCAATATCTCAAAGACGAACAAGAGCTTGATCAATACTTACTTGAATCCGCAATTAAAGAAGCCACGTTGCTTACTAAAAAAGGCGGCAGTAATTTAACGGGTGAAGCATTAGGTGAAATTGCAAGACAGATGGTATTAACAGAAGCAGTGATTCGCCGTATTGCCCCACACTATGACGAAGCTGTTTTGCGAGCAATTCTTCACGTAGGTGCGATTGATTTAACAAGCGAAGCAAAAGCTGAAAAAGTTGCACAAGCGATTAGAGAACGCCTCATTAATAAGAGCACTGAAAAATCAGAAGTCATTGTATCGCTTGACGAAGAAACTAAATCTTATAAATTAGCTGTGAATAAATTTGTACACGGTAATTTAGAAAGCTGTGTCATTGATGCATTGTTCTTATCAAGCGGCGATTACCAACAACTATTAAAAACATCACAAATGTTAGATGGTTTAGTAGGCGAAGGTGCCATGATTCAGCGCGGTGAAAAATCAGAATCCATTTCTAATTTTAAAGAAGCGCTTGACTGGTTATTGGGCGAAGCTAAACACAATTTAAATATACAACGCTACAAAGGTTTGGGTGAAATGAACCCTGAACAACTTTGGGAAACAACGATGGATCCTAATGTGCGTCGATTACTTAAAGTACAAATTGAAGATGCAATTTCAGCTGATGAGATATTTTCAACGCTTATGGGCGACCAAGTGGAGCCGAGACGCGCATTTATTGAAAATAATGCGTTGGGAGCAAGTAATCTCGATATTTAGTTTTACTTAATTTATGACACTAAGTGAATTAAGATTTGTGGTGGCTGTGGCTAAAGAAAAAAACTTTAGACGCGCAGCAAGCAAATGTTTTGTCAGTCAACCTGCATTAAGTTTAGCCATTAAAAAACTAGAAGATGAACTTAATGTTTCATT
>DAIOGA010000016.1:0-13623 GCA_036745495.1 Candidatus Methylopumilus sp.
ACTATTTCAATACCACTCCCCGTAGTATTTCTGTGTGAGTTACTAGGCCGGTCTCCGGACTCGTAAGATTTGATTCATAGCCTTCCCGAAATAAATTCAGTGGCATGTATATGAATCCACGCTTACTTACCGTTGCGGGGGCAGTATAGGAATTGTAATTAAACTCACCTATTTCCCAGTTTCAATGTTTTCTTAAATAAAGATAAACCTTAAGAAGACATCACCTAACAACTTGAAAATATCGTATCACATCTTTGCTATACTAAAACTTAACGGTTTATAAATTTATTGATTGCAATGCAAAGGATATTTAGTTATGGCAAGAACAGTGAAATGTGTGAAGCTAGGTAAAGAATTAGATGGATTAGATTTTCCGCCGTATCCAGGACCTTTAGGTAAACGTATTTATGAGAATGTATCTAAAGAGGCTTGGGCAGGATGGCTTAAACATCAAACGATGTTAGTCAATGAGAACCGATTAAGTTTTGTGGATCCGGCTGCACGTAAATATTTAACAGAACAAACCGAAGCTTATTTTTTTGGTGATGGTGCGGATAATGCATCAGGATATGTACCGCCTAAAAGCTAATTAGAATATATAGACGAAAAAAAACACTTCCGAAGAAGTGTTTTTTATTTAGCAAATAAATTATTCAGCAAGTGTCTTTTTAATTTCTTTAATTGATGCGTGTCTGATATCAGCACCCTTCACAGCATAGACAATATGTTCAGAAATATTTTTACAGTGATCACCAATACGCTCAAGAGCTTTTGTTACTACAAGAAGTTCAAGCGATACTGAAATTGCTTTTGAGTCTTCAAGCATATAAGTGAGAAGCTCTCTAATTGTTGCACGATATTGATCGTCAACTGCCTCATCCTTTTTTGCGATCTCAACAGTTTTACTAATATCAAGTCGCGCAAATGAGTCTAAAACCGTTTTAAGCATAGAGTGCACCGCTTCGACCATGAGTTTAATTTCGCCAATTTTGATTTTTTTGATATTTGGATTTTCGTTAACACGAATAGTTGTACGCGCAATTTTTGTGGCTTCATCCCCAATACGCTCTAAGTCTGTAATCGCCTTAAGAATCATAATGATCATACGAAGGTCACCTGCTGCAGGTTGTCTTTTTGCAATAATGCGAGAAGCTGCTTCGTCAATTTCCATTTCGAGCTTGTTAACTGCATCGTCGATCTTGATCACTTTATTGGCTAATTCGACATCGTCTTTTTTGAGGGATTCAATAGCTTGGAGAATATTTTCTTCAACCAAGCCACCCATTTTTAGAACCTGAGCTCGGACTGCCTCTAGTTCTATGTCGTATTCTTTATAGCTGTGTTCTGTAACCATATTTTGGAACCTTTATAAATACTTACAAAAAATTAACATTTTATTTTATTACTTATATATGACATTTTTAAGACTTAAAAAGTTTATTTTTTGAAAGTCTTAACCCCGTCGTTTGTGGCTAATAAAAGCACATTTGCAGGCCTTGCGGCAAATAGACCGTTTGTGACCACACCTACGATTTGATTGATAGTGGCTTCCATCGCAACAGGATCCTTAATCACAAGACCATGAACGTCCAAGATGACGTTACCGTTATCCGTCGTGAAATTTCTTAATTGAGGCTGTCCGTCTAATTTAGTGAGTTCTCTTGCCACATAGCTCTTAGCCATCGGAAGGACTTCCACAGGTAGTGGAAACTTGCCTAATACCGGCACATATTTTGTTTCATCACAAATACAGATAAAGGTTTTTGCAACTGCCGCTACAATTTTTTCTCGAGTTAAGGCACCACCACCACCTTTGAGCATATGCATGTGCTCAGTGATTTCGTCTGCACCATCGACATAAATGTCCATGCTATTGACGCTATTAAGGTCAAAAACTTCAATCCCATGTTTGCGTAAACGATCTGCTGAAGCTTCGCTACTCGCAACTGCACCATCAATCTTATGTTTTACTTTTGCTAATTCATCGATGAAGTAATTTGCTGTAGAGCCGGTGCCCACACCAATGATGCCAGACTTCACATATTCAATCGCAGCCTTTGCAACTTGTTGTTTTAATTCGTCTTGCGTGAATGCCATTTTTACTTAAACCTTTATATTTTATTTATAATGATGCTTTAATATCTATCATACACGCCAAGGCGACTCTTGAAAATTAGCATATGAAGAATGACTACGTAAAACGTATTAATGAAGCGCGTGTATATGACGTAGCAAAGAAGACCCCGCTTGAATTTCAAACACATCTTTCAAGTCGTTTTCATAATCAGATTTTTTTAAAACGGGAAGATTTGCAACCCGTCTTTTCATTTAAATTACGTGGCGCCTATAACAAGATGGCAGGTTTATCCAAAGCCCAGCTTGATAAGGGCGTCATCGCAGCTTCTGCTGGCAACCATGCACAGGGCGTTGCGTTAAGCGCACAAAAATTAGGATGTCGTGCAGTCATAGTCATGCCCACAACAACTCCACTTATCAAGGTGGATGCTGTAAAACATCGAGGGGCTGAAGTGGTGCTTTGGGGCGATTCTTACACTGATGCTTATAAGCATGCGCTTGAGATCGAGAAAAAAGAAGGTCTTACTTTTGTACATCCCTATGATGATCCAGATGTCATCGCAGGTCAGGGTACGATTGCTAAGGAAATTTTAGATGAATATAAAAAACCTATTCATGCAGTGTTTACTTGTGTGGGTGGAGGCGGCCTTCTAGCAGGCTTAGCAACATACATCAAAGCGATGAGGCCCGAAATCAAAGTGATCGGTGTGGAGGCTAAAGATGCTGAAGCCATGACTTTGTCTTTAAAAGCAGGAAAGCGTGTAACGCTTGATCAAGTAGGATTATTTGCAGATGGTGCTGCTGTCAAAGAAGTGGGTGAGGTTACCTTTCCTCTTTGCCAGTCATACGTTGATGAAATGATCGTGGTTGATAACGATGCAATTTGCGCTGCTATTAAAGATGTATTCGAAGACACAAGATCTATTCTAGAGCCCGCTGGTGCACTATCCGTTGCGGGTATGAAGGCTTATATCAAGAAGCATAATTTAAAAGACGAAACTTTGATTGGTATTGCATCAGGCGCCAATATGAATTTTGATCGCTTACGTTTTGTAGCTGAGCGTGCTGAGATTGGTGAAAAAAGAGAAGCCGTGTTAGCCGTGACTATTCCTGAAAAACCAGGCGCATTTAAAAACTTCTGTAAGTTATTAGGTCAGCGCAATATTACTGAATTTAATTATCGTTTTTCAGATCCTAAAGAAGCGCACATTTATGTGGGGCTAGCGACAAATGATACGGACGAGCCATCACAGCTTAAAGCTATGCTTGATAAAGAAGGCCTACCCACAATTGATTTGACTAACAATGAAGTGGCTAAACTTCACTTAAGACACTTAGTGGGCGGACACGCACCACAAGCTAAAAATGAAATGGTGTTTAGATTTGAATTTCCAGAAAAGCCAGGCGCTCTTATGAAATTTTTAGAGACGATGGGACACAATTGGAATATCAGTTTATTCCATTATCGTAATCATGGCGCTGACTTCGGTCGCGTCTTAGTTGGCATGCAAGTGCCGCCTGAAGATGAAATTAATTTTGAAGTCTTTTTGAATCAATTAGGCTATCCCTTCTGGGATGAAACAGATAATCCAGCCTATAAACTTTTCTTAGGTTAATACTTCCTTATTTTCATGAGTCATTTAAGGGAGAAATCCCCTGGAAGTTTATTCAGAGATATTTAATAATAAATAGAATATTTTAGGAGAACGGAATGCAAGTTATAAAATCAATTGTCATATTAGGATTGCTTACTTCATCTTTGCTAGCTAATGCTGAGGATCGAGGTAAGGCTTATGTATCGAACCAAGAGGGCGGTGTTAGTGTGATTAATCTAAACACTATGGAAACAGAAGGTTCGATCGATATTCAAGCTAAAAATCCACGCGGTATTGGTGTCACAGAAGATGGCCGTTACTTAATTACCGCGAACAAAGATGACGATAATTTATCAGTGATTGATTTAAAGACGAATCAATTTGTGAAACATATTGCAGTAGGTAAAAATCCAGAATTTATTCGCGTGTACAAAGGCCAAGTCTTTGTGTCAACTGAACCTGCATCGACTGGCAAAGCGCCTGTGGCTGGGCAAGAAGATGATGATAAGGATGAAGTCAAAGTTCCCGCGCGTATTGCAGTGGTTGATTTAGCAAAGGGTAAAAAGATCAGAGATATTATTGGTGGCCCTGAAACAGAAGGTATTGAATTTAGTAAAAATGGAAAAGAAATTATTGTGACCAATGAAGCCGACAACACAATCACAATTCACAACTTTAGTAATGGTAAATTATTAAAAACGATTTCAACGAAGAAATACGGAGATCGTCCACGTGGCATCAAGGTAGCGCCGAATGGAAAGTATTACGTGGCAACTTTAGAGATGGGAAATAGTTTTATTGTTTTAGATAATCAATTTAAACATCTCAAAACAGTTGCGACAGGTGAGTCACCTTATGGTGTGAGTTTCGATCGAGAAGGAAAGCGTTTATTTGTTGCAACTTCAAAAGCAAAAACGTTAGAAGTCTATGACACTTCTAATTTTGAAAAGATTAAAGATATTCCAACAGGCCGACGTTGCTGGCATTTTAGTTTTTCGCCTGATGACAAGGATATCTTGCTTGCTTGCGGTAAATCAGACGAAGTACTTGTAATTGATACAGAAAAATTAGAGGTGACTAAACACATTCCTAATAAAGAAATCCCATGGGGTGTGGTAGCTTATCCGAAGGCGATGGGTAGTTTAGATAACGCTAAATAAAAAATAGCTTTTCTTAACAAAAAAGCCCAAAGCATCTTTGGGCTTTTTTATTTCAAATGTTTCTCAATAAAGGTCCACTCATCCTCTGTCACCGGGGTAATCGACAAACGGTTGCCTTTTTGAAGTAAGCGCATATTTTGTAGTGGTTTAAATTCTCTTAATTCTTTTAGGCTTAATAAATTTGTTTTTTTAACAAGCGTCACATCTACATTAAGCCAGCGTGGATTTTCAGGTGTTGACTTTGGATCAAAATATTTGTGACCTTTTTGAAATTGAAAGCGATCGGGGTAAGCAAGCTTACTCACTTTCACAATGCCAGCGATACCGGGCACATCACAATTTGAATGATAAAAGAATGCGAGATCACCCACCTTCATTAAATCGCGCATAAAGTTTCTTGCTTGGTAATTTCTAACGCCATACCAATCAATTGTTTGCTTAGGGAGTTTTGCTAAATCGTCTATCGACACATCAGACGGTTCAGATTTCATGAGCCAATAACGCATAGTATATAAAATAAAAAGTTAAGTGGATAAAAGAGCGATGTTGATTTTCTTAAGTGTTGCCTAGACCAGCATCCTGAACCAAAGGTTCAAGGGGTAAAAGCCTAAGGTGCTTTAGGTGCAATCGCCAAGGGTGTCTTAAAAGAGCGCCCAATTTAGATCGCTCACACCGCAACCTGATGAGCTAAAACCGATGCTATAGACTAGTTCAAGGAATTATTAGCCTAAGCAACACTTAAAAAAACAAACATGCTCATTGCAATGTTTAATAAAGAATAGGCAGATCTTTAGTTTTGCGCAAGCACTTCGTCGATTTGATTTTCGATTGATGAAATTTTATGGCGAAATTGAGATATATCTAATCCGTCAGTAGAATTTTGATTAAGAAGTTCATTGGTAATATTCAACGCTGCCATGATGATGATGCGATCAATACCTACAATAGAACCTTGAGATTGTATGAGATCGATTTTTTGGTTTAGGTATTGCACAGAATCCAATAAACTTTTTTCTTGTCCTTCTGGACAAGCGATGATGAATTCACGTGCCATGATAGTAACAGTTACATTTTTTGAGCTCATCGATTATCCTCAGGCAGTTGCCTCATCATTTTTTCAAGACGAAGACTTGCTTCTTTCATATTAGATTGAAGTTTTGTGAGATGAGCTTCAGAGGATGCGAGTCTTGCTTCGAGCCCTTTATTTTTTTCCTGAGCAGATTCAATTAAGCTAATGAGCTGCTTAATTTTTTTCTCTAGAGCGATGAGTTGAGCTTCCATACCTTCACTATAGTTTAAAGAATTGAAGTGCGTCAATAGCGCTTAAAAGAAATTAAATAGATCATGATTTCTTTTTAGCTCTTGGATGTGTTTTGTCGTAAATATTTGCAAGATGTTGAAAGTCTAAGTGGGTGTAAACTTGAGTCGTACTGATATTTGCATGACCTAACATTTCTTGTACGGCCCTTAAATCTTGACTTGATTGTAAAACGTGTGAGGCAAAACTGTGTCTTAATAAATGAGGGTGCACAGTACTATCAATACCCTGCTTGATAGCCCACATTTGAATGCGGTATTGAATAGCGCGGGCTGTCATGCGCTTGCCACGTTCAGTAATAAATAGCGCATCGACTGATTTCTCATCTGTCTTCATAGATCTGCGTTTTTCAATCCACGATTGAATAGCATGAATCGCTTTTTGCCCTATTGGAACTATCCGCGTTTTATTGCCTTTACCTGTTACGGAAATGACACCTTCTTGAAGATCAAGATCATTAATATTAACGTTCACTACTTCACTTAAACGTAATCCAGATGAATAAAATAATTCTAAAAAAGCCTTATCTCTTAAACCTAATAACGTTGTGTCATCAATTGAAATGAGTTTGACTATCTGCTCGATCGATAAAGTTTGTGGCAAGGCTTTAGCACTTTTAGGCGCATGAACATCTTTGACAGGATTTTCTTTAAATTGATGGCGTTCAATGAGGTAGTCAAAAAAACCTCGCCATGCAGATAACATGCGCGCGATCGATTTGCCATGAAGTCCTTGGCTATTAAGTTTTGCGCTTGCGCGCCTGATGTCTTGAATAGTGATCGACTCAAAACGGTCATGCTTGATAAGTGTGACAAGTTGAGTTAAATCGTGTGAGTAACTTTTAATAGAATTATGGCTAAGACCTTTTTCAAAGGTGAGGTAATCGATATAACTTTTTTGGAAGTGATTATGTTCCATAAGATTTAAGCGATCTCAATATCTCCTTCGAAGATTGTTACGGCTGGGCCTTTCATCATCACTGGATTTGTATCACCTTTCCAATCAATAGATAATGATCCGCCTGTCATATCAACTTTCACAGGGGTTGAAAGTAATTGACGCTTTATTCCGGATACTGCTGCAGCGCAGGCACCGGTTCCGCAGGCAAGTGTTTCACCTACACCTCTCTCAAAAACACGTAAGCGAATATGATGGGGCGTTACAATTTCCATGAATCCAACATTGACGCGTTTTGGGAAAAGCGCATGTGATTCTAAATATGCACCCAATGTTTTAACGTGAGCTTTATTAATATCTTCCACCGTGATCACCGCATGAGGATTACCCATGGATAATGCAGCAATATTTATTAATCCTTTTTGATCTGGCAAATCTATAGAAATAGAGTACTCGTTTTTTTCCGTATCTGAAATAAATGGAATTAATTTAGGATTAAAAATGGGCTCACCCATATTCACTTCAATCATATGTTCATCGTCTTCAGTCAATTCAATGACATCAGATTTTGTTTCAACACGAATGGATGCTTTATCAGTTAAATGTTTATCTTTTACAAATCGATAAAAACAACGTGCACCATTGCCACATTGTTCTACTTCATTACCATCTTGATTAAAAATACGATATTTGAAATCAACGTCTTTGAGTGTCGAGTTCTCAACAACGAGGAGTTGATCGCATCCAATACCGAGTTGTCGATGTGATAACGATTGAATGATCTCTTTAGTTAATTGGAAAGGAGACTTTGTATGATCGAGCACTATAAAGTCATTACCAATACCATGCATCTTTGTAAAATGAAGTTTCATAAAATGATTGTCTCTTATTTATTTGGTTTTTTAAACCGCTGATAATTCCAAAGATACTGCGTTGGATATTTTCGAATGAGCAATTCAAGTCGATCATTAATACCTTGAGGGGAATGATCGGACCCTAAGGGTTCAATATAAACCTCATATCCTTGACCCTTTGAAAGCCTATGACCAAAACCAATAAGGACGGTGGCTTTTGAGGAGTCTGCGAGTTTAGAGACAAGGGTCATTGTGTAAGCGGGCGTATTAAAAAATTGAGCCCATACTCCTTGACCTTCATTGGGCACCTGGTCCGGTAATACACCAATCGCTTCACCTTTTTTTAATGCCTGCATGAGCTGCCTAACACCGTGCATATTAGCTTCAGCAAGATGAATCATTGAGTGGCGTCTTCCAGATAAAACAATATTTGCTAGCCATTTTTGTTTTGGACGTTTAAATAAAACAGTGATGGGATGAAAGTGAGCATAGTACTGAGCGGTAATTTCAAAACAGCCTAAATGAGGCGTTAAAAAAATAATACCTTTTTTCTTTTTAAGCGCAGCTTCAACATGCTCCCATCCATAACATTTTTTGACCCAGTGAAAATTCTTTTGAGGTGAGTTAAACCAAATGGCAGGCGCCTCCATTAAGCACTTTCCAATTTCGCGAATCACTAATGATGTGAGTTTTTTTAAATCACTTGCATCTGATGAAGCAAAAGCACGTTTTAAATTAATGTCTATACGATCTTTAAATCGACGATCAAATTGATAAGCGATGCGACCAAATAACCCGCCCAATAAATGCAAAATAAAGAGTGGTAATTTAAAGAATATGGCAATGAAAAATAAGAGTAGTCTTGATAGCATAATTGTATTTAAACGCGATATTTTGCTATTCTAAACGCTTTACGTAATTTAAAACTTGGAAAAAACCATGAGCGAGTATTTATTTACTTCAGAATCTGTTTCTGAGGGCCATCCCGATAAAGTAGCCGATCAGATATCTGATGCGATTCTTGATGCGATTCTAGAACAGGACCCTACTGCGCGCGTTGCGGCTGAAACCTTAACGAACACAGGCCTTGTGGTATTGGCAGGTGAGATTACGACAACAGCGAATGTGGATTACATTAAAGTTGCGCGCGATACGATTCGTTATATTGGATATGACAATACGGATTACGGGATTGATTATAAAGGTTGTGCGGTTCTCGTCGCCTATGACAAGCAATCACCCGATATTGCACAAGGTGTAGACGGTGCTTTAGATGATCCATTGGATCAAGGGGCTGGCGATCAAGGCCTGATGTTTGGTTATGCTTGCGATGAAACAGCACAACTAATGCCTATGCCTATTTGGTTATCTCATCGTTTGATGGAGAGACAATCTTATTTAAGAAAAGATGGCAGACTGCCTTGGCTTCGTCCTGATGCTAAAGCGCAAGTGACTTTAAAGTATAAAGATCACAAACCGCATTCGATTGATACCGTCGTTCTCTCAACCCAGCACGATCCAGAAGTCTCACTTGAGACCATTCGCGAATCAGTCATTGAAGAAATCATTAAACCTATTTTGCCTAAAGAGCTTATTAAAGGTGACATCAAGTATCTTGTAAATCCTACAGGCCGATTCGTGATTGGAGGACCTCAAGGTGATTGCGGACTCACCGGACGCAAAATTATTGTAGATACTTATGGTGGCGCTGCTCCTCATGGTGGCGGTGCTTTTTCAGGAAAAGATCCAAGTAAAGTCGATCGTTCAGCAGCCTATGCTGCACGTTATGTTGCCAAAAATATCGTGGCAGCAGGATTAGCTTCTCGCTGTTTAGTGCAAATTTCATATGCGATTGGTGTGGCAAGACCCACTTCAGTTATGGTTGAAACTTATGGCACAGGCAAGATTGCGGACGATAAATTGACCGCATTGGTGCTCGAGCATTTTGATTTAAGACCTAAGGGCATTGTAAAAATGCTTGATTTATTGCGCCCTATTTATAAGAAAACTGCGGCTTATGGCCATTTTGGTCGTGATGAGCCAGAGTTTTCATGGGAAGCGGCAGACAAAGCTCAAATCCTCAAATCTGCAAATTAAATATTTGAACTTTAGTAAGTATTTGAGTCTTAAATACTTTTAATCTATAATCCAATTCTTCTGAGGAACGCTGCGAGATTTTTTCATAAAATCCCAGGCTCAGATTACAAGTTTACTTGTAAACGGCGTTCACCAATTTATAACCGTGCCAGTCACGGGGTGTTGGTGGATACCGAAACATCCCAGCTGGTCACTTAGCATTCAAAAGGAATTTAAAATGAATACAGTGACTAACCAAAATTTACATACACAAGACTATCTCGTTGCCGATATTGATCTGGCTGACTTTGGTCGAAAAGAAATTGCTATTGCAGAAACTGAAATGCCAGGCCTTATGGCTATTCGTGAAGAATATGCAAAAGAAAAGCCATTAAAAGGTGCGCGCATCAGTGGCTCACTTCACATGACTATTCAAACGGCTGTCTTGATCGAAACACTTAAAGATTTAGGTGCTGAGGTGAGATGGGCATCTTGCAATATCTATTCAACGCAAGATCATGCAGCTGCAGCCATCGCTAAAAGCGGCACTCCTGTATTCGCCTTTAAAGGTGAAACGCTTGATCAATACTGGGAATATACGCATCGTATTTTTGAATGGAGTGATGGCGGCTACACCAATATGATTTTAGATGACGGTGGTGATGCAACTTTACTTCTCCATTTAGGTACGCGTGCTGAAAAAGATGCCTCAGTGATTGCTAAGCCTTCAAGTGAAGAAGAGATTTCGCTTTTTAATTCAATTAAACAAAAGTTAGCGATAGATCCGCATTGGTATTCTGAAAGACTTAAACATGTTAAAGGTGTGACTGAAGAAACAACGACAGGCGTTCATCGTTTATATCAAATGCATAAAGAAGGTAAATTGGCTTTCCCTGCAATCAATGTAAATGATTCAGTGACTAAATCTAAATTTGATAATCTTTATGGTTGTCGTGAATCTCTAGTAGATGCTATTAAACGCGCGACCGATGTCATGATTGCAGGTAAGGTAGCAGTTGTAGCTGGATACGGTGATGTAGGTAAAGGTTCAGCACAAGCACTTCGCGCTTTGTCAGCACAAGTATGGGTGACTGAAATTGATCCTATTTGTGCATTGCAAGCGGCGATGGAAGGATATCGCGTGGTGACTATGGATTACGCAGCGGAGCATGCTGATATATTTGTCACAGCAACAGGTAATTATCATGTGATTACGCATGACCATATGTCGCGTATGAAAGATCAGGCGATCGTTTGTAATATCGGCCATTTCGATAATGAAATTGATGTTGCATCATTAAGTGATTGCAAATGGGAAGAGATTAAACCACAAGTGGACCACGTGATTTTCAAAGATGGCAAACGTATCATCTTGCTTGCAAAAGGCAGACTCGTGAATTTGGGTTGTGGTACAGGCCATCCAAGTTATGTGATGAGTTCATCTTTCGCGAATCAAACGATTGCTCAAATTGAATTGTTTGCGCATTCCGAGAAATACCCTGTGGGTGTATATACACTTCCTAAACATTTGGACGAGAAAGTTGCTCGCCTACAATTGAAAAAATTAAATGCTGAACTTACAAACTTGTCAGAAGCGCAAGCAAAGTATATTGGTGTTAAAGAAGAAGGACCTTATAAACCTGAGCACTATCGTTATTAATTATGGCTAAAAAGATTTCTTACAGTTTCGAGTTTTTTCCTCCCAATACACCGGAAGGCATAAAAAACTTAGCAGACACGCGTCAGCAGCTATCCGCATTCAAGCCCGAATTTTATTCGGTGACGTTTGGTGCGGGCGGCTCAACGCGCGATCGTACGCTTGAAACAGTATTAGAAATAAAAAAAGAAGGCTTTAATGCTGTGCCTCATATTTCAGGTATTTCATCGACAAAGACAGAAATTAAAACTTTACTTGATCAATATCGACAACATGACATTAAACATCTCGTAGCTTTGAGAGGTGATGTGCCTCAGGGCGAAGTGCCATCAGGAGATTTTAAACATGCCAATGAATTAGTGAGCTTTATCCGACAAGAAACGAATGATTATTTTCATATTGAAGTAGCGGCCTATCCTGAATATCATCCTGAGGCAGCTTCAGCACAAATAGATATTCAAAACTTTAAAAATAAAGTGGCTGCGGGTGCCAATTCTGCTATTACACAATTCTTTTTTAATGCCGATGCTTATTTTAGATTTATGGATGAATGCTTGATTGCAGATATTGATGTGCCCATTATTCCAGGCGTGATGCCAATCTATAACATTAAACAATTGGCTCGTTTTGCATCAAATTGCGGTGCAGAAATACCTCGTTGGCTTAGAATTAAATTGGAAAGCTACGGAGACGATTTGCCTTCTTTGAGATCATATGGTGTCGATGTAATATCTGAACTTTGTGAAGTTTTAATTGGATGGGACGTACCCAGCTTACATTTCTACACCTTAAATCAAGCAGGTATTATTTCCCGCATCATTCAAAATATAGAAGGAACTTAGTGTAAAACTAAATTGTGATCTTGATAGATTGCATCTTCTATAAATAAAAAGTCTTTTTCACGGCCTTCATTCCAAAGGGCCATCATGACAATCCAGCGCATTTCTTCGATATTAATATGCTCTTGTTTGAGAGCCATAGCACGATCGAGAATAATTTCTCGTTCATTTGCATCTAAAACTTTAGCTTGTTCTAGGAATAATACAAAACCTAAGCTTTCAGCACTTATCTTCTTTTGCTCATTGTCTGAGTACATTCGATAACCTAGAGAAGAACAAGCGCTATTTTTTACAGGAATAGCATTTGTCATCGCTTTTAACTGATTAAACCAAGTAAAGGCATTTTCAATATCTTGATTATCAAATCCTGCAGCTTCAAGTTCCGCAGTAATGCTTTTAAAGTCGGGTAAATTTTGTGTGCTCAGATAATTTTCAAACATATAAATAAGCAGTTCTAGCATAAAGATTCCTTTACGATAGTGAATGAAAAATGGCTTAAAAGTAAGTGAAAGCTAAATGAATTTGAGTCAGGTAATTGAGCTATTAGCAAAGTATAATATTCTTAATGTGTCTAATAAGTTTAAGGTGTTTAGGCCTTGTAGTTAAGTTATCAGCAATAAATAAAATAATCAACATTTATGGCAATTTTAAATATATTAAATTATCCCGACCCGAGATTGCACACCATTGCAAAACCAATCGAAGTTGTGGATAACTCGATTAGGAAGCTTATCGATGATATGGCGGAAACGATGTATGCTGCGCCTGGTATAGGTTTGGCTGCAACTCAGGTCAATCGTCATCTTCAATTAATTTTGGTAGATATTTCTGAAACAAAAGATAGTTTAAAAGTTTTTATTAACCCTAAGATTATTGAATCAATAGGACAGCAAGCATATGAAGAAGGTTGTTTGTCGGTACCCGATGTATTTGAGTCAGTAACACGTGCCGAACGTATTAAAGTAAAAGCACTTGATCGAGAAGGGAAATCTTTTGAGCTTGAAGCAGATGGTTTACTAGCCGTGTGTATTCAGCATGAAATGGATCACCTTTTAGGTAAAGTATTCGTAGAATACTTATCCCCGTTAAAGCGCAACCGTATCAAAACAAAAATGAAAAAACGCGCTAAAGAGCATTTAGTGAATGCTTAA
>DAIOGA010000016.1:13723-17174 GCA_036745495.1 Candidatus Methylopumilus sp.
CCGTATCAAAACAAAAATGAAAAAACGCGCTAAAGAGCATTTAGTGAATGCTTAATTCGGCGAAATCTATATCGTGAACTCATTAAAAATCATTTTTGCGGGCACTCCAGATTTTGCTGTGCCAGCTCTAGAGGCACTTCATGATAAAGGTTATAAGGTCGTTGGTGTATTAACTCAGCCAGATAGGCCATCAGGTCGAGGTTTAAAACTTCATCCAAGTCCCATTAAATTGAAAGCCAATGCATTAAGCATTCCTGTTTATCAGCCTTCAGAATTAAAAAGTAAAGAATCTTACGAGATGTTAGCTGCAATTGATTTTAATGTAATGATCGTGGCGGCTTATGGACTGATCATTCCTCAAGCTATTCTCGATTTACCCTCATTAGGTTGTTTTAATATACATGCATCACTTTTACCAAGATGGCGAGGCGCTGCCCCAATTCATCGTGCTATTTTGATGGGGGATAAAAAAACTGGAGTCACTATCATGCGTGTAGTTCAAAAATTAGACGCAGGTGACATGATCAAAAAGACTGAAATTCAAATCAGCGAAAAGGATACAACAGAACAATTAACAAAAGCCCTTGCGAAAATGGGGGCGCTCTTAATGACAGAAGTGATGGATGAGCTAAGTACGAAAGGTGAACTTAAATCTGCACCCCAAGATGAAGCAAGTGTTACCTACGCTGAAAAAGTGACTAAAGAAGAGTCAAAAATTGATTGGCATAATTCCTCTGATGTTATTGCAAGAAAAATAAGAGCATTTAATCCATTTCCAGTGGCACAAACAGAATATCGTGAAGCTATTTGTAAAATTTGGGATGCAGAAATTGGTGTAGATATTGATAAGAATGCAAAGGCAGGCGAACTAATTAAATTAGATGAATTTATTCATGTGAAATGTGGCGAAGGCGTTTTGTTAGTTAAAGAGCTTCAAATGCCTGGAGGTAAAAGACTAAAATCTAAGGAATTTATTCTGGGACATCGACTTATTTTGGGGGACGTCTTTAAGTCGTAATTATTTTGCATCACTCCCAACTTATTGCAGCCGATTGTGTGTCTGAAGTTATAAAAGGACACAATTTAAATCATGTATTTGACAGGCATTTTGATCATCATTCTCTCGTTACACCGCAACAAAAATCTGTTGCAATTTTTTTGGCGTACGGGGCGGTTCGTTTTTTAGGCGAGAATCAATTTTTCATTCAAAAACTCATTAATAAAAAGATAACAAATAAAAAGATAGAAGCTTTGCTTTGTGTAGCTTTATTTCAATTGAATCATGATCAGTCCACGGAATTTACTGTGGTTAATGAGGCTGTAGAGGCCGCGAAATTCATCAATAAATCTTGGGCAGGTGCGTTTGTAAATGGAGTGTTAAGAAATTTTATTCGTCAGAAAGAAAAGCTGCAAACAGAATTAAAAAGTAATGAAGAGGCATTTTACTCTTACCCTTTGTGGTGGATTAAGCTCATTAAGGATAATTACAAAAAAGATTGGGAAAGCATATTGCTGAATGGAAATAAGCTTCCTCCATTAACGTTAAGAATTAATGTAAGAAAAATAAATCTTAAGCAATATGAAGAAAAACTAAAATCCGAAGCAATTCCATATCGAGTTTTAGGAGATGTTGCATTGGAGTTGACACAGCCTATCGCTGTAGAAAAAATTCCTGGATTTATAGATGGTGAAGTATCCGTTCAGGATTTGGGCGCACAACTTGCTGCAAAGCTTTTGGATCTTAAAGATGGCCAGATTTGTCTTGATGCATGCAGCGCTCCTGGTGGTAAAACTGGCCATATGTTAGAAATTGCTGACATTGAATTAGTGTCTATTGATCAACAAAAAGAGCGCTTATACAAGGTAAAACAAAATTTAGAGAGATTACAACTTCACGCTCAGTTGAAATGTGCAGATTTAACAGCGATTAACACATGGTGGAATGAAAAATTATTTGATCGTATTTTGCTAGATGCCCCATGTTCAGCATCAGGCGTAGTGAGGAGACATGTAGATATTAAATGGTTAAGAAGACCTCGTGACCTGGAGATGTTCACTAGGCAACAAAAAATCATGTTGCAAGCTATGTGGCAGTTATTAAAAAAGGGTGGTAAATTACTTTACGCGACATGTTCTATCTTTCCCGATGAAAATCAGAAGGTTATTGATAGTTTTATTAAAGAACATAATGACGCAAAAGAAGTAAAATGGTCAGTCGATTCTGAATATAGTAGACATCAAAATCAATTAATACCAAGCGAAAACCATGATGGATTTTTTTATGCATTGCTTGAAAAAAATTAAACTGAATATCTTTCTTGTGATTTGGATGTGTTTGTTTGCATCCCCATCGGTTATTGCAGCTGATAATAGTTTGATCATCAAAAATGCTGAAATTAATAATCAATTCGAAGCATATTTTTTAAGTGCTGATTTTGACTTAACTTTCAACGATGACTTAGACGAGGCAATCAGAAAAGGCATTCCTATTAATTTTATTATTGAATTTGAACTAAAAAAACCTAGAAAATATTGGTTCGATGAAGAGGTCGCTAAAAAAACAAAGGAAATAGTATTGAGTTTCCATGCGTTATCTAGACAATTTATTCTCACTGAATCAGAAAATCACCTTATCGCCTTTGATAATTTAACTCAAGCAAAAAACGAACTGAAAAAAATAAAAAATTGGCGGGTTTTTGATAAATCGCAGATTGATGATACTGATAAGTATTTAGCATATCTTCAAGTAAGATTGGATAAGACTAAACTCCCCAAACAACTCCAGGTGGACATAACAAATAACCAAGAATGGCAATTAGCCTCTAAACAATTTCAATGGATATTTGTAAATAAAAAATGAGATATCTAATAGCCATTGCTAGTTTAGTTGGTGCATTGCTTTTATTTCTTCTATCAAAAGCAAGCTCAAGTTCAGAATTTATTTCAGGAAGTTCATATACCGTTGTTCTTATATTAAGCGGCGTCTTTATTTTGAGCCTGATCGCAATTATTGCAAATCAGATTAAGAAATTATTTAGAAATATTAAAAAAGATGTGATGGGCAGCCGCCTATCCATGAGACTTGTTATTTCTTTTACTCTTATGGCAGTTATACCGGGATTAATTGTATATTTGGTGTCCGTAAATTTCTTAACACGCTCAATTGAATCATGGTTTAACGTCAAAGTTGAATCAGCACTTGATGGTGGCTTAAAGCTAGGTCAAAAAGCATTAGATATTATGTTGACGGATTTAGAATTAAAAGCAGAGCGTATGGCGCTTACGCTATCATCTATGCCTACAACATCTCAATATGGTGCACTTAGTGATCTCCGAGAAAAATCTGGAGTTCAAGACGCCACAATCATTTCTGATCAAGGGAAAATTATTGCTGTATCAAGTAATGACGCAGAATCATTTTTACCTGCACTACCAACTTTAATTCAATTAA
>DAIOGA010000017.1:0-4409 GCA_036745495.1 Candidatus Methylopumilus sp.
TGGGTAAATGAAAAATTTCTTACTAGTCCAGTTGTTATGATGTCAGGACATGGAACAATTGATACTGCTATAGAAGCCACTAAAATAGGCGCTTTTGATTTTCTTGAAAAACCAATCACACTTCAGAAACTTTTAAAAACTGTAAATGAAGCACTTAAACACGCAAATAATCTACCAAAAATAGAAATTAATTTGCTAAATATTGGCAAAAGCCAAGTTATACAAGATCTTAAGAAAAGGCTTGATAAAATAATTTCGTTAAAGACGCCGCTTCTTCTTGTGGGTCCGCAAGGAGGCTGTGCAAAAATTTGTGCACAATACTTACATCCTAAGAATCAACCCTGGATTGATGTAAGAGATTTTGAGGTTGTCTCAAATGCACCTTTAGATCTTTTAGACGAACATAGGGGCGGATCTATTTTTTTAAATGAGATTTCTCATTTAACTAAAGCCCAGCAAAAGGGTTTAAATTTATTAATTAGTAAAGCTGCTAATTATGATGTAAGAATTATTTGTGCTACTTCAAAGTCCCTAGCCCAGGCAAATGAAGTAAATTTTGACGAGCGGATTTTAAATGAATTATTGCCTGGATCGTTACTTCTTCCCTCAATCAATGAACATAAAGAAGATATCCCAGAGTTAGCGTCATCTATTTTGACGATGTATCTTGCAAAATCTGATAAATCTGATTACAAAGCTTTTGATGTGGCCGCTTTAAATATGATGCGCACGATGAATTGGATAGGAGATATAGAAGAGCTAGAAAGCTTTGTTTTTAATTTAATGCAAACTAGTTTGCTTGAAAAAATTACCGCAGATGATGTTAAGCGCGTTTCAAATCAATTTAACTTATTGCATGATAAAAATAAGTCTTCCAAGAAGAATAAAGACAATAAAGATCTGGGTTTTGATGATATTTTTAATAAACCATTAAGAGATGCGCGTGATGATTTTGAAAAAATGTATTTTAAACATCACCTAAATCAAGATGATCAAAGTATGGCAAAACTTGCTGAAGTTTCAGGTGTCGAGAGAACTCATCTCTATAGGAAATTAAAACAGCTCGGTATCAAAGTAAAGTAAATTAAATTTCGATAATGACAGGCGTATGATCTGATGGGCGCTCTGATTTTCTTGGCTCTTTATCAATTGCAGACACTTTTATCTTATCTACTAGATTCTTATTTGTGAGTATGTGATCAATACGCATGCCAAGATTTCTTCTAAATCCAGCCATGCGATAATCCCACCAGCTATATTGGTTTTCAGAGGGATTGATTGTTCTAAAGCTATCAGAAAGTCCTAAAGCAATAATTTTTTGAAATGCCTCTCTTTCTTTGGGGCTTACAAGCACATTATTTTTCCAGGCTTCTGGATCATGGCAATCAATATCTTGAGGCGCAATATTAAAGTCACCCGCAATAATGATATCTGGATATGACTCCATTTCATTTTTAAGCCATAAAGTGAAATGTTTTAGCCAATTGAGTTTATATAGATATTTATCTGAATCCACAGATTGGCCGTTAGGAACATAAACACAAACCACTCTAATTTTTCCTTGATTTGTATTTACAGTTGCAGCGATCAATCTCTTTTGTTCGTCTTCGAAACCAGGAATATTATTTTGAATATCAAGAAGTTCATATTTACTTATAATTGCAACGCCATTGTATGTTTTTTGTCCATTATGGATCGAGTTGTAACCTAAAGCTTGTAGGGTTTCGTGAGGAAATTTAAGATTTTCTTGTTTTGTTTCTTGAAGCAAAAGAAGATCAGGCTTTTCTTTCTTAATCCATTCTTCAACTTGACCTAATCTTACAGTGAGAGAATTTACATTCCACGTTGCGAGCTTCATAAAGCTTAAGCCATGCCACTATGTCTAAGTAACGCATCAACAGTGGGTTCTCGACCACGGAAAGCGATAAAAGATTCCATAGCAGGCCTAGAGCCACCTTGTGATAAAACTTCATTTTGAAATTTTTGACCAGCATGACTTGATAAGATACCTTGTTCTTCAAATAAACTGAATGCATCAGAAGCCAAAACCTCAGCCCACTTATAACTGTAATAACCCGCTGCATAGCCACCGGCAAAGATATGAGAAAAGCTGTTAGGAAAACGATTCCAAGAGGGAGGTCTTACCACAGCAATTTCATCGCGAATAGTTTCTAGAAGCTTTAAAGGGTTAATTTTATTTTGATCGCTATATTCGGTATGTAATCTGATGTCGAATAAAGAAAATTCAATTTGCCTTAAAGTTTGCATACCTGATTGGAAATTTTTAGCTTCAATCATCTTGTCAAATAAATTTTTAGGCAAAGTATTCTTGTTATCAACATGTTCGGTCATATGTTTTACTACATCCCATTCCCAGCAGAAATTTTCCATAAATTGACTAGGCAATTCAACAGCATCCCATTCAACTCCTTTGATACCAGAAATGCTGTAATCATCAACTTTGGTTAGCATATGATGAAGTCCATGGCCAAATTCATGGAAAAGAGTAATTACATCATCATGAGAAAATAAAGCTGGTTTATTTTCTGAAGGAGATGAGAAATTACATGTCAAAAAAGCTACGGGGTGTGATGATCCGAGAGAATTTTTATATCGAGATATGGCTTCATCCATCCACGCACCACCTCGCTTGTGATTACGCGCGTATAAATCAAAATAAAATTGACCAATCAATTCATCATTTTCATTTTTTATAGAATAAAAACTTACATCTTTATGCCAAGTAGGAGCATCTGATTTGATAATCTTTAATTTAAAGATGGTTTCAACTACTTTAAAGAGGCCTTTTAGAACACGATGCTCAGGGAAGTATTGTTTAACTTCATTTTCCGAAAAGCTATATTTGGCTTGGCGGAGTTTTTCGGACACATAAGCGATATCCCAAGCCTCTAATTTTTCTATCTTTAAGGTTTTAGCAAAAGATTTAAGTTCATCCATATCTTTCAAAGCAAAAGGTTTTGCTTTGTTAGCTAAATCCATGAGGAAAGTTATAACTTCTTCACTTGATTTTGCCATTTTAGTGACAAGTGACATCTCAGTAAAATGTTTAAAGCCAAGGAGCTGTGAAGATTCATAGCGAAGCGAGAGAATCTCTTCTATAAGGTTTGTATTATCAAATTTAGGCGAAGCAAGTTCGGATGCACGTGTAGCATAAGCATGATAAAGTTTTTCACGCAAGGTTCTATTGTCTGCATATTGCATAACTGGCAGATAAGATGGGAAGTGAAGAGTGAATTTATAGCCTTCCTTTTTATCTTCTTTAGCTTCAGCGTGAGCTTTCTTAATATTTTCTTCTGGAATGCCTATAAGCTCATCCAGATGATCTACAAAAATAGAAAATTCATTGGTAGCATCTAAAATATTTTCTTCGAATTGAGTTGAAAGTTTTGCAAGCTTTTCTTGAATAACTTTAAATCTTTTCTTGTCTGTTTCATTGAGTTCAGCCCCGCCCAATTTAAATTCACGCAGAACATTATCAATGATGCGCTTTTGAGAAGGTGTGAGCGATTTAAATACTTCGCTATCTTTAAGGGATTGGTATTTCTTGTAAAGAGACTCATCTTGAGAAAGATTTGTATAGAACTCAGTTAATTTTATAAGATTATCGTTGTAGGCTTTTCTTAAGCTGTCTGAGTTAATAACAGCATTAAGATGCTCGATTTGGCCCCAAGCCCTTGAAATTTTTTCACTGATAATTTCTATAGGCTCTACAAAATTGTTCCATGAAGTAGGGGCGTTCATTTCTTTAAGAGAATGAATTAATGTATTTGCTTCGTTGAGAACACTTTCAATAGCTGGAGAAACATGATCGGGTTCGATTCTATCGAATAGGGGGAGGCTTTCGCGATACAAGACAGGATTCATCATCATAATTAAAAAGTTGTTATCTAGACAGATTGATTAATTTTTTTTAGTAAAGTTTCAATTTTATCGACTTCGTTTAAATTAAGTAATTTAACAACAGAAGTTTTCATATTTTTAATTGAGCTATTTAAAACTTGTTGTTTGACACTCAGAATATGAGAAGGATGCATAGAGAGTTGCTCAATGCCCATAGCAATTAATAACTTGGTAAGCTTGGGTTCTCCTGCCATTTCACCACAAATAGCGATAGATTTTTTATATTTATGTGCGGATTTTATTGTAAGAGCAATTAACTTCAAAACAGCAGGGTGCAGTGGATTATATAAGTGAGATACTGAGTCATCCGTGCGATCGATTGCGAGCGCATACTGAATTAAATCATTTGTACCTATAGATAAAAAGTCGAGTTCTTGAGCGAAAATATCTGCACTGATAGCGGCAGCAGGTATTTCAATCATGCCGCCAATAAGAATTTTTTCATTAAATTTTATTTTTTCTTTTCTTAGACTTGCCTTTGCTCTTTC
>DAIOGA010000017.1:4509-14208 GCA_036745495.1 Candidatus Methylopumilus sp.
ACAGGTCTTTTGCCCATAGCTTCAGCAACTTTCTTATATGCTTGAAATTGCTCTTCTTCATCTGGCATATCCTGCCTATTCATAAATAAGAATTCTGTTCTAAATAAACCAATACCAGTAGCACCTGAAGTGTTGACTGAGATAATATCGTTTGGAACTTCAATATTTGCAAAAAGATGAATTGAAGCCCCATCTTTTGTGATTGATTTTTTTGTTTTGATACGCTGAAGTTTTTCTTGTTCGTTATCCCATGAATCCTGAATTTTTTTGTAATGTTTTTGAATTTCTTGAGTTGGATTAACAATCACTACACCTTCTGTTCCGTCGACGATAATTAAATCGTTATCGCGTATTAACGCCCTAGCATTTTGTAATGCTACGATTGAAGGAATATTTAAACTCCTAGATAAGATAGCGGTATGAGAAGTAACACCACCACCATCCGTAATGAAAGCAGCATATTTATGATTCTTGAAGTGAAGAGCATCTGCCGGCGAAATATCATGAGCCACTAAAATCGTTAATTTTTCTTTATTCTTTACAGCAATTTGGTTTGAGTGACCTAAAAGAATTTTGATGACTCTTTCAACTACCTGTATAACGTCTTGCTTTCTCTCTCTTAGATATTGATCTTCGATTTGATCGAATTGATTTACAACACTATCCATTTGTTTCTTGATTGCCCATTCCGCATTGCATTTTTCATTTTCGATAATAGATTTCGGCAATACAGATAGTGACTTGTCGTTAAGTATCATTATGTGTGTATCAATAAAAGCGCCTAATTCTCCAGGGGAATCAGAAGGGAGTTGAGATTTTATTTTATTGAGCTCAATTCTGACAGCAGCAATAGCATCTTCAAATCTTTTAACTTCGTGAGGAATATTTTTTATATCAATATCGTATTGAACGACTTCAAGAAGCGCGTTAGAAATTAAATGTGCTTTGCCTATAGCAATGCCATTAGAAACACCAATGCCATGGAGGCTAAATGGAGTCATTTGGCTTTATTCGCCTTCACCAAAATAATCATTGATAAGATCTACAATGGAATTCAAAGCTTCTTTTTCATCAGAGCCCTGGGTTGTGATTGTGACATCTGAACCTTGGCTTGCCGCTAGCATCATTACACCCATAATGCTTTTTGCATTTACTTTTTTACCATTTTTCTCAATCCATATATCAGATTCGAATTGATTAGCCACTTGAGTGAGCTTCGCAGAAGCTCTTGCGTGCAAACCTAGTTTGTTAATAATTTTGATGGGGATTATTAACATGATTGATTGGATTGAATATGAATAATGCCATCTTGGGCACCTTCAATAGCTTTAGCAACGAGAGTATCAAAAGACTCATGGCGATAGCTAATGCTTCGGATTAGCATTGATAAATTAACACCTGCAATTGCATTTACTTTTCCTGGCTTAATTATTTTTGTAATGATATTACAGGGCGTTGCTCCAAAAATGTCTGTGAGAATCAGAACGCCTTTGCCTTGATCTAAGAGATTAATTTTCTCAGAGATTTCTTTATACATATTGTCATGTGCACAATCATTTTCAATAGTAAGAGAGTCTAGAAATTTTGGTTTATCTCCAAGAACATGGGTTGCACATTCAATCAGTGATTTTCCAAGTTCGCCGTGCGTAATAAGAAGGATGCCAATCATAAGTGTCTAATGGTTAATATCTCTATGGCGAATAATTACCTGAGATTTTGGGTTAAAGAAGTTAGTAAATAATTTATTTGCAATATAAACAGAACGATGTTTGCCGCCCGTACAGCCAATAGCTATATGCAAAGAATGTCTTTGGTCTTTTTTAAAAGCGCTCAGCCATTCGTTTACAAAGTGATTGATATCTTGATACATTTTATCAACTTCTTTATAGCCTTGAAAAAAATCTGCAACAGGATTATCCAGCCCAGTTAAATTTTTAAGATTTGATTCGTAGTGTGGATTAGGAAGGCAGCGTACATCGAATATGAAATCCGCATCAAGAGGGATGCCAAATTTGTATCCGAACGAACTAAATTGTAAAGCGAGATGATCCTCTTTTAATTCAATCAATTCACTTAATGCTTTCTTTAATGCATTCACTGACATACTGCTCGTATCAATTTTGTATCCAATCTCAGCTAGAGGTGCAAGCATAGAACGCTCTTTTTCTATAGTTTCAGCAAGAGATAGCTTTTCGTTTGCGAGAGGATGCCTACGTCTAGTTTCACCAAATCGCCTGACAATAGATTCAGTTGATGATTCTAGATAAATCAATTTTGTTTTAATCGATAAAGATTCAATTTCTTTAATAACGAAGGGTAATTTTTCAATATCGATACTTCTGATATCAACACTAATTGCAACCTTATCTTGATGCTCATGATTAAGATGTTGAGAAATATTCGATAAAAGGGTGACAGGTAAATTATCAATACAATAAAAATCATTATCTTCGAGCGCGTTTAAGGCAATACTTTTACCTGAACCTGATAATCCTGAAATAATAATAACTTCCATAATTAATGATCCAAACGTAATTGCATATTAAGTTTCTCTGATAAATTATTTATTGTATTAGATCCCTTTTGAAGCGATATGTAATTTTTAACAGCGGTTTCAATCAATAAACTTACATGTCTTGTTTCGGTCACGGGGATTTCAATTTTAGGAATGTTAATATCAAAAAGTCTAAAAGAATTCACAGTCATTTCTAACCTTGAACAATCAATTTCTTTTTGGAATGCTTTTAATTCAATCACTAAAAAAAGTTTTTTCTCCGGAACCACACTTTTACGACCAAACAATTTTTTAATGTCAATAATCCCTAGGCCGCGGACTTCCATTAAGTTTTTTAATAATGAGGGCGGTTTACCTACAAGGGTGTTTTGATTTCTTTTATAAAATGACACGCTATCATCAGCAATAAGCCTGTGCCCTTTATAAATCAAATCAAGCGCCACCTCACTTTTGCCAATACCTGATTTTCCAATAATTAAAATACCCTTACCTTTTATATCAACAAACACGCCGTGTGTGTGACTTATATCTTCAGGCTCTTTGGATTTTAAGGAAATGAAATTTAAGAACTTTGATAAATACATCATTCAATCGGTTGATGTTTTAAGCCACCCTGAACTCGGTGATGGTCTTTATGAACTTCTTTGTATTTGATGACTTGGCGATCTAATTTGCCTGATAGTAAATCAATTGCAGTGTACATACTTTCGCCTCTGCATTCAGCATGGATATCACTCTTGGGCAGATGAATGGTAGCTTCAGCAATATGCTCTAATTTATTTACGGTCAGAGTTACTTTTGCGTCAATTACATGATCGAAATGATGAAAAATCTTAGCTAATTTAGTTTGAATATATTCCTTTAATGACGGAGTAATTTCTAAATGGTGGCCGGTTAAATGAATATTCATGTCATTTCCTTAAGGTTAAAGTTATAAAATTTTTCTAAGGTTGGTTGGGGCAATATTTAATATTTCCCTGTATTTTGCAACGGTTCTGCGAGCGATATTAATACCTTGATTCTTCAATAATAAGACAATTTCATTGTCTGAAAGTGGTTTTTTCGGATCTTCTTGTTTAATGACTTCTTTAATTTTAGCCCTAATTGCAGTAGATGCAAGTTCATTCCCTGATGCACTATCAATTGAGCTACCGAAGAAAAATTTGAGCTCGTAAATACCTCGGGGCGTATTAATATATTTATTTGATGTAACACGGGAAATCGTAGATTCATGAAGACCTACCTCTTCAGCAATCTCTCTTAAAACAAGAGGTTTCATCATAGATTCACCATGATCTAAAAAGTCTTTTTGATGTCTCATGATGGCTTCAGAGACTTTAAGGATTGTGATAAAGCGCTGTTGAATATTTTTCACAATCCACTTGGCCTCCTGGATTTGACTTGATAAATGATGGGAGACTTCATTTTGTGAATTTTTTATTAAGTCTCGATAAATATGATTTAAGCGGAGTTTTGGAATAGCTTGCTCATTTAACGAAACTTGCCATTTAGTTTTAACTTTTTTGACATTCACTTCATGTTGAATGAAGTGGTGACTTTCAATAGTGGAAAATATATTTCCAGGTTTTGGATTAAGGCTTTTAATTACTTTCTGAACATCTCTTAAAGCTTCATCTTCACACCCTAATATTTTTTTTAGTCTCACAAAGTCACGTGAAGCTAAAAGGTTTAGATGGTTTTTAATTACTTTAATTGAAAGAGAATGAATTGGATTTTCGTCTTTACTCTCAAGTTGTAGTGTTAGGCATTCTATGAGATCTCTTGCGCCTATACCAGGGGGTGCTTGTTTTTGAAGGAGTTTTAGTAAAGATTCTATTTCTTCTATACTAACTTCATACTCTATTGGGATGCTTGCTAAGAAGTAATCAAGAGGCTCTTCTAGATAGCCATCTTCATTGATTGAGTCTATTAAAAGAGAAATAATCGCCTGATCCTTTTCACTAATTGGAATTAAGTGAAAAATATCTTCAAGGTATTGTTTTAATGTTTGCGATACGGGCTCTTGATATTCGGTTGAATCAACATAATTATCTTTTGTGTATTCATCATCCCAATTAATTTCATGCTCATAAATTGGTTCTTGAGATTCTTGATGATTTGAAATTTCAAATGAAGTTTCTTCTTGGGAGATTGGCGAAGTATTTTTATTTTCTTCCTCATCTTCCTCTTCTATCATTTCAATCAATGGATTTTGTTGAATTAAAATTTCAAGCTCTTGGTTAAGCTCAACCGAAGACATCTGTAAAAGCTTAATAGATTGTTGAAGTTGCGGGGTAAGCGATAAATGCTGAGTCGCTTTAAATTGAAGGTTTTGTTTCATCGCCTAAATAGCGCTAATTTGAATAGTTATAGATAAAAGTCTTTACCTAAATAAACATCTTTAACATTTTGATCATTAGCAAGAGTTTTAGGTAGGCCTGATGCAAGAATTTTGCCTTGATTTACAATATATGCGCGATCACAAATGCCCAAAGTTTCACGAACATTATGATCCGTAATAAGGATGCCAATTTTTTGCTTAGCAAGATATTTAATGATTTTTTGGATATCAATCACCGCAATAGGATCAATTCCTGCAAAAGGTTCATCTAATAGAATAAAAGCCGGATCAGAAGCAAGACATCTAGCAATTTCAACACGACGTCTTTCGCCACCTGACAGACTGATTGCAGCATTATTTCTAATATGACTAATACCTAATTCTTGAAGAAGCTCTTCAAGTCTTGCATTCATTTTTTCGCGAGTTAATTCTTGCAATTCTAAGATTGCTAAAATATTTTCAGCTACTGTCATTTTTCTAAAGATTGAAGGTTCTTGAGGTAGATAAGACAAGCCTAATTTTGCGCGGCTATGAATTGGCATTTTGGATAGGTTTACATTATCTAGCGAAATCCGTCCTCGATCAGTTGGAATAAGGCCTACGATCATATAAAAACTGGTTGTTTTTCCGGCACCATTGGGGCCCAATAATCCTACAATTTCGCCACTCTTGATAGTTAAAGATACATCTTGAACGACAGTTCTTTTTTTAAAGGTTTTTTTAAGGTTCTCAATAACTAATTCGCTCATATTAATTCGCTATTCCTGTGGTTTTTTCTTTGGCTGAATAATTGCACGCGTTCTGCCGCCAGGCACAGTTTCCCCCGCCTTATTTTTAGTATTGCCTGACATTGCTTTTGCAAATTCAGCATTTGCGTCGTACATAATGTAATCACCATATACGACATCTTCACCTTTTTTTACCCAAGCTTTGCTATATAAATGAACCTTATCCATTCGGCCGTCATATTCGATTCTCTGAGCACTTCCTTCAATATATTCATTTTTACCCTCTCGTTTTTGTTTGAAGGTTGTCGGATTGCCAATACTTGTACTATGTTGAAAACCTTGATTATCTTCTCGAACGGTAAGTTCGTCAGCTTTAATGAGAAGTGTACCTTGTGTCAAAATGACATTACCAGTATATACGCTAGTATTCTTTGAATCGTCAGATGTCATTGTGTCGGACTCAAGTTCGATTGGCTTATCTCGATCGGCTTTTTCCGCAAAAACGTAAGACGAATTTACACCTACAAAACATAAACAAATGAAGATAAATTTCAGTAATGATGGTTTAAAAAAATATGAGCGCATTATTTTTTCGGATTCTTATTTTGAATAATAGGATGAGCGTTTAAATTTGTTTTCTTTATTGGTTTTTCATAATGCACACGAACTTTCTCTAACAACGTCATTATTCCATTCTTTTTATCATATCTCATGCCAATTGCATTGACGACGGTTTTAGGATCTTGAGTAATGCGAACGGGTCTTTTTGTAAATGCCTGGTCTTTATTGGGCAACACAGTTAATTGATCTGTAAAAAGTTCCATTTTTGGTTTTGTTTCTGTTTCGAGTCGAGCCACCTTTACATTATCAATAATCTGTACTTCTTCGCCATCAGTTGAAACAAGACCAACGCCACCTTCAATCTGAGAGCTAGGCACATTATTTTTGTATCTAATAAGAAGTGGTTTTTTTAGGCGCGTTGTATCATCTTGACCAAAGTGTGTCATTTCATTTGCCGATAAAATAAAACGAATAGAACCATCTGATTCAGTCTGTGTTGTTTTAAAGTTTGTTAAAAAGTAATCAGGGCTATTGCTCAACTTATTTCCTCTTTTTTCACTTTCATTTTCAACAGAAATTTGAACCCAATAAGAAATAAAAGCCAAGATTGCAGCGAAGAAAATAGGAAATAAAACAGAGAAGCGATTGATCATTTAAAGTAAGGCGCAATGATTGCATCATAAGTGCCTTGTGCTTTCATAATTAAATCACAAGCTTCTCGAACGGCACCATATCCAGCAATTTTTTCTGTAATAAAATGCGCAATTTTTTTAACTTCATCATGACCTGCTGGAACTGTGATAGCTAAACCTGATTGCAACATGGGGGGTAAATCTACAATGTCATCTCCCATAAATGCACATTCCTCTGCTTTCAATCCAGCTTTTTTGATGAGATCAGAAAATGCTTCTTTTTTATCTGAAATACCTTGATAAAAGTAATCGACTTCTAAGTTTTCGGCGCGAATAAGAACGCTATTGGAATTGCGACCAGTAATAATTGCAAGTTTAATGCCGCTTTTTTTAAGTAATCGCATGCCCAAGCCATCTTGAGTATTGAACATTTTATATTCCTGGCCATCATCCCCTATGAAGAGTGAGCCATCCGTCATTACGCCATCAACATCAAAAATAACAAGTTTGATTTTTTGCGCGCGGGCCTTGAGATTAGAATCCATTAAATCACTTTCGCTTTAAAAAGGTCATGCATATTAAAGGCACCTACTAATTTGGATTCTCTATTCACCACAAGGATTCCATTAATTTTATTACTCTCCATAAGATTGATCGCATCAATAATAATTTGATCATCAAATATTGTTTTAGGATTTTTATTCATAATTTCTTTGATAGATTGTTTTTCATAATCTATTTTTTTAGAAAGTTGTCTTCTTAAATCTCCGTCAGTAAACATGCCAATAGGCCTAGACTCTTTATCCACTATTGCAGTAAAACCTAATCCTTTAAGAGATATTTCGAGGACTGCATCAGAAAGTAATGCGTGATCATTGATTGAAGGAACCTGTTCAGCTTTTCGCATAATGTCTCGAACTCTAATCACTTGTCTTTTCCCTAGGCTACCGCCTGGATGTGATCTAGCAAAATCTTCAGCTGTAAATGCTCTCTGATCAAGAACGCAGATGGCTAATGCATCACCAAGAGCAAGCGATGCTGTTGAACTGGCTGTAGGAGAAAGTCCTAAAGGACAAGCTTCTTGAGAAACCTGTGCACTTAAATGAATTTCAGATTCTTTTGCAAGCTCGGAATTGCTATTGCCTGTAATTGAAATAATTTTTGCACCAATTCTTTTAATGACAGGAAGGATAGATAAGAGCTCATCACTTTTACCTGAGTTTGATAGAAAAATAACTACATCATTAGATGTAATCATTCCTAAATCACCATGACTGGCTTCTGCCGGATGCATAAAGAAACTAGGAGTTCCAGTGCTTGCGAAAGTAGATGCTAATTTTCTTCCAATATGCCCTGATTTCCCCATCCCACTCACCACAACTCTGCCATCGCAATGTAAAATGAGCTGAACAGCATTGACGAAATGATCATCAAGTCTATTTGCTAAAGATGAAATTTCTTGTGCTTCAATTTCAAGGACTTGGCGGGCGCGTTCAAGCGTATTTTTAGATGATGTCTTCGTCATATTGATATTGTAGAGGGTAATAGATACTCGTGTAAAAGGGTTTATATGTACTTTAAGCCTAAAAATTATTGATTAATCTTGGATAAATGAATGTTTGACTCTCTGCCCTTAGTTCTTGTCTTGCTAGTAAGCTCAGTTTTACTAGTTGGACTATTCCGATATTTAAAATTACCCGCGATGATTGCTTATTTTGTTGTGGGTTTAATTTTAGGACCTCATTTGATCGGGGTACTTCCTGACTCTGAGTCTGGTCGTCATTTTGCTGAATTCGGTATTGTATTTTTAATGTTTAGTATTGGACTTGAATTTAGCTTGCCTAAGCTTTATTCCATGAGGAATATACTTTTCGGTTTGGGTGGTGCACAAGTATTTATTACTTTATTCGCTTCCATTAGTCTTGCCTGGTGGTTAGGGCTTCATTTAACTTCAGCGTTTGTAATTGGCAGCGCGTTTACTATGTCATCAACAGCCATTGTTTCAAAAATTTTAATGGAGCGTGTTGATTTAAATTCAAGGCATGGTCGATTAGCTATTGGTATTTTGCTCTTTCAAGATATTGCTGTTATTCCAATCTTAATATTGATCCCAGCTCTTGGTGCCTCAACAAGTGATATTGGCACTATATTTTTAATGTCACTTTTAAAAGCTATTTTTTTATTTTCTATTCTTTTTAAATTTGGCAGGCCTTTGATGAATTCTTGGTTTGCCGTGGTAGCAAATCAAAGATCGCGCGAATTGTTCATCATGAATGTATTGATGATTACACTCTTATTTTCCTTTGCTACTAAGATGGCTGGATTATCTTACGGCATCGGAGCGTTTATGGCTGGGATGCTTATTTCGGAGACACGTTATCGTTATCAAGTTGAATCAGATATTGCAGCCTTCAGAGATATTTTATTGGGCCTTTTCTTTATAAGTATTGGTATGTTGCTTAATCTTCACCAAATTGCTTCGAATATTGGTTATGTCGTTTTAATTACTTTGGGATTTATCTTATTTAAGGCCTTTGTGATTACGCTTTTGACACGATTATTTAATTATGAAATTGGTGTAGGTATTAGAACTGGACTTATTTTGGCGCAAGCCGGAGAGTTTAGTTTTGTGATATTAGCTCTTGCGAGAGAAGAGCATGTCATTGGTTCACATGCATTCCAAATTATTCTTGCTGCTTCATTATTTTCAATGATGTTAGCTCCATTCATTATTCAATATAACGGCCGCATAGCGCGTTATTTGTCAAAAAGTTATAACCGTAATAGTGCCGATACAATCCAAGCAATTCAATCGATAGGAAGCGCTTTAAAAGATCATGTAATTTTATGTGGCTATGGTAGAAGTGGGCAGTACTTAGGCCGTTTTTTAAAGGAAGAAAATATTCCTTTTATCGCGATTGA
>DAIOGA010000017.1:14308-15764 GCA_036745495.1 Candidatus Methylopumilus sp.
CCAGAAATTTTAGAAGGCAGTCTAATGTTAGCCTCGCATGCGCTTGTCGTTTTAGGCGTTCCTTTAAATCGAGTCGTGAAGCGTATCCGTTCTTTTAGAGAAGAGCGTTATAAAATGTTTAGAGGCTATTTTGGCGGCTTGTCAGATGCGGAAGCTGAAGTGACAGAGCCTCAATTGAGATTGCATGCGATCGAAATTAATAAAAAATCACATGTACATTCATGGAAGCTTATCCAGATTCCATTTGCTATGTTTAGTGTTGAGCTTAAGTATTTAAGACGTCCTAACATGTTAGAAGATATAGAGCCTAGAGATGATATTGTTTTGTCTTCTGGGGATGTTCTTGTAGTGTTAGGCATAGCAGATAAACTTAATGCTCTAGAAAAATACATACTGACTGGCAAATAGCGTATGACAAAAAAAGTTGCTGTCATTGGCGGCGGTATCGTGGGGTGTATAACCTCATTTTTTCTTATTAAAAAAGGATACGAAGTCGTTTTGGTTGATCAAAACGCTATAGGCCAAGAAGCTTCATGGGCTGGGGCTGGCATTCTTTCTCCTTTATTACCTTGGAACTACGAAGATACTGTTAATGATCTTTGTTTTGGAAGCGCTAACTTTTATTATGAGCTTTCTGAGACTCTAAAAAAAGATACAGGGATAGATCCTGAATGGGTTGATTCAGGAATGTTGATCTATGGTGTTGCTGATAAAGATCACGCAATAAGTTGGTGCCAAAAAAATCATATTGAAATTCAGCAAGTGCAAACAGAAAAAACAATATGCTTACTTTTGCCTCAAGTTGCTCAAATTAGAAATCCTCGTTTACTTAAAGCCTTGAAAACATATTTAATTAAAAATAATGTTGTCATGATGGAACATCAAAAAGTTACTCCCATTTCCGATTCAAGTGATTTTATCCGCCATCTTCAAATCGAGAATGGGATGAATTTAAAAGCTGATTATTATGTTGTGGCTTCTGGAGCATGGAGCTCCTATATTTTAAATGAAATTGAGATGCCAAAAATTAAACCGATAAGAGGGCAGCTCATTCAATACCCTGCTATTCAAGAAAAGTTGCCCTATATTCTTTACAAAGATGATTTCTATTTGGTGCAAAGACATGATGGCATAGTTCTTGCGGGGAGTACAAAAGAGGATGTTGGTTTTGATAAAAGCATTACAGAAGAGGCTAGACATTCTCTTCAAAAGAAAGCTGAATCTTTAATGCCAGCATTAGAAAACTACAATATTGAAAATCAATGGAGTGGCTTGAGACCAGGTTCGAAAGGAAATGTACCTATGATAGAAAAGCATCATAAATACAATAATGTATACTTAAACATAGGACATTATCGTTATGGGTTGACTATGGCACCTAAGGCAGCAAAAATAATTACTGATTTAATAACCTTAAATGGATAGGCATGATGCGTTTAAATATTTTTATAGCTTT
>DAIOGA010000018.1:0-15522 GCA_036745495.1 Candidatus Methylopumilus sp.
GAAATGGCAATCTCTTTAGGATTAAAATTTTCTCGAATGATGCCTTTAGATGGGCTCGCTTTTTTAATTTCAGCAATCACTGCCGATTTATTTTTTGAGAGTTGCGTTTCAATCGCTTTTACAAAACCCCTGGGTTGAGATGCACTTTTCACTTCATCTTTTAATTGATCGAGTGATTTAATTTTTTGCGACTCTTTGATTTCTTCAAATTTAGTTGCAATGATGGTATCGAGAATATTAGCCATGAGATGCCACTTTCAATATCTCTAGTTTTTTAGATGACAAGCCCTGATCAATCACTGATGCAGCTTTTTCAATACCGTCTTTTAAAGTAGATGTGAGTCCACTTACATAAATCGCAGCGCCGGCATTAAGAAGTGTGATATCACGATGAGGTCCTTTGCTGCCCTTCAATACATCAAGCATCATAGCTTTGGATGCATCGACATTTTCTACTTGAATAGCTTTAAGATCTGCCATCTCGAATCCAAAATCATTGGGTTTAATCGTATAAGTCGTGATCGATTTATTTTTGAGTTCACTCACTTGAGTCACACTTGAGATTGAAATTTCATCCATACCATCTTCACCATGCACCACCATCACGTGTTCACTTCCTAATCTAGACAGTACTTTTGCCATAGTTTCTGTCAATGCTGCTTCATAAACACCTAATACTTGATGAGTCGCTAAAGCTGGATTGGCAAGTGGGCCCAAGAGATTAAAAATGGTTCTCACACCTAATTTTTTTCTAACCGGTGCTGCATATCGCATGGCTGGATGAAAGTTGGGTGCAAACATAAAGGCAATCCCAATCTCATCAACAAGTGTTGCGACGCGTTCAGGTGTTAGATTCACATTGACCCCTAACGCTTCTAATACATCTGCACTGCCGCATTTAGATGACACTGAGCGGCCGCCATGTTTAGCCACTTTAACGCCTGCGCTCGCAGCCACAATGGCACTCAAAGTAGACACATTAAATGTTTGAATGCCGTCCCCTCCTGTGCCACATGTATCGACAAGATGTGTTTTGTCTTGAATATCGACTTGTTTTGAAAATTGACGCATGACAGTTGCTGCATCAAAAATATTTTCAGAAGTAAGCCCTTTTTCATTTAAAGCTAAAACATATGATTCAATAATGTCATCACTTAAAACGCCTGACATTAAAGACTGCATAAAGTCTTTCACAGATAATTCATTTGAATCTATGTTAGCCATAAGCTTTTAAAAAATTATTCAATAAATCGTGGCCGTGTTCAGTTAAAACTGATTCAGGATGAAATTGCACGCCTTCGATCGGTAATGTTTTATGGCGTACTCCCATAATTTCTTCATCATCCGTCCATGCAGTGACTTCTAAACAATCAGGTAGTGTTGCGCGCTCAATCACGAGCGAATGATAACGCGTCGCTATAAATGGATTTTTTAAATCTTTAAATACGCCTTGATTCGTGTGATGGATTTGTGAAGTTTTACCATGCATCAATGTCTTAGCATGAATGATTTTTCCGCCAAAAGCTTGGCCAATCGTTTGGTGGCCTAAGCAAACACCGAGAATCGGAATTTGGCCTTTAAATGTACTCACAACTTCTAAAGAGACGCCTGCTTCATTGGGTGTGCATGGTCCGGGAGACAACACAATATATTGAGGATTCTTTTTTTTGATTTCATCAATCGTGATCTCGTCATTACGATGCACCTCAACCTCTTGTTTGAGCTCAGCCAAATACTGAACAAGGTTATAAGTAAATGAATCGTAGTTATCAATCATGAGCAACATAATTTATTTTCCTGATTGCACAATTTCTGCGGCACGTAATACCGCTTTTGCTTTATTTTGAGTTTCAACCCATTCATTATGTGGAACGGAATCTGCCACAATACCAGCACCTGCTTGAACATAAAGTGTTTTGTTCTTTATCACGCCTGTTCTAATAGCGATCGCTACATCCATATCACCATCAAAACCTAAATAACCTACAGCGCCTGCATAGATGCCTCGCTTACTTGGCTCTAATTCATGAATAATTTCCATGGCACGCACTTTAGGTGCACCGCTCACAGTGCCAGCTGGGAAAGTGGCTTTCAAAACATCCATCGCATGCATATTGGGTTTTAATGTGCCCTCCACATTCGATACGATATGCATGACATGTGAATATCGTTCAATCGTCATATTGTCTGTCACTTTCACAGAACCTGATTGAGAAACTCGTCCAATATCATTTCGACCTAAGTCCATCAGTTGGACGTGCTCTGCACATTCTTTCGGGTCCGCTAATAATTCTTTTTCTAATTTCAAATCTTCTTCGTGAGTTTTACCGCGAGGACGCGTACCTGCGATGGGTCTTACCGTCACTGTTTCATCTTCAAGGCGCACTAAAATTTCAGGAGATGCGCCCACCACATGATGATCATCCATATGGTAATAAAACATATAAGGAGATGGATTTAATGTTCGAAGCGACTCATAAAGTGCTAATGGTGGGGCATCAAATGCTTTTGACATTCTTTGCGATAACACCACTTGCATAATGTCCCCTTCAAAAATATAAGACTTCGCTTTTTCAACAGCTTTCTTAAAAGCCTCTTCGCCAAATTCAGAATGCGCTTCGGTTTGATTTGATGTTTGAGCTTGATCAATTTCAATGGATTGATGAAGTTGATCATGAAGTTTATCTAGTCTTTCAATACCTGATGCGTAAGCGTTTTGAATCGATGGATCTGCATAACTCACGATAAAAATTTTACGCGCCACATTGTCAACCACAATGAGCTCATCGGACAACATGAGTAAAATATCGGGTACGCCTAAAATATCTTTTGTTTTTTTATGCTTTAAACGAGATTCAATGTATTGAATTGTTTCATATCCAAAATAACCTGCTAATCCCCCTGCAAATCGAGGTAATTCAATATCAGAAGGTACTTTAAAATGGCTTAAATAATCCTGAATAAAATCGAGCGGATTTTGTGTGGCTTCTTTTTGAATGACTTTATTTTGATCAATGACTTCGATCACATCATCGCGAATGACAATTCTTTTTTTGGAAGGGAGCCCAATAATAGAGTAGCGACCAAAACGCTCACCACCTTCAACAGATTCTAAAAGATAAGAAAAAGGAAGATTCGCTAGCTTTTGATAAATGGATAGGGGTGTTTCATGGCCCACATCAAAAGATTTCACCAAAGGAATGAAGTTAAATCCTTCATTCTTATAAGCGTTAAATTGATCTGATGTGATTAAGGTAGTCATGAATAGAAACGTTAAGAAGCTAAATACTTCTTAACGTTTTTTTAATTAAACTGTTGCAAGGGAAGCGCGTAATGATTTCACCACGGTGTCATAACGATTAGGATCAGTGTCTTTACCTGCGCCAAAAATAGCAGAGCCTGCCACAAAAGTATCAGCGCCTGCTTTTGCAATTTCCGCAATATTATTAGCATTCACACCACCATCAACTTCTAACCAAATTTGACGGCCTGTTTTTTCATAATAAGCGTCAATTTTTTGGCGTGCGATTTTAAGTTTATTCAATGTTTCAGGGATAAATTTCTGGCCGCCAAATCCTGGGTTCACTGACATTAAAAGTACCATATCAATTTTATCCATCACATGATCAAGATAGTCGAGTGGGGTCGCTGGATTAAATACAAGACCTGACTTACAACCTAAATCACGAACCAATGAAAGACTGCGATCAATATGCTCTGAACCTTCAGGATGGAAAGTAATGATATTGGCACCCGCTTTTGCAAAATCAGGAATAATGCGATCCACAGGTTTCACCATTAAATGGACATCAATGATGGCATCCGTCACGGGACGAATCGCTTCACACACGAGAGGACCAATCGTTAAGTTAGGTACGTAATGATTGTCCATCACATCGAAGTGAACGATATCAGTTCCCGATTTAATGACATCATTAATTTCTTGGCCAAGTTTTGCGAAATTCGCTGAAAGAATACTGGGGGCAATTCTAAATGTTTTATCCATATTTCTAGTGATCCCAAATGAAAGTTGAGTGAGATATTGTAAAATAGCTATTTTAACTCTTAAATGACGCGAAGCTAAAGCGTCGGATTAAGAATATTCACATGCAGCTTTATACCGTAGGCATTAACCACACCACTGCCCCTATTGCGATCCGCGAAAAAGTCGCTTTTGACCCTGATCATTTAAGCCAGGCTTTGCGTGATCTTATGGACAATAAAGTAAATGAGGCTGCCATTTTATCTACGTGCAATCGTAGTGAAATCTATGCCAAAGCGAGAGACCCTCAGATCATCGTCGATTGGCTTTGTAAATATCACGGCATCAAATTAAAAACCATTGAATCTCATCTCTATATTTACGAAAATCAAGAAGCTATTCAACATGCTTTTCGTGTCGCGTCCGGCCTAGACAGCATGGTCTTGGGTGAGCCTCAAATTTTAGGTCAAATGAAGCAGGCCATTAAAACCGCTGAAAATACTGGTACTTTAGGCGTGCTTTTAAATAAACTCTTTCAAAAGACGTTCTCTGTGGCTAAAGAAGTCAGGACCAAAACAGACATTGGCATGAGTTCAATTTCGATGGCAGCAGCTTCTATCAAGCTAGCCGAACGTATTTTTGGAGATTTAAAAACTTCAAAGGTACTCTTTATTGGTGCGGGCGAAATGATTGAACTTTGCGCTGAACATATTAAAAATAAAAAGCCTAAATCTATGACTATCGCTAATCGTTCGCTTGATCGAGGTTTGGCTTTAGCTAAAAAAATGAAGGCTGATGCCTGTCTTATTTCAGAGCTTTATGATCGCCTTCATGAGTTTGATATTATTTTAAGTTCAACTGCAAGCCAATTACCGATCGTAGGCTTAGGCATGGTAGAACGCGCACTCAAAACAAGGCGAAATCGCCCTATATTTATGGTCGACCTTGCCGTTCCTCGTGACATTGAGCCTGAAGTGGGAGAGCTCAATGATGTTTACCTTTATACAGTAGATGACTTATCTCACCTCATTGAAGAGGGTTTAACAAGCCGTCAATCAGCAGCCATCGAGGCTGAGAAATTGATTGATCGTCATGTCAAAGATTTCACACAATGGTTTAAAACGCGTACCATCGTGCCTACAATTAAAGCCCTTCGAGATCATGCTGAAAGTTACCGCGTGACTGAACTTAAGAAAGCACAAAAACTTCTTAATCAAGGCATGAAGCCAGAAGAAGTCTTAGAAGTATTAAGTAAAGCTTTAGCCAATAAATTTGTGCATCACCCAAGCCAAGCGCTTAATGAAGCACGTGGCGAAGAACATGAGCTCTTAACTAAAACATTAAAGAAAATTTATCCACTTAAAGATTAAATGCCATGAAACCTTCCATGCAAAAAAAATTAGCGGCATTAAGTGATCGTATACAAGAACTCAATACTTTATTAAGTTCTGAATCCATTACGAATGACATGGATCAATATCGCAAGATTACTAAAGAGCATTCTGATATCACACCTATCGTGGATGAATATTTAGCTTATAAAAAAAATGAAGATAATTTAAATGAAGCGCAGGCGATGTTGTCCGATCCTGAGATGAAAGAATTTGCGCAAGAAGAAATTGAGCAATGCAAATTAAAACTGGTCACCATTGAGGATAATTTACAAAAATTATTACTCCCTAAAGATCCCAATGATGAAAAAAATATTTTCTTAGAAATTCGTGCGGGTACGGGTGGAGATGAGTCCGCTTTATTTGCTGGCGATTTATTTAGAATGTATTCAAGATATACAGAACGCCAAGGTTGGAAAATGGAAATTGTGTCATCGAGTGAATCTGAAGTAGGTGGCTACAAAGAAATCATTATGAAAATTATTGGGCATGGTGCTTATTCAAAATTAAAATTTGAATCAGGTGGTCACCGCGTGCAGCGTGTGCCTGATACAGAAACGCAAGGTCGTATTCATACTTCTGCTTGTACTGTGGCGGTCTTACCTGAAGCCGATGAAATTAGTGATGTCATTATTAATCCTGCTGAAATTAGATTAGATACTTACCGCGCATCTGGTGCGGGCGGTCAACATATTAATAAAACGGATTCAGCTGTTCGCATTACCCACTTACCCACAGGTATTGTGGTGGAGTGTCAGGATGATAGATCACAACATCGCAACAAAGCACAAGCGATGAGCGTCCTAGCAGCACGTATTCGTGATGCACAAATTCGTGAACAACAATCTAAATTAGCATCCGATCGAAGATCTCTCATTGGTAGTGGGGATCGAAGTGAACGCATTCGCACATATAATTACCCTCAAGGTCGTATTACAGATCATCGTATTAATTTAACGCTTTATAAAATAGAAGCGATTACCGATGGCGATATGGAAGAACTCATCAATGCATTATCTAACGAGCACCAAGCAGATCTTCTTGCAGGTTTTGCAGAGGACTAAAATGTGGCAACTCTTCGTGATGTATTAAAAAATACTGAAAGTACGCTTCATCAACATATTGCTTATTCATCAGATGAAGCAAAACTTGAAGCTCGTTTTATTCTGGAATATGTCTTAAAAATTAACCAAAAAGAAATGATTCAAGAAAATGGTCGACTTCTAGATAGAGAAGATCAAGCGGAAATTCAAAGCATCACGGACAAAAGAATAGCAGGCATTCCACTTCCATACCTTTTAGGTGAATGGTCTTTTTATGGAAGAACATTTAAAGTAAATCAGAATGTGCTTATTCCAAGAGCGGATACTGAAATACTTATTGAAAAAGTGCTCTCAAAAATAAATAAACACGACACATTCAATATGCTCGATTTAGGATGTGGGACCGGAATTATTGGTATCACATTAGCCCTTGAAAGACCACTTTCAAAAGTGATGCTCATTGATCAATCTGAAGATGCTTTAAAAAATACAAAAGAGAACCTCGACCTTCATCAAGCGCCCAATATAACAATTCAAAAAAGTGATTGGTTTGGTACGTTAGCCAAAACAAAATTTGATGTTATTGTAAGTAACCCGCCTTATCTAGAAGACAATGATCCTCACTTATTAGAAGATTTAAAACATGAGCCTATCCATGCTCTGATCTCAGGACCAACTGGAATGACAGCGATAGCGCATATTATTGAACATGCTAAAAATCATATGAATAGAGATGCCTGGCTTTTCATTGAGCATGGTTACAATCAAGCCGAAATCACAAAAGATTTATTTGAAAAAAATGGCTATCAACATATTGAACATGCCAAAGATATTCATGGTATCCATCGTGTCACTTTCGGGCAATATTCAATAGTATAATCGTCACCATGAGTGAAAAAAATTCAGTCGGTCTTGTCAAAGCAAAGCTTGCCCAGTTTACAAAACCACTTAAATTAACGAGCGGTAAAAAATTACCGAGCTATGAACTCGCCTACGAAACATACGGCAAATTAAACGCTAAAAAAAATAATGCAGTACTTGTATGTCATGCATTGTCTGGCAACCATCATGTTGCAGGACGTTATAAAAAAGATGATAAATACCCAGGCTGGTGGGATAACCTCATTGGTCCTGGACGACCTCTTGATACCAACCGCTTCTTTGTCATTGGTGTGAATAATCTAGGCGGCTGCCACGGCAGTAGCGGATCTAAAAGCATTAACCCTAAAACAAAAAAACCATGGGGCTCTGATTTTCCAATTGTCACTGTGGAAGATTGGGTCAATGCTCAAGCAGCACTCATGGATCAATTAGGTATTGAAAGCCTAGCCGCTGTGATTGGTGGAAGCTTAGGTGGCATGCAGGCAATTCAATGGACGCTTTCCTATCCTAAACGCGTGCGTCACGCCATTGTGATAGCAGCAGCACCTAATCTCACTGCGCAGAATGTTGCTTTTAATGAAGTCGCAAGACAAGCAATTATTACTGATCCTGATTTTTATAATGGGGACTATTACCGCTTTAAAAAGAAACCTAAGCGCGGACTTCGTATTGCCAGAATGTTAGGCCATATTACTTACCTATCCGATGATGCCATGGGAATGAAATTTGGTCGTAAACTTAAAAATAAAAATATTGAATATTCTTTTGATGTGAATTTTGAAATGGAATCTTATTTACATCATCAAGGTGATAAATTTGCCGAAGAATTTGATGCGAATACCTATTTAAGAATGACGCGTGCGTTAGATTATTTTGATCCTGCAAAAGATTATCAAGGTAATTTATCTAAAGCATTTAAAAAAGTAGAGGCTGAATTTTTAGTGGTTTCATTTACGAGTGATTGGCGATTCTCCCCTCAACGCTCAAAAGAGATTGTGAAAGCACTTCTAGATAATGAATTGACAGTCAGTTATGCCGAAGTCACCGCACAACATGGTCATGATGCTTTCCTCATGTCTGATCCTCATTATCACGGTATTCTCACAACGTACTTTAAGAAGATTGCGAATCAATTATGAACGCACAATTTAGACAAGACTTTGCAGTCATTGCTAATTGGATTCCATTTGGTGCCAAAGTGCTCGACTTAGGTTGTGAAGATGGATCGCTTTTAAAATTCCTAGAAGGCTCTTTAGAAGTGAAAGGGTATGGCATTGAAAAAGATGATGCGCATTGGCTTAATACTTTAAAACAAGGCCTAAATGTTATTCAAATGGACTTGGAAGCAGGGCTTTCTGGCTTTGAATCTCAATCGTTTGATGTGGTCGTTTTATCTCAAACATTACAAGCGATGCATAACACTGAAAAAATTGTGCATGAAATGTTAAGGGTCGGCAAAGAAGCGATTGTCACATTTCCTAACTTTGGCTATTGGCGACATCGCATTCAACTGATGAAAGGTCAAATGCCTGTGTCTAAAACTTTGCCTTATGAGTGGTATAACACACCTAATATTCACTTATGTACGATTAAAGACTTTGATGAGTTCTGTATTAAAAATAAAATTGGTGTGAAAGAACGCCTCATCCTGACGAAAGGCAAACCTATTCATGTGATGCCAAATCTCATGGGTGCATTAGCGATGTATCGTCTCGTTTCAAAATAATCTTTGATGCAACTTCGGAATCGATTCTGGCAAGACATCTTTTCCAAAAAAATGTTGGTATGTATTTTTACTGGATTTAGTTCAGGCCTTCCTCTTTATATTCTGATCAGTTTACTGCCGGCATGGTTAAGATCCCATCAGTTGGATTTAAAAGCTATTGGATTATTTGCACTCATTCAACTCCCCTATACATGGAAGTTTCTTTGGGCACCTTTCTTTGATCGATTTACTTGGGTGATGGGTCGACGTCGTGGATGGTTATTCTTTTTTCAATGTTTACTTTTAATAAGCATTCCCTTATTAGGTTTTTATAATCCTGAAACTGATCTCACGATAGTTGTTTTAATTGCATCGTTGATTGCTTTTTTAAGTGCAAGTCAGGATGTAGTGATTGATGCTTATCGACGTGAACTTTTGCTTGATAAAGAATTAGGGTTAGGTAATGCCATTCATGTGAATGCATACAAAATTGCAAGTCTGATTCCAGGATCTTTATCTCTCATCTTGGCAGATCATATGGACTGGCAAAGGGTATTCATCATTACAAGTCTCTTTATGTTGCCAGGACTTCTTTTAACATGTCTCATTAAAGAACCCAAAGTACTCAAAATAAAAAAACAAGATTTAACCACTTCACTCCTTTTACCTTTCCAAGAATTTATAGGTCGGCATGGTTTAAAAAGCGCTTTAACCATTCTCCTTTTTATTTTCTTTTACAAATTAGGGGATAGTATGGCGACTGCTTTAGCGACGCCTTTTTATTTAGATTTGGGATTTAGTAAAACTGAAATTGGTTTAATCGCAAAAAATGCAGGCCTATGGCCAAGCGTCATTGGCGGACTCTTGGGTGGTATTTGGATGATGAAAATGGGCATCAACCGTGCTTTATGGTTTTTTGGTTTTCTTCAAATGATTAGTATTTTAGGTTTTGCTTGGCTCGCTCATATAGGTTACAGCCCAGAATGGCTAGCCCTTGTCGTAGGCTTTGAAGCTTTTGGTGTAGGTTTAGGGACGACAGCTTTTGTGGCTTTCATTGCCAAAACGACGCATCCACTTTATACCGCAACACAGTTTGCACTTTTCACAAGTTTGGCAGCGATTCCTCGAACACTTGTCAATGCATCGACAGGCTATCTACAAAATATTTTTGGTTGGGAGCATTTTTTTATACTTTGTTTTTTCCTTGCGATCCCTGGCATGGCTTTACTTTACAAAATCGCACCGATTAAAAATTAAAGCTTATAGTCAATAATAAGTGGTGCGTGATCGCTAAATTTTTCACCCTTATAGATTGAAGCTTTTACAATCTGATCTTCTAAAGAAGGGTGTGCAATTTGATAGTCAAGACGCCATCCAACATTCTTAGCATAGGCTTCACCTCGATTACTCCACCAAGTATAAGAAGCATCTGTCGTATCAGGATAAAGCTTACGGTAGGTATCTACCCAACCTACACCTTCAAATAAATCCGTCATCCATTGACGCTCTTCAGGTAGAAAACCTGAATTTTTTTTATTGCCTTTATAGTTTTTTAAATCAATTTCTTTATGTGCAATATTGATATCTCCACAAAGAATCATCGGCAAATTTTCTGATCTACGTTTTTTTAGATAAGGTAGTAAATAATCCAACACTTCGAATTTAAAGGTTTGTCGTTCTTCACCACTTGAACCTGACGGCAAGTAAATTGAAACCACACTTAAATTGTCATACATAAGTTCGAGATAGCGGCCCTCAGAATCAAAAAGTGGGAGGCCTATTTCTCTAATAATTTTTATAGGTTTTCTTTTAGTATAAATACCGACTCCGCTATAACCTTTTTTTTCTGCAAAACTAAAATAGCTCATGTAGTCGCCATATTGTTTCATGTCGTGAGTCAAATCACTTTCATGCGCTTTGACTTCTTGCACACAAATAAAATCTGCGACTTGTGAATCAAGCCATGAAAAAACGCCTTTATTAGAGGCGGATCGAATTCCATTCATGTTTAGCGTTATAATTCTCATAATTCATCTCTACCGATTTATCTATGGATCATTCAAGTCAAGAGTTTATCGAATTTGCCCTAAAAAAACAGGTTTTACAGTTTGGTCAATTTAAAACAAAAGCTGGTCGCTTAAGTCCTTACTTTTTTAATACAGGTCTTTTTAATGACGGTGAGAGCTTGATGAAGCTCGGTATGTTTTACGCTAAATCCATTGAAAGCTCCAATATTCCCTTTGATATGCTTTATGGTCCGGCTTACAAAGGTATTCCTTTGGTCACATCGATTGTGATTGCTTTTGCGAGTCTAGGTCGCAATGTGCCTTTCGCATTCAATCGTAAAGAAAAAAAAGATCATGGCGAAGGTGGTGTCATTATTGGAACGCCATTAAAAGGACGTGTGCTTATTGTCGATGATGTCATTTCTGCAGGCACTTCGGTCAATGAATCCGTGAATCTTATTTTAGAAGAAGGGGCCCAACCATCAGGTATTGCGATTTCGATTGATCGAGAAGAAAAAGGTAGTGGAACACTTTCAGCTGTCGAAGAAATTAAAGCCACGCATCATTTACCTGTCTGCCATCTCACTTCTTTAAAAGAAATTATGCGCTATATTGAATCAAATACAACTTACACATCCCATATGGATGCGATGCGCGCTTATCAAAAAGAATACGGGATTAAAACTTAACTTAATTTCTGACGAAGAAGTTCGTTGACCTGACCTGGGTTGGCTTTACCTTTAGAAGCTTTCATAATTTGACCTACCAACGCATTAAACGCTTTTTCTTTACCTGATCGATACTCATCCACCATCGCTTGATTATTCTTTAAAACCTCATCAATCATCGTTTCAATAAGTCCGCTATCTGAAACTTGTTTTAATCCTTCAGATTCAATCAACGCATCAATCTCAAGTTCTGGATTCACCCATAATTTTTCAAAAAGTTGCTTAGCGCCATTATTTGAAATCGTGCCATCTTGAATACGTTTTAAAAGTAAACTTAAGACGGCAGGTTTTATAGGTGAATTTTCAATGGATAAATTATGCTCATTCAATTTAGAGAATAATTGACCTAAGATCCAATTTGCAATTTGTTTAGGTTCAGCCCCTTCTTTTAAGGTAGCAAAAAAATAATCTGCAACATGCTTATCACTTGTAATACCTGCGGCATCATAAGATGACAATTGGTAATCTTGCTCTAATCTCGCCTTCATAAGATGAGGCAATTCAGTCATGCTTTCTTTAATCTGATTGATTTTTTCTTGGGTAATTTCTAATGGCAAAAGATCGGGGTCTGGGAAATAGCGGTAATCATTTGCTTCTTCTTTAGAGCGCATCGCTTTTGTTTCGCCTGTTTCAGGATTAAAGAGTACGGTGGCTTGTTGAATCGGCTTACCCTCCTCGAGCATCTCAATTTGCCATTGCGTTTCGTAATGAATAGCTTGTTCAATAAATTTAAATGAATTCAAATTTTTAATTTCGCGACGTGTGCCTAATTTACTTTCGCCCTTGCGCTTTACTGAAACGTTAATGTCGCAACGAAAACTTCCTTCTTGCATATTGCCATCACAAATACCAATCCATTGAACAAGTTCATGTAATTTTTTTGCATAAGCGACTGCTTCAGAAGCTGAAGTCATATCAGGCTCAGAGACAATTTCTAAAAGTGGCGTGCCTGCACGATTCAAATCAATGCCAGTGCCATTTTCAACCGCACCATGTGATGACTTTCCAGCATCCTCTTCTAAGTGCGCACGTGTAATACGTACTGTTTTTTTAGTATCGCCTATTTCAATTTCAAGTGATCCTTTACCCACCACTGGTAATTCATATTGGCTAATTTGATAGCCTTTAGGTAAATCAGGATAAAAATAATTTTTACGTGCAAAAATAGATCGCGGCGCTATCTCAGCATTTGTAGCTAATCCAAATTTAATAGCGCATTGCACAGCTTCATAATTTAAAACGGGAAGTGTCCCTGGAAGGGCAATTGATAATACGCAGGCTTGTGTATTAGGCTCTGCGCCAAATGCAGTGGATGCACCTGAAAAAATTTTAGTTTTGGTTTGAAGTTGCACGTGCGTTTCAATACCAATCACGACATCCCAACTCATGAGAGCGCTCCTTCAGGAATCGCTTTATGCCAATCGGTCGCTTTTTGAAATTGATGCGCCACATTTAACATTCGCGCTTCATCAAAATAATTGCCAATGATTTGTAAACCTACTGGAAGTTTATTTACAAAGCCTGCTGGAATACTCATACCTGGCAAGCCTGCAAGATTGGTTGCAATCGTATAAATGTCTTGTAAATACATCGTGACTGGATCATCAATTTTTTCATTCGCTTTAAAAGCGGTCGAGGGTGCAGTAGGTCCCATGATCACATCGCAAGCTTGAAAAGCTTTTTTAAAATCTTCAGAAATCAAATGACGTATTTGTTGTGCTTTTAAATAATAGGCATCGTAATAGCCCGCACTTAATACATAAGTACCAATTAAAATACGTCGCTTCACTTCTTCGCCAAATCCCTCTTGACGCGTTTTGCAATACATATCCATGAGGTCATCATATTGACTTGTGCGATGCCCATAACGCACACCATCATATCGAGATAAATTACTCGAAGCTTCAGCGGGAGCTAAAACATAATAAACAGGAATCGATAAATTGGTATTAGGCAAACTCACATCCACAATCGTGGCGCCTAGTTTTTTGTATTGGTCAATGGCAGCTTCAATGACTTTTGCAACGTCGCTATCTAAACCTTCTGCAAAGTATTCTTTAGGCAATCCAATTTTTAAACCTTCGATCGGCTGATCAATATTTTTTGTGTAGTCTTCTTTTTTGTGATCAATCGATGTGGAGTCTTTAGGGTCAAAACCTGCCATAACATTCATCATCATGGCGCAATCTTCAGATGATTTTGCCATAGGCCCTGCTTGATCTAAGCTTGATGCAAAAGCGATCATGCCATAGCGAGACACTAAACCATAAGTCGGTTTTAAACCTGTCAGTCCACATAAAGAGGCTGGCTGCCTAATGGAGCCACCAGTATCAGTAGCGGTTGCACCAGGACACATGCGAGCTGCAATCGCTGCCGCACTTCCTCCTGAACTGCCTCCTGGCACGCGTGTGAGATCCCATGGGTTTTTAACTCCGCCAAAATATGATGTTTCATTGGATGAACCCATGGCGAATTCATCCATATTGGTTTTACCTAAATTCACAGCACCTACTTCATTAAATTTCTTCACAACGGTTGCGTCATAGGGCGCGACAAAGTTATGGAGCATTTTGGAACCACAAGTGGTCAACCAATCTTCTGCACAAAAAATATCTTTTTGCGCAATAGGGACACCTGTCAATACATCGCCTTCGCCTTTTTGAATGATTTCATCTGCAAGCTTAGCTTGAGCTAAAGAGCGACCTTCATCCACAGTAATAAAAGCATTAATCTCGGGATTCTTTTTTTTGATGTGTTGAAGATAGTCAGTCGTAATTTCAACGCTTGATATTTTCTTTTCTCTCAAAAGATTTGAGAGTTCTTTGATGCTCCAGTCTTTCATGATTATTCAATCACCTGAGGCACGATATATAAGCCATCACTCACTTCTGGCGCGATTTTTTGTAATTTTTCTCTTTGATTTGTTTCTGTCACAACATCATCACGCAGTCTTTGCGTAACTGATTGCGCATGCGACATCGGTGAAATATTGGTGGTATCCACCTTTTTCATGTCTTCAATCAGATTTAATATGCCGGATAATTTTTTAAGCGTTGCATCCGCTTCTTCTTCTGTGATTTTGATGCGTGCTAAATGAGCAATTTTTTTGATTTCGTCATGCGTAATCGACATACAAATAGAATTCCTATTTTTCTAGAGAAAAGCTGTTAATTTATTGATCAATATCATGTATTATACCCTGATTCTATTGACCTTTCTTGGATTTGAAGCGCCACTTTTTTTAAAGAAATTCTAACGACAATCATGCTTAAAAAATTATTTAGTTTTGATCAATTTATGGCTAATGACATTGCCATTGATTTGGGGACTGCTAACACGCTTATTTATATTCGCGGCAAAGGTATTGTCTTAGATGAACCATCCGTTGTAGCTATTCGTCATGAAGATGGTCCTAATGGTCCATACAGCAGAAAAGCGTTACTTGCTGTCGGTATTGAAGCTAAAACGATGTTGGGCAGATCTCCTCAAAACATTCAAGCCATTCGCCCCATGAAAGATGGCGTGATTGCCGACTTCAATATCACTGAAGACATGATTAAGTTTTTTATTGCAAAAGTACATGACACACGATGGTTTGTGCCAAGTCCACGCATTATTATTTGTGTACCTTATGGCGCAACGCAAGTGGAGCGAAGAGCGATTCGTGAATCCGCTGAAAGAGCGGGTGCCAAACAAGTGTATCTCATTGAAGAACCAATGGCAGCAGCGATTGGTGCGGGCTTACCTATCAGTGAAGCGACAGGATCGATGGTCATTGACGTGGG
>DAIOGA010000019.1:0-15425 GCA_036745495.1 Candidatus Methylopumilus sp.
TTGGTGGCTGTAGCTCAGTTGGTAGAGTCCAGGATTGTGATTCCTGTTGTCGTGGGTTCGAGCCCCATCAGCCACCCCAGTTTCTAAATGCATTGAATCCATAGTTAATTGACGATATAGTCATTTCAACTTTAATTAATGTTTAATGCATTCATGGACGATCAGCAGCTTCTTCGATATAGCCGTCATATTTTATTGCCTGATATTGAATATCAAGGCCAAGAAAAACTTCTTCATAGTCATATTCTCATTGTAGGCGCAGGCGGTTTAGGCGCACCCATTGCCATGTACTGCGCTGCTGCCGGTATTGGAAAAATGACGATATGTGATTTTGATGATGTAGATTTAAGTAATCTTCAAAGACAAATCATTCACGACACACAGTCAGTAGGTATTAATAAAGCTGCTTCCGCAAAACAATTTATTCAATTACTCAATCCAGATGTAGAAGTGATTGCAGTCACAGAAAAACAAACTGAAGCAACCATGAAGGTGATTGCAAAAGATGTAGATGTCATTATTGATGGCTCAGATAATTTTGCTACACGATATGCGCTTAATCGAATTGCAGCAGAATTAAAGAAGCCTTTAGTTTCTGGTGCTGCCGTAGGATTTGAGGGTCAGATTAGTGTCTTTGATATGAGGCATGACGAGAGTCCTTGTTATCATTGTTTGTTTCCTGATACAGGTGATCGCAATGAAACGCGTTGTGCTGATAATGGTGTTTTTTCTCCTACCGTTGGTATGATTGGAACTGCTCAAGCCGCTGAAGTAATGAAAATTATTTTAGGCATAGGTGAGTCTTTAGAAGGTCGTTTACTATTGCTGGATGTGAAATCGATGCAATGGAAAAATATTCAACTTAAAAAAGATCCATCCTGCCCTGTATGTTCTAAGTGATTTTTTATGGCAGACATCTGCCATGAGGCCTGATATCACGTATCCCTATGTTAAAATAAATCTTTAACAAATCCTCTATGTGTTTTATTCATGGAAAATAATCTCTCGAAACCTTTTAGTCCAAAAGATATTGAAAGTCGTTGGTATGACTTTTGGGAATCAAAAGGCTTTTATCAAGCGGGCTTAGATACAACACAAAAAAATTCATTTTGTATTTTATTGCCACCACCTAACGTAACGGGAACGTTACATATGGGCCATGGATTTAATCAAACACTTATGGATGCATTAACGCGATATCACCGTATGAAGGGTGACAATACGTTATGGCAACCTGGCACCGATCACGCAGGCATTGCAACACAAATTGTAGTTGAAAGGCAGCTTGATAAAGAGGGCATTTCAAGACATGACTTAGGCCGAGAAAAGTTCTTAGAAAAAGTATGGGAATGGAAAGCATATTCAGGTGGCACGATCACACAGCAGATGCGTCGTCTAGGCACTTCGCCTGACTGGTCCCGTGAACGCTTCACGATGGACGAAGGTTTATCAAAAACGGTTACTGAAACATTTGTGAGTTTATTTAAAGAAGGGCTTATCTATCGGGGCAAACGTTTAGTGAATTGGGACATTCAATTACAAACAGCTGTATCTGATTTAGAAGTTGTGCAAGAAGAAGAAGATGGATTTTTGTGGCATATCCAATATCCACTTGCATCTGGTAAAGGTTACTTAACGGTTGCCACAACAAGACCTGAAACGATGTTGGGTGACGTGGCTATCATGGTTCATCCCGAAGATGTGCGCTATCAAAAATTGGTAGGCCAAATGGTAAAGCTTCCTTTATGTGATCGTGAAATTCCAATCATTGCGGATGACTATGTAGATCAAACATTTGGGACAGGTGTCGTTAAAGTAACGCCTGCACACGACTTTAATGATTATGCAGTAGGTATGCGTCATAAGCTTCCTATGATAAGTGTGTTGACACTCGATGGGCATATTAATGAATCAGCGCCAAAAATTTATCAAGGACTAGAGCGATTCGCTGCGCGCAAAAAAATTGTTGAAGATTTAGAGGCGCAAGGTTTTTTAATTAAAACTGAAAAACATAAACTGAAAATTCCTCGAGGCGATAGAACAGATGTGGTGATCGAGCCGATGCTGACAGACCAGTGGTTTGTCGCCATGACAAAAAAAGGTCACGACGGAAAAAGTATTACAGAAAAAGCACTCGATGTTGTAAAAACGGGCGAGATTAAATTCTTTCCAGATAACTGGGTGAATACTTATAACCAATGGTTAAACAATATTCAAGATTGGTGCATTTCAAGACAGCTTTGGTGGGGCCATCAAATTCCAGCCTGGTACGGCGACGAAGGCCAGGTATGGGTTGCACATAATGAAGAAGAAGCAAAAGCACAGGCTTTAAAAGAAGGCTACGAAGGAAATTTAAAACGTGATTCAGATGTTTTAGACACTTGGTACTCATCAGCGCTTTGGCCTTTTTCTACACTTGATTGGACGCCTGAATATCCAAAAGTATCAAATCCAGCACTTGATCTTTATTTGCCCTCAACCGTATTGGTAACAGGTTTTGACATTATCTTTTTCTGGGTAGCGCGAATGGTGATGATGACAAAACATATCACTGGAAAGATTCCATTTAAACATGTTTATGTGCATGGTCTTATTCGTGATGCAGAAGGTCAGAAGATGAGTAAGTCAAAAGGAAATGTTTTGGATCCTATTGACCTAATTGATGGCATCTCATTAGAGGCGCTCATAGAAAAAAGAACAACGGGGCTGATGAATCCAAAGCAAGCCGAATCAATTACTAAAAAAACAAAAAAAGAATTTCCAGAGGGTATTGCTGCGTTTGGCACTGATGCTCTTCGTTTTACTTATGCAAGTTTAGCAAGCCCTGGACGTGATATTAAATTTGATCTTCAGCGTTGCGAAGGCTATCGAAACTTTTGTAATAAATTATGGAACGCGACGCGATTTGTATTGATGAATTGCGAGGGAAAAGAAAATGGTTTTGGTGAATGTGTGGATGGTTACTTAGAATTTTCAAAAGCTGACCGCTGGATTGTGAGTACATTACAAGAAAGAGAAGCAGCTGTTGAAAAAGCATTTGTAGATTATCGATTTGATTTGTTATCCCAAGAGCTTTATCAATTTGTATGGGATGAATTTTGTGATTGGTATCTTGAGGTGGCTAAAGTTCAATTGCAAATGGGTAGCGAAGCAGAACAAAGAGCGACACGTCGAACACTTTTGCGTGTACTTGAAACTATCTTAAGATTAGTACACCCAGTGATGCCTTTTATTACTGAAGAAATTTGGCAAACGATCGGACCTATGAACGGCAAGTCAGGCCCTTCAATTATGTTAGAACCATATCCACAAAGTGATAGCAAAAAAATCGACCAAGAAAGTATTCAATGGATGTCAGTTTTAAAAGAGATGGTTGATGTTTGTAGAAAGCTTCGTGGTGAAATGAATATTTCCCCAGCCCAAAAGATTCCTCTTGTGATTGCAGGCGATAAAAAATCACTTGAACTATACGCGTCTTATCTTAAAGCACTCGCTAAATTAACGGATGTTGAGATTGTGGATGAGCTTCCAGCGATGGATGCGCCCGTGATGTTAGTGAGAGATTTTAAATTAATGCTTAAAGTTGAAGTGGATGCCGCAGAGGAGAAAGAAAGAATTACAAAAGAACTTAATCGCATTCAAATGGAAATTCAAAAAGCTAAAGGTAAATTAGAAAATGCTAGTTTTATAGATAGAGCTCCTGAAGCGGTAGTCACTCAAGAAAAAAAACGCTTAAAAGAATTTACAGAGACTTTTGAAAAGCTAGAAGCTCAACTAAAAAAATTAGTTTAAATGACGTTTCTTGATGAAGAAGGTAATCACACCATGATCATCTTCAAGAGATAAAAGTTCGTGCCCTGTCTGACGACAAAATGCATCAAAATCTTTTTTGCTTCCGGGATCTGTTGCAATAATTTTTAAGATCTGGTCGGGCTGAATTTCACTCAAACCTTTTTTACATCGCAATATAGGAAGTGGACATTTAAGTCCTGTCGCATCTATTTCATGGTCATAATGCATATTATTTGAGAGCTGAAAAAGTATACCCAGCATTTGCCCATGCAATCACACCACCGGCCAAGTTATACACATCATGATAATCATGTTCAGCAAGATAAGATGCTGCGTGCGCTGAACGAACACCGCTATGACAATAAAAAACAATGCTAGATTTTTTTGAGAGCTTATCGAATGTCTGGGGAAGATTAGCCAGTGGAATATGTTTTGCCCCTTGGATCACACCTCTTGCAACTTCATCATCGTTTCTTACATCAATCAAAATTAGGTCATCTTGCTTGATCATACCGTGAAGCGTTGCAGCATCAATAGTCATAAAAGCAGTCATAAAAGAAAAGCTTAAAGGCTAAAGAATTTTTTGGATGATGAGTGCAATGACGTTTGTTGCTGCGAGCGTTTGTAGGCTCCAGATGGTATATTTCATACCCTTGACTCTAAGTTCACTGTTGGGCGTTGCCTCTAGAAAGGCTTTTGCATAATAGAGTCTGCCTACTGTGAAAAATCCGCCTAGGAGTAAAACAATCGTCCAGTGAATTCGATTAGCTTCAAGACAAGCCAATAAAATAAGACCTAAAGGAACATATTCCGCAAAATTTCCGTGTGATCGAACGGCTTGTTGTAATTCTTTTATGCCGCCATCACCCAGAGATACTTTATTTTCTCTTCTTAAGCTTATGACGTTTAATGTCAATTTAACGTATACGAAGGTCAGAATAGCAGCATAAATAGCAGTAATTTTTAACATGATTTTGAATAGAATAATCTAAGAAGTGCTCATTATAACATTGAGTTGAGGCCCATATAAATGGGCGCTTAGTTAATTTTTAGTGCAATCGCTTCTTGAAGTTTGAGTGATAAGTCTTTTCTTGATTGGGCAGGTTTAACCGGATGCCCAATATCAACAATGACTTCAATCAGATTTGATTTAGCTACACGCTTAAAGGATTGAAATAAAGTCGTTGACCCATGAAAGCTTGTGCGATTCGTAAGTACATTATTTTCTTTGTATTTAATCGATAAGGGCAAAAGTAATTTATTTGATTCAAAAGCCGATTGAAATAAATTGCTCTTAAAAGGGAGCACTTGATATCCATTTGACGTAATGCCTTCAGGAAAAATACAGATCGATTGTTTTTCATTTTTGAAATGATGATTCATCGCTTGAATAACTTCAACAAGGCTTGATTTGCGATTTCGATCAACAAAAATGGCGCCAGAAATTTTAGCGAGTATTCCAATAATAGGCCATGTCTTGACTTCAGATGCCGAGACAAATGTAATAAGTTTCAATGAAAAGATTACAGGAATATCAAGCCATGAAATATGGTTTGAAACTATAAGATAAGTATCTTTGCTTAAAAATTTTAAGACCTCACCTGTGAGCGTAATTTTAATTCTTAAAATACGTAAAAGACGTTTTGCCCAGTATTGAATCAGAATATGACAGATATTTCTTGGAAGTATGATCATGACGACACAAAGAATCAGTGCTAAAAGTAGATGAAAAGCCATCAAAACAGATTTAAAAATAAAGTTCATAGTGTGCATTTATAAAAGTTCGATGCCATAAGGCTTTAGAATTTTTGCAAAAATATAGAACGCGACCAATGTAATTAAGACAGAAATACCAAGTGTTGGCCAAAAACCAAATCGTTTAAGTAAAAAAGGAAACGCTAAGAACATTGGCAAGGTAGGGACAACATACCAAAAAGTGTACCAAGCATGATTTGCAATTTTAGATTCAGGCTGTTTTTCGATATATAGCCAAATCAAAGTCATAACGGTGACAAGCGGAAGCGCTGCAATGAGGCCACCTAGTCGGTCACTTCTTTTGGCAACTTCTGAAATTAAAATAACCATGCCTGAGGTCATTAAAAGTTTAAATATAATCCACATTATTACTTTTCTTCTTTTAAGGTTTCTATATTTGGTTTTTCTTCAGGATAGGCTTTTAAATAGAGCGCTAAATCCTGATCTAGTGTATCCCAGTTTACTAAGCTTGCTACTTTTTTTGAGATGCTATGCATCAAAGTATTTCGATGCTTACAAAAGTTTGTTAGAGGTATCAACTGATGACCTGTTTCAATTTTAGCAGGATAAGCTGTTTGGCCACTTTGAATTGTTTTAGCACCTATTTTATAAGACCAGTTGACAACTTCAATCCATAAACGGAAATAGAGAAACCAATCTTGCGGTGCATCATAGTCCATGCCAATAAATTTATTAATCACATGCTCTCCTAGATTAAAACAGAGCATGAAGGCGACAATCTCATGTGAAGATTGATGTTTTAAAATAATAAAATGTGCTTCTTTTTCACGAGAAATAAATTCAAAGAATTCAGGCGTAAGTTCTTCAAATTTTGTTTTCCCTTTTAAGTAAGTTCTTGAAAATAATCGATAGAGCTGATGAAGCGTTTGATTGTCTGGAAGATGAACAACACTTACATCAAGAGGGGCTGCCATGGCGGTTATTAATTTTTTATTAAGTTTTTGGCGTCTTGATGATTTAAGTGAAGTAATGTAATCATCCGTTTTATTACCTTGAAGTGTCACCAGTGCTGATGGAAAGCTTATAAGCGGGAAAAGATCCCTAGACTTAGAAATTTTTAAAAGCACTTCATGAAATGTCTTCGGAAAATCTTTCCATACCAACATAGGCGCATTATATTTTTTTGCTTGTTTTTCAGCAGCTTCTTGGATACAGATAAAGATATCATCTTGAGTTAAACCACTATTTTTTAAAAACTTAGGATCAATACCGATATGTCCTTCATCAGAGCAAGCGCTTCCTATAAAGAAAGTCCGCTGATATAAGAATGAGGGAATAACTTTGCCGATTAACTTGACGATAGGTAAAACTAAGGGCGGCATTACAAGTTCAATGGGTACGTCCATAACGAAAGCGGGCGCGATAGCAACGGGCTCACCATTAAAGGAAATAAGACCATATGTAAAAGTAAATTGTTTCTCAAGGTGAGAGCATTCAAGCGATCGATACCACCATTGACCTTCGTAAGGTGGGGGAAAGCAATTATCCCAAAGCGCTTGTGGTATTTGAGATTCAGAATTAAGCCATTCGAGAGTGAGCTGTTGTATCATTTATGAGAATTATACTTAAAACATCATGATCCTCAGCTTATGCAGAAATTTTTATTTTTTTTAATTACACTTTTTTTCAGTAGTTCACTACTTGCGGTTTACTCAGATTATTGTGTTAAATGTGAGCGTGATTCACATGGTCATATTAAAAGAAGCTTAGAGGCAAAGAAGGCTTTTAAAAAAATACAGCCATGTCCATCCACAGGCAAGTCTTTCGGCCCTTGTCCCGGTTATATAATTGATCACATTAAACCCTTGAAGCGAGGCGGGATGGATGATCCATCTAACATGCAATGGCAAACCATTCAAGAATCTAAGGAAAAAGATAAATGGGAATAGTCTTTAATGAAGAAATGATAGTGAGTACCGTCATTAGTATCGGAGTATATGCCATGATCATGTGGCAATTGAACAAGTATAGTTATGGGTCCAAATGGATGCGTTACGGCATTGCTATTCTTATAAGCTCAATCATGCCTTATCTCATCACACCATTATTTATGTAAATATGTAATTTCGAGTTAAGATACTTAAACTTATGGAACGACAAAAATTTTATATTGATTATCCGCAAGAGCATCAAGGCGATGCATTACATGCCTATCAATGTAAATTCTGTAAAATAGACACAGTAAAAATTAACGGCTTACTCGAAAATCATTTACCAAACTGTGACTATAGAATTAAAAAAGAAAAAACGATTACTGAATAAGTCCTCGACCAATTAAAGCGGCACCAATCACGCCCGCCGAATCGCCCAGCATGTTCTTTACAATTGGTGTAGTCGGTACATCATTAAAAATTCTTGCATACACTTCATCCACGCCCTCTTTGTACAAACTTTGTTCATTAGAAAGCCCCCCGCCTAAGACTACAATGTCAGGATCTAAGATATTAATAAGATTAGCTAGAGCTTGCCCAAAGCGCGTATAAAAATCTTGTTTAATCTTTTTTAAGGACTCATCTTTTAATGGCGCATTGAAAAAATCGATCGCTGATAGCGTGCTACCTGTTTTATCTTGAATTCTTCTTTCTAAGCCACCACCTGATATAAAACTTTCTACACAGCCATTTGCACCACAATAACAAGGTGATCCTTGAGGGTCGATTACCATATGACCCCACTCACCCGCAATATTTTGTGGGCCTTGTCTAATTTTTCCATCAAATACAATACCACCACCGCAACCTGTTCCCATAATGACACCAAACACGAAAGGGTATCCTTTACCAGCACCCATCAATGCTTCTGCAAGCGCAAAACAATTAGCATCATTTTCAATGACAATGTCATGTACTAATTTATCTTCAAGAAGAGATTGAAGGGGTAAGCCATTTAGACAAAGCGTATTAGAGTTTTTCAGTAGATGTGTTTTTTTGGAGATTGAACCAGGTGTACCCAAACCCAGGGTATGTGTTTTGTTTTGTATAGATACGACGGCTTTTGTATAGAGAAGATGAATTTGGTTAAAAATATGCTCGCTACCTAAATGAGCTTCCGTAAGGAGCCTCTCACGGAATAGAATTTTTTCCTGACTATCTAATACAGCTACTTCAATTTTGGTGCCACCTAAGTCAATACCAATATGATGATTAGAGGCCATTTAATTATTTTGAAAATGACGTCTGATATACCAGATGATGAAGATGGCTCCACCGCCTGCAATCACATAATGAAATTCGTGAAAGAAAACTTTTAATGTTTCCCATTGTTCACCAAATATCATTCCAATATATGCAAGTGCCCAGCACCAGATAAATGAACCCACAAACGTATAGATAATAAATTTAGTCATATTCATGCGCGCGATACCTGCAGGTAGCGCTATAAAAGTTCTCACTGCAGGAAGGAGACGGCCTATAAAAATAATAATCTCACCATAATTTTTAAACCAATCATCTGCCATCTTTAAATCTTTTTTAGAAATAAGTACGAAACGGCCATATTTTTCGGCGAGCTTTCTGCCACCTGTTTTACCGACATAGTAAGCCGGTATAGATCCTAATACACAACCCAGTGCACCCATAAAAGCTACTACCCAAAGCAGCATTTCCCCTTTAAAAACGAGGTACCCTGCAAAAGGCATAATAATTTCGGAGGGTAATGGAATACAAGCTGACTCGATTGCCATGAGAAAGACAATGCCTCCATATCCCATAGAAGATATGATACTCATAATCCAAATAGCTAATAATCCGATGAATTTTTCTAGCATTGCTTATCCTATTTAAATTGATAATGAATTCTATCGTATGTTACATAAACCCATAATGAATCAGCAAATTTTTACTATAATGAATTATTCAATTTTTAAAAAATATATATGAAACAGATGACAGTTTTATTTCTATTTACCTTGCTTTCGAGTTGCAGCATGATGACTTATACAAATCAGGGTAAACTATCGAATACAAGTCAAACTTATATTATTAACTGCGCCTTTTGGGATGCTTGTTATGCTAAAGCTGAGAAGTTATGTTCAAAGGGATATAGCCTTGTCGATAAATCAACAAGCCTCCCTTATAGTTTAGAAATTTCGTGTAAGTAACTTTTAGAAATTAAACGATCAAATCAATTATGCATGGTATGCATAATTTCTAGAGAGAGTTAAATGCAAATCCAATTTTTAGGTGCAGCAGGCGAAGTCACAGGGTCAAAATATCTCATTGATACAAAGCTTGAAGAATCATCATGCAAATTCATCGTGGATTACGGTATGTTCCAAGGTGCGCGAGAAGCCGATGAAAAAAATCAAAAATTATTACCGCTTAATCCAGAAGAAATTTCTTTTCTAGTTCTCACGCATGCGCATATAGATCACTGCGGGCTGATTCCACGGTTATGTGCCCAAGGATTTAAAGGCCCCATTTATTGCACGACCACGACTGCAAAACTACTTGAAATTATGTTACTCGATAGCGCGCATATTCAAGTTTCTGACTTTGAGAGGGCTGAGAGAAAAAACAAATTGGGCAAATGGCGTGGCGATATGCCGATTCTCTTATATGACACCAAACAAGCGATTGAGTCACTCACTCAAGTTAAAGCCATTCCTTACACTAAAAAGTTTTCACCTGCTCAAGGTATTGATGTCACATTCGAAGAGGCGGGACATATTTTAGGTTCTTCAATTGCAGTTATCGATGTGAAAGAAAAAAATGAAACATCAAAGAGATTAGTTTTTTCTGGCGACATAGGGATGTTTGAAAAGCCTATTTTTCGTCAGCCGTCATTGATTGAATCTGCAGATGTATTAGTGGTTGAATCAACTTATGGAGATCGACTTCATCGAGGTATCAAAGAAACAGAAGATGAGTTGGTAGAAATAGTGACGCAGACATTTGATAGAGGTGGCAATGTCATCATGCCGGCTTTCGCAGTAGGCAGAACACAAGAAATACTTTTTATATTGGCTGACCTTATCAGACGAGAGCGTTTGCCCCATTTAAATGTATGGGTCGATTCACCTATGGCCACAAAAGTCACCGAGCTCACTAGTGCATGTATGGATGAGCTTGATGATGACGCAAAATTACTTTATCAATGGCTTCTTGATCATAAGAATAAAATTGATGTGAGATTTGTGGGTGATGTTGAAGAGTCAAAATCATTAAACCGATTAAAAAGTGGTGCGATTATTATTTCGTCAAGTGGCATGTGTCAAGCAGGAAGAATTCTTCATCATCTGATTAATAATTTACCTTTTGAAAAAAATGCGATTGTCATTACAGGATTTCAGGCACTCAGAACCTTAGGCCGTCGATTGGTGGATGAAGCCGCTTCAGTAAAAATTATGGGTGAGTATGTGGATGTCAAAGCATCCATTCATACCCTAGGAGGCTTATCGGCGCATGCCGATCGAGACAATTTATTAAAGTGGTTAAAAGGATTCAAACAAAAACCAAAACACGTTTTTGTGGTTCATGGTGAGCCATCAGCTTCGATTCATTTTGTGCAATCGATTCGAGAAAATTTAAATTGGAATGATGTCATTATTCCAACACTTCAAAGTACGTTTGATATTAGCTAATCGCTAATCCTTTTTCGTCAAACATACCCTCAAAGAGTGCAGAGCTTAAATAACGTTCAGCGGTATCAGGTAAAACAACAACAATCGTTTTGCCCTCATATTGAGGAAGTTTTGCAAGTCTCACAGCCACTGCAGCTGCTGCACCACAGGAAATGCCTGCCAAAATACCTTCTTCACGCGCTAATCTTCTCGCGAAAGCGATAGCTTCCTCGTTGCTAATTTGTTCTACTTTATCAATAAGAGATAAATCTAAATTACCCGGAATAAATCCTGCACCAATACCTTGAATTTTATGAGGCGACGGCTTGATTTCTTCATTGTTTAATTTTTGCGTGATGACAGGACTTAAAGAAGGCTCGACTGCAACTGATTCAATATTTTTTTGCTTGGTATATTTGAGATAACGTGTGACACCTGTAATCGTGCCACCAGTTCCAACACCAGATACGAATACATCAATGTTGCCATTTGTATCATTCCATATTTCAGGGCCTGTTGTTTTTTCGTGAATCGCTGGATTAGATGGATTATTAAATTGCTGAAGCAAAACATATTTAGCATCAGTGGCTGCAATTTCAGTAGCTCTCGCTACAGCACCATTCATGCCCTTTGGCCCCTCTGTTAAAATAATTTTTGCACCTAAGGCAGTTAAAAGTTTTCTGCGTTCCATACTCATGGTTTCTGGCATAGTGAGTGTAATAGGTATGCCTTTGGCTGCGGCGACAAAGGCGAGTGCGATTCCCGTATTACCACTTGTTGGCTCAATAATTTCTTTTCCAGCACCGAGCAACTTTTTTTCAATGGCATCGTTAATCATGGCAACACCAATTCGACATTTCACAGAGTAGGCTGGATTTCTGCCTTCAATTTTTGCGAGCACAGTTGCTTTAGCGCCATCTGTGACACGATTTAATTTGACAAGGGGTGTATTGCCTATGGTTTGTGAATTGTCTTCAAAATAAGCCATGATAATTCCTTAAAATTTAAATGTTCCTATTAGCCAAAATGATAATGTTTCTTTAATGCTTTTTTAACATGCCACGTGCAAGATAATCCCTCTTTAAAGGTTACAAGATCGCCTTTACCAAAATTTACAGGCTCTCCACCATGAGGCGTTACAGTCACTTCACCTTCTAGAATGTATGCGATCTCTTGCTCCGAATAGCTCCATGGGAAAGTCGATGGCTCTTTTGACCAAGTAGGACAAGACATAATCCCTAAAGCATTAAGTCTCTCTTCACTTGGATTTTTTTCAACAATAATTTTTGACATCACCGTCTCCCATGAGATGTATAGATAATTCATTATAATAAGAATATTAAAATATTAGTAAATCATCATGCTTAATCTAGATCAAATGTATTTCTTTCCAAGAATCATTAAATGACTAATCAAGAAACACAAAAAGTAGGCTGGCATTTTGATCATAGCTATATAAAGCTACCTAAAGATTTTTTTATTGAACAACTTCCCGTAAAAGTTCAAAAACCAAAACTTATTTTATTAAACGAACCCTTATTAAAGGCTTTAGGTTTAGATAAAGAAGCTTTAAGTCACGAAGCTTGGGGCAGTATTTTTTCTGGAAATACAATCCCTGAAAATGCATATCCGATTGCACAAGCATATGCAGGCCATCAATTTGGGCACTTTACTTTGTTGGGGGATGGTAGGGCTGTCTTGATAGGTGAACAGATTAATCCTGATGGAAAACGTTTTGATATTCAACTTAAAGGATCAGGACAAACGCCTTATTCTAGACGCGGTGATGGCCGTGCTGCATTGGGGCCTATGTTACGCGAATACATTATTAGTGAGGCGATGCATGCATTAAATATTCCAACGACAAGAAGTTTGGCGGTAGTTGTCACGGGAGAAAGCATTATGCGCGATGAGTTATTGCCTGGCGCAGTGCTCACAAGGATTGCGAAGAGCCATATTCGTGTGGGTACTTTTCAATTTGCTTCCACATTAAATGACATTCAAAAATTAAAAGCACTCGCTGATTACACAATTGATAGACACTATCCAGAGTGTAAAGAAAAAGATAATCCCTACCTTGCATTTTTAAACGCAGTAATTGAAAGGCAAGCATTACTCGTTGTTCAATGGATGCATATAGGTTTTATTCATGGTGTCATGAATACAGACAATATGTCGATCAGTGGTGAAACGATTGATTACGGTCCTTGCGCATTTATGGATCACTATCATCCTGAGACTGTATTTAGTTCGATCGATCGTCAAGGTCGCTATGGTTATGCTAATCAAGCGCCTATCGCGCAGTGGAACCTGGCAAGGTTTGCGGAGACTTTACTTCCGCTTATAGATCAAGATACAGATAAATCAATTGAATTGGCAACTCAATCAGTGAATAGTTTTTCAGATCTATTTCAAGTGTCATGGTTAAAAGGTATGCGAAAAAAAATAGGCTTAATTGATGAAGAAGCAAGCGACATTGATTTAATCAATGAGTTATTAATTCTCATGCAAAAAAATAAAGCTGACTATACGCTTACATTTCGACATCTTTCTTCAGATGCAATTTTAAAGGATGTTATTTTTGAAGATGCATCATTTAAGACTTGGTATTCAAAATGGATGCATCGCATTCAAAAACAAAAAGATGGTGAGAAGACATCAAAGCTTATGATGTTAAAACACAATCCCGCTGTTATTCCACGTAATCATTTGGTTGAGAGAGCGTTATCACTTGCGGGGATTAAACAAGATTACAAATTATTAAATGATTTGGTTGCAGCACTTCAAAACCCTTACGAGGACTCAAAGATATTTAGCGAGCCACCTTTAGAGGAAGACAAATCTTATCAAACGTTTTGCGGGACTTAATAAAGAGATCACACATAAGGCGAATATACCTTATGTGTGAGAATTGAAATTATTTTGTTTTTTTGGCTGCAGGTGCTTCTTTTGCTTTTGCAGGCTTGGCTGGCTTAGCCGATTTTGCAAGTTGAGCCTTAAGATCTTCAAGGTCTTTACTTTGAGTTGTAACTTTTGCTTCTAAGTCAGCCACCATAGCTTTTTTCTGAGCATCAGCTTTTTCATAGTCAGTCACTTTTTGATTAAGCGTTGCAATTTGACCATTTAAATTTTTAATTTCCGCAGTTTGAGCACTTAATTGGTCTTCAGCGTTATAAGCGCTATAAGAAAAATAACCTGCTACCGCGATTAATATTGCAATAATAATATTTTTAAAAGTGCCAGAGTTTTCCATCTATGATTCCTTCTTGATTATGTTGAATTTAAAAGTATTCGTGTATATACATACTCTCTTAGGTAGGCATGATATAAGAAAGTTCACTAATCTCAAAGCAACTGACCTTTTAGAAAAATAAAAAACCCGCTTTAAAGCGGGTTTTTTTAAATCAAATGATTAATTATTTTGAAGCAATGACTTTTGCAGCTTTTGAACAAAGTTCACTGCTTGATTTATTCACCATGCCTACAACGTCTTCTGAGCGAAGATTAGCCTGCATAAGTGCTTTTTCAGCTTCAGTTTGTGCTTTGCAAGCAAGTGCAAAATCGTTATTTTTAACAGCGATGACGCTTAAATTTTGTAAGCGTGCTGCACGCTCTAATTCGTGAAGTTTTTCATTGCTTTGAATGAATGTGGACGCAGCCACTGTAGTTGAGATTGCTGCAACAGCAGCGACAATAATAAGACTTAAACGTACTGACTTTTTCATTTCTTTTCCTTTTGGGTTGTATTAATAATATGCACTTTTGATGCACGTGATCATCATAGTCGTCAATTGTTAACAAATTATGACGAGCGCCCAAATTGGTCTGAATGAATAAAAAAAGACCAGCAAGACTTCTAGTCGACTGGCCTTTTAGTTTAATTTAAATTATTTAGATTGCGTTTTTGCAGCCTTATTGCATAAATCTTGATTGCTCTTATGAATCATGCCAAGCAAGTCTTCAGCTTTTGAATGGACTTTACCTAGATATTGTTCTGCTTCAGTTTGTGATTTGCAAGCAAGAACGAAATCTTTATTCTCTATAGCAATCAAAGTTAAATTTTGTAAGCGCGACACAGCTTCTAATTCCTTAATTTTTAATCTAGCACCAACATATTTGTATGCTACAGCTGCTGTAGCAACTAAACCGATAAGCGCAACTGCGATCGTTACCTTTGTATTTTTTTTCATTACATTCCTTAGTAAGACATTTAAATTAAATGGTGGCCAGGGGCAGAATCGAACTGCCGACACGCGGATTTTCAATCCGCTGCTCTACCGACTGAGCTACCTGGCCA
>DAIOGA010000020.1:0-13386 GCA_036745495.1 Candidatus Methylopumilus sp.
CATGTTGCCAACCATCTTTAACTGCTTGTGGTTTCAACCATGTTTTAACGCCAAGATCTTTTTCACCACCTTTTAACTTAGCAGTATCAATTTTCTTGAATGAACCGCCTTGTTTATTACCACCATTAACGTCTTCATAGACTGATAATGCTGAGTAAAGTGGGTTTTCTTTGTTGAAGTCTTTGCCGATTAATACTTCAGCATCAGGACCTGTTGAGTAAGCTTTCCAAGCTAATGAGCCGTCTTTTAAGTTGTAAGCTGCGATAAAGCAACGAACACCGAATTCAGCACCAGAACAACCTGTTAAAACTTTATCTTTTCTTACTTGTGGAGCGTTAGTGTTTGTAGCACCAACTTTAGGGTCTGTGTTTTTAACATCCCATACTTTTTTGCCAGATGCAGCATCTAAAGCAACTAAAGTACCATCATTTTGTTGTAAGAAAATTTTACCGTCGCCATAACCAAGACCACGTGAAACGTTGTCACAGCAGAGAACTGCTTGAACTGATGGATCTTGTTTTGGGAAGTAAGACCAAACGATTTTTTGATTGTCGTTTAAGTCAAGAGCGTAAATGTTATTTGGGAATGCTGTATGAACATACATCATGTGACCAATAACAAGTGGAGCACCTTCGTGGCCACGGTTTACACCAGTAGCAAATGTCCAAGCTGCTTTAAGGTTTTTTACGTTACCTTGGTTGATTTGAGTTAATTTGCTGTGCGCTTGATTGGTATAGTCACCACGTGGATCAGCCCAATTATTTGCATCAGAAATAGCTTTTTCTTGATCAGCAGCTGCTGAAGCGATCATTGGCATTGCCACTGAAAGACCAGCTACCAAACCAAGAGCTAACTTGATTTTATTAATTTTCATATAAATCTCCATAGTTTTTACTAAGGGTTTTAAAAAGAAGTAAACTCTCTAGTCACTTTAAATTTTAAAGTGTTTCACTTTAAGACTCGAAGGTACTTCGAAGGCTTACTTTCAGCACAATATTACTTATGCTTGATTAGCAATATATGCCTCTTTTTTTTGAATTGCAACAATTTCGTTACAATTTGTTAACATTTTTTTATGGCTTTTTTGACAAAAAACCTGTCTTATTCAATTTTTGTTAAAATAACCAATAAAATCAATAAGAAAGCTAAACATTTTCTATGCCAACTGACTCTCTATATACCTTATATCCAGAGATTTCACCCTATCATGCGACCTGGATAGAAAGGCCTCAGGGACATAAAATTTATGTCGAACTTTCAGGAAATCCTCATGGAAAACCTATTATTTTTCTTCACGGCGGACCTGGTGGCGGGACCAATCCTAAACAAAGACAGTTTTTTGATCCAACACACTATCAAATCATTCTTTTTGATCAAAGAGGATGCGGGCAAAGTAAGCCTTTAGGTGAAACAAGAGGGAATACCACAGCAGATCTTATATCCGACATGGAAGCTATTCGTGAACACCTTGGCATTAAGCACTGGATTATTTTTGGAGGCTCTTGGGGCAGCGCTTTAGCATTGGCTTATGCGACTCAATATTCTGAAACTATCCAAGCACTTATTTTGCGAGGCATTTTCTTAAGTCGCAAAACTGAGCTTAATTGGTTCCTAGATGAAGTTAAATCTTTTTTCCCGGAAGCGCATCAAACACTTCTTGATTACTTGCCAGAACACAAACGTGAGAATCTTATAGAAAGTTATAGTGAACTTGTATCTTCTTCTGATTTAAAAATCAGCGGACCTGCATCTATCGCATGGAATCGTTTTGAAGGTGGCCTTTTAAAATTATTACCACAGACAGAAGAAAATAAAACACTGACAGATGAAGATATACAAAATGAAATTGCACGTGCACGCGTTCAACTTCATTACATCAAAGATGAATGCTTCATCGATGGTAAAAAAATATTGAAAGAAGTTAAAAAATTAAAAGAAATTCCTACAACGATTATTCAAGGCCGATACGATATGGTGTGCCCACCTATTACAGCATATGAACTTCATCAACATATGCCGCATGCTAATTTCATTATGGTGCCTGATGCAGGGCATTCAGCTTCAGAGCCTTCAATGACAAGCGAACTCATTAAAGCTACCAATTACTATAGAGCATTATCATAATGATTAAATTGCATCCACTTTTTAAAAATCTTTATCATAAAAAAGATGAGTCGCTTCCTATTTTTATGATGAAAGAAACATTTGCAGGATGTAAGCGTCACAATGTGTTTGGCTTAACAGCATCGTTATCTTTTTTTTCTCTCTTCGCTCTCATTCCAATGATTCTTCTTATTTTCTTTTTCTTGAGTCATTGGTTAGTAAATTCTGAATTCGCTTTAGGAAGATTAGCGCTTCTTACAAGTGATTTATTACCGCAAATAAGTAAAAAAATTATGCTTGAAGTTTATAAAGTATCAAGCCATACAAAAGCATGGGGCATCTTGGGTACTTTAATTTTATTATGGGCAGCTACCCCGCTCACAAGCTCTCTTCGTGCAAGCCTTCTTATTATTTCAGCGACCGAAGAAGATCCATCATTTCTAAAAAGTAAGATTCGAGATATCGTCGCTATTATTGGGATCCTCTTACTTTTCTTCTTTTTTACTTTATCTGGAATGGTCTTTCAAAAAGCTGCGGTATTCTTTGGCGAGTATTTAAGTTTTGTAAATTCGCAAATGATTTATTTTGTAAGTTCATTTTCATTTGTCGTTTTGTCTTTAGCACTTTTTAACAGATTCTTTTTTCCGATTAAAGTCAATGTAAAACATATTATTTTAGGCTCACTGCTCACCGCTTTCTTATGGCTCGTCCTCAGATCAACATTCGATATTTTTTTATCATTGAGTCAATCCTACGGTACTTTTTTTGGTGGCATGCGAAATCTTTTTATTTCACTCATTTGGCTTTATCTTAATATCGCATCTTATTTACTAGGTGTAGAGCTTATGGCCACACTTCACAAGAAAGATATGTTGTTGTTAAAAAAATTATTTGATGATTCGATTCCTCTTTCAAGTTCTTTTATTCATTATCTTGCTTCACGCTATGGAAAAATTTATAAGATAAATGAAATAATTTTTGAACAAGGTAATCGAGAACATAATGTCTATTACATTGTTCAAGGCTCGGTTAGTCTCGTTCAAGATGATCGAGTGATTCGCTCTTTAAAGGCACATGAATACTTTGGTGAGATGGCGGTGTTAAATGAAACACCAACTATTGCTTCAGCCGTGTCGACTTCGAATGAATCAGAAATTATTACGATTCCAAAAGTACATCTTGAAATGATGCTGGCAGACGAACCTAAAGTGGCGATGAAATTCTTAAGGAAAATGTCTTTAAGATTGCAACAGCGCTAAACGCTTGCAGGCTTTAAATCAAAAGCAATACAGATTCTCTCTTCATTGGAACTAAAAGGTATCGTTCGATGAAATACAGAGGATGGAAAGAAAACTACATCACCCACTTGAGGTAGGTATAGTTTTTTTTCAAAGTCATCGTGCATTCTAGGATAGTCATCTCCATCAATGCTCAACTCAATACCGCCTTCATCTGGATGTTTTTTTTGTTGAGGTATCGCTAAGTAGACAGCCCCGCTAATCCAGCCTTCTTCATGTATATGTGAGCTCAAATGACCGCCTTTTTGCATTTTGACAAACCAAGAGCTACTAAACTCGATGTTTTTTGGAAATGCCTTAATAAATATAGAGTCTTCATTTTTATAGCGATCAAAATATTTTTTAATAAGTAATGTAATTTCTTTCGCCAATTTTTTAAATGAAGAATCTTTGCGTTTAAAGAGATTGCCTGATGATTGAATGCCATTGACTAATCGACTTTGCGTACGCTCTGAAATATCTGCTTCATTAATATCATGTAAGAGTGATTTTAATAAATCATCCTTGGGATCTTTCAAAGCATCAACTTGACCATGAAATACAAAATGAAGGGGGTTTGGACAAAAATTGTAACGATCTTCTTTATAAAAGTTTCTTGCAAAGTGTGTTGAAAGTGTTGCTAGCAAAGGTGATGTATTTTTTTTAAGAATCACGCTATTCAATTCTTTTTCAAAAATATCAAATTGTTTTGTCTTGTATAAACAATAAAGCGCACGCTCTTCCCAATCTTTCAGTTGAGAAGCTTTATAAAACTCATAAGCCTCCTGAAATTTTTTATTATCATGAAGGAATGTTGCGAGATTGTAATTAGCAATAGGATTTTCTTTATTTAATGCTACAGCTTGTCTTAAATATTGATTGGCTTCTTGAATTTTTCCTTGATGCCATAATGCATCGCCTAATACTGAACAAATTTCCGCATCATTCGGACTCATCTCTATTGCTCTTTGGTAAGATTGAATAGCCTTTTCTAGATGGCCTTGGTTACGGTAAGCATTACCTAAATTAAAATGGCCTCGGGCATGATCTTGAATATTAAGTGATTTCTGGAAAGATAGGATGGCTGCATCAAAGTCACCTTGCAATAAATAAACAGCACCCTTATTGCCATATGCCTCATAAAATCCAGGTTCTAATTCAATTGCTTTTTCATAAGCACTCAATGCTTTGTCAAATTGGGATTCATTCTGATAAGCAATCCCAAGATTAAAGTACGCGACTACTAAGTCGGGTTTAATTTGAATCGCTTTTTGATAATGCTGAATAGCACCTTGAGTATCACCTAATTGATAAAGTACTGAACCCAAATTAAATTGCATCTCTGCAAATTGTGGTTGAATCTTTAATACATTATGGTATGTATCAGCAGCTTCTTTAAATTTTTTTTGTGCTTCTTGAGATACACCTAAGACATTATGCAGAATTAATTCTTGCGGAAAATCTTCTAATAAGATTTTTGCTTGATTTTCTGCAAGTGCAAATTGACCTGATTGATATAGATGGATTAATCCATCTATATCAGATTGTTTGAGCATTTTCATGCAAAGTAATTATTCACGCGGAGTGCTCTCAGCAATTTTATCCATCCAAGCAAAGAGAACACCAGAAATAATAAAGGTGGCATGAATACCTACCATCCAAGCCATTTGAGTATTTGTGAGCAATTCACCTGGTGTTGATGCGTGCATAAATGCTTTTAAAAGGTCGATCGCAGAAATTGCTACAATCGAGCCGATTAATTTAAGTTTTAAACCTGAGTAATCAACTTTACCCATCCAGTGAGGCTTATCTTCGTGATTATCCACATCAATCTTAGAAACAAAATTTTCATAGCCACTAAAAATCACCATGATGAGAAGATTTGCCACAAGCGTCATATCAACCAAAGCAAGAATAGATAAAACGATTTCTCGTTCGGGCGTATCGACAACTGTCATCATAATATGAAGAAACTCTTGGCCAAACTTTAGCAATAAACATACAAGACCACCTACCAATCCTAAATACATGGGCGCCAAGATCCAGCGACTTTTAAATACCACTTTTTCTAAAATTTCTTCTAACATTTTATTAGCTCCATAAGTTGTCGTTAATTGGATAAATCATATCATTACACTGCCTGATATAGGTTGTAGTAATGATTGAAAAAAAATCTTATTAGGATACTATTTTATCTTTACTTTCTTAAGTTATGTGATGTCAAACGATTCAATCATTATTCATGGTCATCTTTTAAAAGAAGCAAGAGAAGACTTAAATCTTTCAATTGATGATGTCGCACGTCGTTTGACTCTAGGTCATAAACACATCATCTCGATGGAAGAGGATAAAAGGGATGGTTTTGTATCTTTTCAAATCAAACTGATTTCTGTTAGAAAATATGCGGCCTTTCTTGAGTTAGATATTGATTCAATCATTGAGCACACGAAAAATAAAACAAAATCTTTAAATCTACCCGAGCCTGAAGTAGAAACTCCTAATGATGTAACGAATGATTTACCCAAGAAAAAAATATTAGTTTTCACAAAAATTAAGTCATTTTTTTTGTGGATAAAAGCCCACATCAAAGCCCCTCATATTTTTTATTTAATTATCTTCCTTTTTGTTTCTAATTTTCTAATTGGTGTTTACCAAAAATATGCTATTGCACATAAAAATTTTGAAGGTCAAGAAGTTGATTTGCCCAATATTGATTCTCTGCCTAACGATATTGCAACATATGAAATTAAACCTATAGAAGAAAAAGCGGAGTCACGTGATGTACCTCCTGTCACAATCAAAAAAGAAGAAGAAAATAAAAAAGATAATAAAGACCCTGTGATTAAGATGTGTGACCAAGCCATTTCAAAACCGATTACACAAATCTCTTCCCCCACTGATCCTCTCAAACCTGGAGATTACTTCCACATTATATCTAAAGGTCAACAAACGATTTGTATATCAGATAGTAAGGGTATTGAAAATAAATACACTCTGACCGAAGGTCAAAAATTAACCTATCGAAATGGAAAGGCTCCCTTTAAACTTCTAATAGATCCTACGATGAGTGAAATTTTTTATGAAGGTTGGTTAATCAAACTTAAACCTGAGCAAAGCTATATTCAACTTAATCCAAAAACTTATAATTGAAGCTTAAAGAGTTTATTTAAACTTTCTAACTGCCCCAGTAACAACGCCCCATATCTGAAATTGCACGCCCTCTAAAACTTCAATAGGGCTAAACGCTTCATTCGCAGGAAGTAAGCGGGGCGAGCCATTTTTATTTTTAGCTAAAGTCTTCACCGTAAATTCACCGTCTAATGAAGCTAATACAATGTCGCCAATTGCGGCTTCTTGGGATCGATCTACAATCACAACATCATCATCATGGATACCAGCGTTATCCATTGAATTTCCTTTGATACGCACAAAAAAAGTCGTATCAGCTTCACGAATAAGATAATCATTAAGATCCATCCTTTTCTCAACATGGTCATCTGCTTGAGATGGAAGTCCTGCAGGCACCTTGTGTTCAAATAGAGGAATCTTGGTTTTCGTTATGGCTTCATTCATTAAATCAATAGAGACCACATTAGAAATTTCTTGAATCTTTCTTTTGGCATAAGCTTCTAAGATATTAGATATCACAGCAGTTTGGCTTTCCGGCACTCTGACTAGCGTTGTCTTTTCGCCAAATTTTCCAGTACCTGATTTGCGTCCAGCGCCTGGTCTTTTACCGCCTCGAATGGGGACAATTTTTTTCATTTGAATATTGTAACAAGAATCAAATGAAAAGAAAGCTTTATTTTGGATGAAACAAATATCGATAGAACCCTTATCCAATGTGAAAAAAATTGAATATGACTGTTGACAAGGCTTAAAAATCAATGCAAAGTACGCCTAGACCTTCTATGACGCTGTCATTTCAATGGTCTTACATATCTTAATTTACATTTGGAGGAATTATGAATAAAGGCGAACTAATCGAAGCAGTTGCAAAAGCAGCAGGTTCAACAAAAGCAGACGCTGGTCGTGCGATTGATGCAACACTTGCAGCTATCACTAAAGCTCTTAAAAAAGGTGATGTAGTAACACTTATCGGCTTTGGTACTTTTAAAGTTTCTAAACGCGCTGCACGAGTTGGTCGTAACCCACAAACTGGTAAAGAACTTAAAATACCAGCACGTAAGGCTCCAACATTCAAAGCAGGTGCTGCTCTTAAATCAGCAGTTAACTAAGCTTAGAATTAGTTATTCATATAAAAGCGCATGGGTTTAAACCCATGCGCTTTTTTTATGTCTTAAAATAAAGAACCATGCCCTATTACTTAAAAGGAAATAAGATTGAGTTACTTAAAAATGGCAAAGATTATTTTGCCGAGGTGATTCAATCAATCAAAAAAGCTCGTCATAGTATTTTTGTAGAAGCTTATATATTTAGCCATGATGTAACGGGCGAAAAAATTTTAAACGCACTTAAAGAAGCAGCCAAAAAAGGTATTAAAGTTTATTTATTGCTTGATGGTTTTGGTAGTCGCGATCTCTCACAAAAGATTAGAGATGAAATTAAAGCTTCCAAAATCTATTTTCTTTTCTATAACCCTAAAATTTCACCTTATCGAATGAAGCGTATCTCACTAAGACGTCTTCATCGGAAAATGTTTTTGATTGATCATGAAACTGCGTATGTTGGAGGCATTAATATAATAGATGATATGAATGTTCCTAACGGTAAGGCCCCACGGATAGACTACGCTACTAAGTTAAGCGGACCCGTCGTAAACTTTATCGGTCGAAGCATGGTCAAGCTTTGGAAAAGAGTCTCGTGGTCTCATTTGGAAAAATCATACGTTCCAAAACATACACAAAAAAATATAGCCGATTATCCAAACGGCACAAAACTTAATTTTATAGAGCGAGATAATTTTCGCCACAGACAAGATATCGAAAAAGCTTACTTACATGCTATTCAAAATGCTAAACATGAAATACTTATTGCAAACGCTTATTTTATTCCAGGTAAAAAATTTGAAAGGGCTTTAATTGAAGCTGCTCAAAGAGGTGTGTCAGTGACGCTTCTCCTAAAAGGCGAAATCGATTATTTTCTATCTAATGCCACGCGCGCTTTTTATGGAAAATTTTTAAAAGAAGGTATCGCTATTTTTGAATACACAAAAAGTTTCATGCACAGCAAAGTGGCGGTGATTGATGGGACTTGGTCTACTGTAGGATCTTCTAATATTGATCCCTTTAGCCTCTTACTTGCTCGGGAAGCAAATATATTTATCTTTGATAAATCTTTTGCCGCCCAACTTAAAAAAAATATTCAGGCAGATATTCGGATAGGTGGCACTGAGATTCTTTTAAAAGATTGGGATAAGTCGCACTTAATCAAAAGAATAAAATCTCGTATTGCGTATTTTCTTATTCGATTAAGTTTGGGTATCGCTAATATTTAAGGCATACCGCAATCGTGACATTTGCCTTTGACTGTAGAAAAGCCTTTAACAGTTGAGAGGCCTTTGACATTAGTAAAGATGGCGCCCTCTACATTGGCATCGGTTAAATCTGCATTAGTGAGATCAGCGCCCGTCAAATCCGCCTGACCTAAATCAGCACGATACATATTTGTATTTTTTAAATTCGCTTCCCTTAAGTCGCCAAATAAGAAACTCGCTATATTTAAATCAGCTCCTTCAAAATTTGCTTTATAAAACTTACCGCCTACCGAATCAAATTTCATTTGCCCCATGGGTTGATTGCCTACATCTAAACCAAATTGGCCATTCTTGATGGTGGCGCCGGACATATCCACAGCACCAAGCGTTCCAATGACGCGCGCTCGGCTTAAGTTAGCGCCTTTAAAAACTGTTTCGCCAAAAATTGCTTGAAATATCGTTGCTTCGGTTAAATTAGCGCCTGATAAATTAGCTTTCTCAAGACGCGCTAAATTTAAATAAGCTCTTTGCATATTGGTGTTAGCTAAATTAGCACCTATGAGATTGGCACCAAAGACGCTCGTATTAAGCATTTTGCAGTGACTTAAATCTAGGCCATTCATATCTAAGTAGCCCAAATCTTTGTTTGAAAAATCACAATCAGGGCTTTTAATTTCTTTAAGCATTTCTTCTTGAGATATTTTTTTGCGGTCAACCTCTTTATTTTTTTCATAGAATACAGCAGCTTTTTTAATGAATTCATCGGGCGTTTTTAAAAAGATTTCTTTACTGACTTCGCTGCCAAAACAATACTCTTTGCCTTGATAATTAGTATTCACCGAGCAATCGGTTTTAAGAAAATGTCCTTCAGATAAACTTAATAGGCAGTAATTACCGAATTCACCTGCATAAACAAGGTGGGTAATAAAAAGTAAACATAAAAGCCAATATCTCTTTAATAGCATAACGATACATCCTAAAGATTTTGATTTATTATAAACCTTTATCATTTCATATTTCATATTATGTCCAAAACTAAATATACAGTTCTTGTCACTGGTGCAAATAGGGGTTTAGGTCTCGAATTCGTTAAGCAATATGCTACAGACAATTATGAAGTCATCGCGTGCGTAAGGAAGTTAAATAAAAAAGATAGCCTTCATAAACTTCAAGCATCTTACAAAAATATTTCTATATTTGAGCTCGATATTCAAAACTTTCTATCAATTGATCAATTAGCAAAAATATTAAAAAAACCCATTGATATTTTAATTAATAATGCAGGTGTTTATCCAGATAGCTCAATCGATCATATCGACTATGACGTATGGCTTGATGCCTTTAAAATTAATACACTTGCTGCATTTAAAATGACAATAGCTTTCCTCCCACATCTTAAAAAGGGTGATTTGAAAAAAGTAGCATCGCTCACAAGTAAGATGGGAAGTATTGATGACAACTCAGGAGGCGGCGAATATCTTTATAGATCAAGCAAGGCTGCACTCAATATGGTGATGAAAAGTTTGTCCATTGATTTGAAACCTTATAATTTATCGCTTATTACGCTTCATCCGGGTTGGGTGAGAACTGATATGGGCGGGCCCAACGGACTCATTGATGCTGATGAAAGTGTTGCTGGCATGAAACGTCAAATTGAAAAGCTTTCAGTCAAAACCACGGGTCAATTTATTGCATATGATGGTAAAAAAATTCCTTGGTAATAAAAACACTTTCAAAGTATCAAATTAAAAGATCCGTCGCGTTTTTATCTAGTCTTGATAATGACTGGGAAGATTTAATAAAGAAAGTGGGAGCTTGTCATTTAAAAATATCATCTGAGCTATCGCCTTACGAATCTCTTTTAAAAACGATTGCGTATCAACAGCTTCACGCTAAGGCGGCTGAAACTATTTTTCAAAGATTTTTATCTCAATTTAATAATCATTTTCCTAAAGCACAAGAACTTCTAGACACAGATCCCAAAGTTATTCGCCAAAATGGTTTTTCTCAAACAAAAACGGAAACACTCTTTCGTATTGCTGAAGCTTCTCTAAATAAAATTATTCCCGAACAAAAAGAAATTATTTATTTAAGTGACGATGAAATTATAAAAAGATTAAGTTCTATTAAGGGTGTGGGAGCTTGGACAGCACAAATGTTACTCATATTTAATCTTGGGAGATTAGATATTCTGCCGACGCATGATCTTGGTATCCAAAAGGGATACCAAAATTTAAAAAAATTAAATGCTCTACCTAAACCTAAACTATTAGCTAATGTAAGTGAGGCCTGGATGCCACATCGCACTGTTGCTAGTTGGTATTTATGGCGTGCTAATTAGTGTTCAATGCAAAGGCTAGTTTGTGGCTTACAAATACGATTAACCTCGCTTGAGGAAAGTATCGCGATATGACTTCCTCGATACCACGATGTATATTCAGGTTTTATTTTTTTAAAATCAGGTTCGCCATCAAAAGTAATGATGATACGACCTTCAGGATGTTCTTTTGTCCAATTGAATAATTGAGCGTTTGTTAAAACTTGTGGTGGGTTATTGAGCCTTCCGATAAAATCAAATTGTCCTGCGTAATTACCTAAATATGCTAGTGGCAATTCTTTTTCTTCAATTGCTTTTAATGCGCGGCTTACCTCTCTTAAATCATAAGCATTACCTGTATGATAAATCACGCCCAAGAAAAGAATAGATATGACCAATATATTGGCGGCGACTAATTTCCATAAGAATGAAGTTTTATCTTTCACTCTCCAGATAAATAATAAGAGAGCGCCTGACATTAAAATAAAACTATTTTGGATGGGCAATGAATTCATCCAAGGGGCCAAATCATTTATGCGATGCGTCTCATTTAAGTAATAAAATGCGCTGCCTATAATAAATAATAGTATAGCAATCGCTGCATGGTCATACCATGCTATCTTTTTAATGCGATCAAATTCACTTGCAATGATAAGTGCAAGCGCTGGATAAATTGGTAGTAAATAATGTACTTGTTTGCCACTAATAAAACTAAATGCAATAAACACTGGAAAAAACCAAGCCATAGAAAACTTTAGGCCTTCACTTAATTTTTTAGATGATCTTTGAAAGATTAGTTTCCAAAATGAAGGTACGAAGATCCAAGGGAATATAAGAAGTGGCGCCATCTCTAAATACCACCATTGGGGTCTATTATGCGCAAAAGAGTTCACCATGCGGTTAGCGGTTTGACCCCAAAAAATATCATGTTGGTATTGGGCACCACCTGAAATTCCAGCAGGAATAGCCCAACATAAAAGGATAGCGATACCTATAAGAAATGAAATAGCAAAGGAGCTATACCACGACTTCCATGCTAATTTTTTTTGCTCACACCACCAGGGCGCTGTTAATGCAAGCGGCAAAAGCTGCAAGAGAATGGCGGGTCCTTTTGCTAGCAATCCTCCAACAAAGGCAATCATCAAATATAAATAACCTTTCGAATTTTTTTCCTTCAACGAAATTACCATGCCCAGAATGCCAAGACATGTGAAAAAAGTAAGCATCATATCGAACATCAGCGCTGAGGAATAAACAGCCCATACACTATTTGCCAAAAGAAGAAGTGATGCCACATGGCCTACTTGATTATTTTTTCTCCATAGTAGGCTTGCGATTTTTTTAACAAGAAAAATAGAGCCCAATGAAAATAAAAATGGAATACATCGTGGCCACCAATCATTCACACCAAATAAATACCAACCTAAATTAATCAACCAGAATAGAAGTGGGGGCTTATGACTGTATGGCAAGTGGTTCAGATGTGGGACTATATAATCATGATGAAGCCACATATCCCATGCAACAGCTAAATAACGCGTTTCATCTGGCGGAATATAGTGACGTCCGGCGATAGTGATGCCAAGCAATAAAAAAGCAATACTCAGTATTGCGATCAAATTATTTTTTTTAAAAACCATTCAAAGATTTTATAGCTTAGGTGAAACAATCATTTTAACCGTAAATCGGTCAGCGCTGTCCCAACCATATCCAGCACCTAAGTGAATATCCCATTCTTTTAAGGGGCCATGCTCAATCTGAGTATTGGCAACTAAAAATAATTGTTTAGCTTGCTCGTTACTTGGTAAAAAATTCCTATAAGGGCCTATTACTTGATAATACTCAATACCAACAGATTTAAAAAATCCCTCACTTCGCAGCAATGCGCTTCCATACATATTGAGATCTGGCGTTTCATCTTTATTCCTTGAGAGTTTTTTATCTAAAACTGGATTGATAGCAAATGACCAATCTTGACCTTCCCATGCACCAATAAAACGTGCTTCAGAGGTTTTATTTGAATCGTCCATACCATTTTTTAATTGTGCATATTCCACATTAACTCCTAACGACCAGGGGTTATGCTCGTCAGATTGAATTGGCATCCATTTAATTCTTGGCTTATAGCCGGCTACCTCATAGCCATATTGAGGCGTATAAATCATAGGCAAATAAAAACCTAATTCAAATGTTTTGGAGAGGCCATATGAAAATTCAGGGGTAAGTCTTATACCGCGATCAGTTACACGTTC
>DAIOGA010000021.1:0-9104 GCA_036745495.1 Candidatus Methylopumilus sp.
CCATAAGTGCTTGTGTATAAGTGTCGATATTTTTATTTGGAAGAAGTGACTCTGCATAATCCCATAATTTTTTTTCTGTTTTAGGTAAGCCAGTCCATTGGGTAATTAAAAAATAACGGCTTAAGACACGCTTCACATTCCCATCAAGAATCGCCTTCTTTTGATTAAAAGAGAATGCAGCTATAGCACCTGCGGTTGAGCGACCGATACCAGGTATCTTCATCATCAAATCAAATTGAGAAGGAAAGTCACCTCCCATCTCATCCATAATCATTTGCGCACCTTCATGTAAAAAACGTGCGCGTCGGTAATAACCTAATCCACTCCATAACTGCATGACCTCTTCTTCATCGGCATGGGCCAATGCTTTGATGGTCGGGAATTTTTTCATGAATCGATTGTAATAATCAATGACGGTAGTAACTTGTGTTTGTTGCAACATGATTTCAGACACCCACACTTTATAAGGGTCTTTAGATTGTTGCCAGGGTAAATGATGTCGACCTGACTTGGCATGCCAAGCAATTAATAGGTCAGAGAAAGATTTCATGAAACGAGCTGATGGATCCAATGGCTAAAATTATGGATACCTTCAAGACCTAAAAGATAGAGGCCTATAAAAAAAGCCGCAAAATAAAGAATAGTAAAAAGAATCCAAAAGAATGAGATCAAAATAAAAAGTCCATCTTTATGAAGTTGCCCTAGCGCACAAGAGACAATGGCAAGCCCCGGGAAAAAATTGTTTAAGGGGAGTATGCCAAATGGGATTGCCATGAGGAGGCCTGAGACAATAAGAACAAACGCTTCAATTTGGACACCTATTGAACCGCGAATTAATATAGGTAAACGTGGCTTAGTAAATTTTTCAGTCCACTGAATAATTTTAATAGCAGCATTTGTAATGCGTCGCCAATTGTCAGTACTTAAAACAATCTCGTTTATTTTCTGAGGTAAACGAGGGGCGGTATACCCTTTTAAAATTTGCCAACCAAATGCAGCGAAAGTTATGCCGCCCAATACGCTGATTGGACCTACCGGAAACGGCTGCATAAAAGGAAGTGCCAATAAAAAACTGATGAAAGAAAATCCGAAGTGATTAAGCGTTGATAAACCTTCTTCGATACTGACTGATTGACGCTCTGCTTTTTTAGCTATGCCATGGAGTTTTTGAATGAGCACCCGATGGTTGGACATGATCACGCACTAAAATAAATAAACACAAGGATGCCTAAAATAATGCGATACCAGGCAAAAGCAATGAAGGTGTGTGTGGCTACAAAACGAATAAAGAGTTTAATCACGGCATAGGCACTTAAAAACGCGGTAACAAAGCCAATTGCAAAAATAGGTAGGTCTTGCATCGTTAAATCGTGGAAATTTTTGAGTAAATCAAAGAGTGATGCTGCCGTAATCACAGGGATGGCCAAATAAAAAGAAAATTCAGTGGCTATTTTTCGATTGAGTCCTGTGAGCATGCCACCCATGATGGTTGCTGCTGCTCTGGATACACCAGGAATTAATGACAAACATTGCGCGCAACCAATTTTAAAGGCTTGCATCATGCTGATATCGTTTGTGGTTTTTGTATTGACTTTTAATGGACGTTTTTCAATTGCCATCATCACAACACCACCTAAAATTAAAGCGAGTGATACATAAAGTGGTGAAAATAAATAAGCCTTAATGGCTTTGTGAAATAAAAGACCTAGAATCGCTGCTGGTAAAAATGCAATGAATAGACGTAGGACAAAGTTTTGAGAAGATTTCTCATGAAGTGCACTCTTTGCGACTCTAAAAAGTGTTTTGCGATACTCGACCACAATCGCGAGAATTGATCCTAATTGAATAAATATCTCAAACACATTGGCAGAGGCTTGATTGAATTTTAAAAGTTCGCCTGCAATAATTAAATGGCCCGTGGAACTCACAGGCAAAAATTCGGTGGCTCCTTCAATCAGACCTAAGATGAAACTCGAAAAATAAAGTGAGAGATCCATTTATGTTTTTTGGTAAATCTCAACACCCTTCTTAATAAACTCAATCGATTTTTCTTCCATACCTTTTTTCAATGCTTCATCTTCTTTCATACCTTTAGACGCTGCATAGTCTCTCACATCTTGTGTAATTTTCATGGAGCAGAAGTGTGGGCCACACATTGAACAGAAGTGAGCTTGTTTTGCACCTTCCTGAGGCAATGTTTCATCGTGGAATTCTTTTGCTTTTTCAGGATCCAAGCCTAAATTAAATTGATCTTCCCAACGGAATTCAAAACGAGCTTTGGATAAGGCATTGTCACGAATTTGCGCGCCCGGATGACCTTTTGCAAGATCGGCAGCATGGGCTGCAATCTTATAAGTGATGATACCGACTCTCACATCTTCTTTATCAGGCAAACCTAAATGTTCTTTAGGGGTGACATAACATAACATGGCACAACCATACCAACCAATCATCGCCGCACCAATGCCAGATGTGATGTGATCATAACCTGGTGCAATGTCTGTTGTAAGTGGCCCTAATGTGTAGAAAGGTGCTTCACCACAATGTTCAAGTTGAAGATCCATATTTTCTTTAATGAGATGCATCGGCACATGGCCTGGACCTTCGATCATGCATTGCACGTCATGCTTCCATGCAATCTGTGTGAGTTCTCCTAATGTTTTGAGTTCTGCAAATTGAGCTTCGTCATTGGCATCATAGATTGAGCCTGGTCTTAAGCCATCACCTAAACTGAAACTCACATCATAAGCTTTCATGATTTCGCAAATTTCTTCGAAGTGTGTGTAGAGGAAAGATTCTTTGTGATGTGCTAAACACCATTTCGCCATAATCGATCCACCGCGACTCACAATACCGGTCATACGTTTTGCGGTCATCGGGATATAACTTAATCTCACACCTGCATGAATCGTAAAATAATCGACACCTTGTTCTGCTTGTTCGATCAGTGTGTCTTTGAAAATCTCCCAAGTGAGATCTTCGGCTTTACCATCGACTTTTTCGAGCGCTTGATAAATAGGAACCGTACCAATCGGTACCGGACTATTACGAATAATCCATTCACGTGTTTCATGAATATTTTTACCAGTGGACAAATCCATGACTGTATCCGCACCCCAGCGCGTACCCCACACCATTTTTTCGACTTCTTCACTGATGCTAGAACCTAATGCTGAGTTGCCGATATTGGCATTAATTTTGACTAAGAAGTTACGACCAATAATCATGGGCTCTGTTTCAGGATGATTAATGTTGGCAGGAATAATCGCACGACCACGTGCCACTTCATCTCTTACAAATTCTGGTGTGATGAGTTTAGGAATCGCTGCATTAAAATCATGACCTGGATGTTGTGTTTGTAAAAACGCTGACATACCTTCACGTCTTTGATTTTCACGAATAGCAATGTATTCCATTTCAGGCGTAATAATGCCTTGTTTTGCATAATGCATTTGCGAGACGTTCTTACCTGCCTTAGCGCGTCGTGGTTGTCTTAATAAATTGAAACGCATTTTAGTCAATTCAGGATTTGTTTTGCGCTCGTGTCCATAAAGGGATGTCGGACCATCTAAAAATTCGGTGTCATTTCTTTCTTCAATCCATTTAGCGCGCAATGAAGGAAGTCCATTACGAATATCAATTTGATAATCAGGGTCGGTATAAGGGCCTGAAGTGTCATAGACCATCACGGGTGGATTCTTTTCAGCACCAAAAGACGAAGGGGTATCAGATAAAGAAATTTCCCTAAAAGGTACTTTTAAATCAGGACGCGAACCTGTCACATAGATTTTTTTTGATTTTGCAAAAGGTTTGAGTGCTTCAGGATCAAGCGAAGCGGTTTCGTTTAAAAATTGATCGATATTTTTTTGTAATTGTTTATCGGTCGCGTTCATGAATTACTCCTTAAATTTTTTTGTCATACCGTAAGGAGTCTTTTTGAGGACTGCATTCCCTACGGCGGTATTACCCGCATCAGGTTCAAAGGGTTTTTCTCACCACCTTATAGATGGACCCCTAGCACTCCATAAAATTACGCGAAACCCCCGTTAAATGCAAGTTAGATTTATATTTAATCTGGATCAAAACGGTGAACTTTTCTTTGGTTATAATATGCACATGACAACGAATACCATCGAACAACATCGTTTTAATATGATTGAGCAGCAAATCCGCACCTGGGAAGTCTTAGACCCTGAAGTGCTGGATCTCCTTCATCAGGTGCCGCGCGAAAAATTTGTACCAACCCAATATCAAGGGATAGCTTTTGCGGATACTGAAATTCCTTTGCATGATGATGTGCATATGTTGGCACCTAAATTAGAAGCGAGACTTATTCAGTCTTTATCACTTCAAAAACAAGATCATGTCTTAGTCGTAGGTTCTGGCAGTGGCTATCTCACAGCACTCGCAGCAAGTTTAGTTAAAACTGTGGTGTCGGTCGATATCGATCCTTATTTCACAAAACTTGCAAAACAAAACTGTCAAAAATTAAATATTAACAATATTACATTTGTGACAGGTGATGGTTCATTAGGGTGGGTAAAAAATCAACCTTATGATGCGATTCTATTTGCAGGCTCTTTGCCTCATTTACCTGAAACTATTCGAGATCAATTAAATTTAAATGGAAGACTTCTAGCTATATTGGGTGAAGCACCTTCGATGCGTGCGACGCTTATTACTAAAACAGGTCATCAAGATTTTGCAGAAGAAATTTTATTTGAAACGGTCGTACCTCCTTTGCACGTGAAGCATGAAAATACATTTGTATTTTAGTGACCATGATCAATGATCAGCTTTTGAGTCAGGTCGTCTTCATTGATATCCAAGACAAGCTTGTGGATGTCATGCCTAAAAGTGAAATTAAAAAAGTCATCGATGCATCAAGCATCCTCATTGAAGCCGCAAAAATTTTAGAAGTGCCTTGTCTTCATACCGAGCAATATCCTAAAGGCTTAGGCCCCACAGTCAAAAAATTAAAATCATTACTCCTTCATCCAGCGATTGAGAAAAAAGCATTCTCATGTCTTGATGAGCCCAACTTTAAAAGTCATTTAGTGAAATCAAGACCACAAATTATTTTGTGTGGATTAGAAACACATATTTGTATTTTACAAACAGCATTGGCTTTGAAAGCTTCAGGTAAGGAAGTGTTTGTAGTGGAAGACGCCACACTTTCAAGATCGAATTTAAATCATCAAAATGCGATTCATCGATTAAGATCAGAAGGTGTTGTGATTACAAATGTAGAGTCAGTGATTTTTGAGTGGTTACGAGTGGCTGCAGGCGATCACTTCAAAGCGATCGCTAAACTTATTAAATAGTCGATTTAATTTTATTCAAAATCTTTAATGTAGCACCTTGATGTTTATCCATCATTTCATGACACGCTTTTTTCATTTTTGACTGAGAAGATGGTTGAAGCATCTGAGGTAATACTTTTTCTAATTGATCTAATGTTTGAATTCGAGTTGCCGCGCCCAATCGAATCGCTTCATTCGATACATCATGAAAGTTATAAGTATGGGGACCTAAAATCACAGGAACGTTCATCGCCATGGATTCAATGAGATTCTGTCCACCATAAGGGAGTATCGTGCCTCCCATGAGTGCAATATTCGCTAAGTTGTAATAGCTATACATTTCCCCCATCGAGTCACCTAAAATAAATTGATAAGGTTTGGGTTTAATTTTTTTATCACTACGTTTAATAAAAGAAACGCGATATTTTTTTAACATCAATTCAACTTCTTTAAAACGTTGCGGATGTCGTGGCACAAAAATCGTAATGAGATTTTTAATTGAAAGTTTTAATAAACTTTGCAGAATCATTTCTTCTTCATCTTGCCTTGAACTTGCAATCAAAAGTACCGATTGATTTTTTAAGCGTAAACATTTTTTAAGTGCTGTACTTCGTGTGTTTATATCGCGAGGGGGTTCTACATCAAATTTTAAATTACCCATCACTTCAACAGCTTTTGCACCAAGCGATTCAAAGCGCTTGGCATCACTCTTTGTTTGCGCTAAGACACCCTTTAATTCTTGTAAGGATGGTTTGATAAGAGGTGAAATCTTTTTATAAAGTTGAAATGATTTTTCAGATAAACGCGCATTCACTAAATAAAGTGGAATTGATTTTTGATGCGCTTGATGAATTAAATTAAACCAAAGTTCTGTTTCAAGTAAAAAACCTAATTCAGGTTTAAACGTATTTAAAAATCTTTGTGTGGCGTCAACCGTATCAAAAGGAAGATAGATGCGAGTCACCCGAGCATGTTTAATATCAATAGAAGTCGCGCGTCCTGTCGATGTGCCATGCGTGATGAGTAAATGATGATGCGGATATTTTTTTAAAAAAAGTTTGATGAGTGGAATGGCGGCTTTGGTTTCACCTACAGAAACCGCATGAACCCAAAGTGTTTTTCGTTTCCCCCAGGTTTTTTTGGTAAGTGCGCTATAAAAACCATAACGTTCATCCCAATGCTTTAAGTAGTCAGGCTGCCTAAAACTTCGGTAAATCAGCTTAAATACAGTGAATGGGAGAAGAAAATAGACTAAAAGACTATAGAAAAAACGAATCATGCAGATATTTTCGCATAAACCATCTTGATGAACTTGTGTTTAATTTATTTTTAGAAAAAGCTCTTGCTTAAGTTTTAAAAATTTACCCTGGAAAATAGGGATTAACTTTTGCTCTTTATTTGTGCATATATTTCAATTGACGGACTACTAGACCATGGATAATATGTTCACAAAATCACTATATATTGTGGTTTTAGGCAAAAATACCGTCTAGTACTAAATTTAGTAAAAATACACATAAAAGAAGAATAATTCAGGGGAAATTCATGCTCAAAGCTGTTCGTCCAAAGTCCGCATTAAGTGACCATCAAGACCACGAAATACCGATTCAAGATGTATCACTCGATATCTGGGACAAAAAATATCGTTTAAAGTCAAAACAGGGCGAGCACGTTGATAAAGACATTGATGACTCCTTTATGCGAGTGGCGAGAGCCTTAGCGGATGTTGAAATTCCAGCTAAAAGAGAAGAATGGTATGAAAAATTCCTTTGGGCATTAAGACGTGGTGCTATTCCAGCAGGCCGTATTACTTCTAATGCAGGCGCACTAGAACATAAGCCCGCGACTTCTACGATTAACTGTACGGTATCAGGCATTGTGGAAGACAGTATGTCTGGCATTTTGGATAAAGTGCATGAAGCAGGCTTAACCTTAAAAGCAGGTTGCGGTATTGGTTACGAATTTTCGACCTTAAGACCTAAAGGTGCTTTTGTGGCAGGTGCGGGGGCTTATACAAGCGGCCCACTCTCATTTATGGATATCTACGACAAGATGTGTTTCACCGTGTCATCTGCGGGTGGTCGTCGTGGTGCACAAATGGCAACGTTTGATATTGCTCACCCTGATGTGACTGACTTTATTAAAGCGAAACGCGAAAACGGTCGACTCCGTCAATTTAACCTTTCATGCTTAATCACTAAAGAATTTATGGAAGCGGTTAAAGCTGACAGTGATTGGAAAGTCGCATTCCCTGTGACTGAAAAAGAATCCATCGTCGATGGTTTAAATGTGAACGATGAAAGCCAAGTGGTTTGGAGAGAGTGGCCTGTGAAAGGTAAATACCTCACCAAAACAGAAGGCATCGATGCAGGTAAAGTAGCATGCCGCGTTTATAAAACAATTAAAGCAAGACGTTTGTGGGACATCATCATGTCATCGACTTACGATTTTGCTGAGCCTGGTTTTATTTTGATCGATCGCGTGAATGAAATGAATAACAACTGGTTCTGCGAAAACATTCGTGCAACGAATCCATGTGGTGAGCAACCGCTCCCACCTTATGGTGCTTGTTTATTAGGTTCTGTGAACTTAACCAAATTTGTGAAGAAGCCTTTTACGGATGAAGCATTTTTCGATTGGGCTGAATATAAAGAAGTGATTGCGATCTTCACGCGTATGTTAGATAACGTGGTGGAAATTAATGGCTTGCCACTCGAAGAACAACGTAAAGAAATTATGCGTAAACGTCGTCACGGTATGGGCTACTTAGGTTTAGGTTCATCACTCACGATGCTTAAGATGAAATACGGTGATGAAGACTCACTCAAATTTACTGAAGAAGTGAGCCGCATTTTGGCCGAGGTGGGTTGGGAAACAGGCATTGATCTTGCTGACGAAAAAGGTGCAGCACCGATCATGGAAGAAGAATTTGTAGTGACAGCTGACATGTTAGCAAAACGTCCTGAGATGGCAGCCGACGGTATTAAAGTGGGCGCTAAAGTCAAAGGTAAAGTGTTGCTCGGTAAATATAGCCGCTACATGCAGCAATTCCCTGAAGGCTTACGTAACAAGATTGCTAAAAAAGGTGTGCGTTTTACGCACCATAGTTCGATCGCACCAACAGGCACGATTTCACTATCACTCGCTAACAATGCAAGTAATGGTATTGAACCTTCTTTTGCACATCACTACAGCCGTAACGTGATTCGTGAAGGTAAGAAATCAAAAGAAAAAGTGGACGTGTATTCATTTGAATTATTAGCGTACCGCGAATTGATTAATTCAAAAGCGATGCCATTTTCAGAAAACGAAGATGAAAAATTACCGGATTACTTTTTAGATTCTTCAACGATTCAAGCGAAAGCGCACGTCGACATTCAAGCAGCGTCACAAAAGTGGATTGATAGTTCGATTTCAAAAACAATCAACGTGCCAACGGATTACGATTACGAAGACTTTAAAAATATTTATTTATACGCATACGACAAAGGTCTTAAAGGTTGTACGACATTTAGATTTAACCCAGAGGCTTTCCAAGGTGTGTTGGTGACAGAAAAAGATTTAGAGAACACAACTTATAAATTTACATTAGATGATGGTTCTCAAGTTGAAGTGAAGGGTAACGAAGAAATTGAATATGATGGCGAAACCCACTCTGCAGCGAATCTTTACGACGCACTTAAAGAAGGTTATTACGGTAAGTTCTAATAGAAGACATTAAAGGAAAATAATGGCAATTAAAATTGAAAAAAAGATCGTAGGTTACAACGTTGTTTCTGAGGAAGATAAAGCGAATGCTTT
>DAIOGA010000021.1:9204-12856 GCA_036745495.1 Candidatus Methylopumilus sp.
GGCTACTTTAAAAAAGGTGGCAAGTATGTGCCAAGTTTAGTGGCTGAAATTGGTGAAGTGGTTGAACAACATTTAATCGATATCGGTATGCTTAAAAAAGCATTGCCTGACGAACATCAAAAAAAATTGATGGAAGAAAAACGTGCTGAATACATGGAAAAACATTCCGAAGAAATGGATAGCACAGGATATCCAAAAGGTTCACAACTTTGTAGCAAGTGCCAAACGAAAGCAGTCATCATGATGGACGGATGCCTGACATGCTTAAGTTGTGGCGACAGTAAATGTGGCTAAACATTTATTTTTAAGGAACTAAGCTTCTTAGTTCCTTATCTATACATCGCATACTTCAATGGAACCCTCTTATGTATAGATTAGTTTTTATTTTCACCTTCCTTTTTTCTATTTCCGCTTTTGCTCTTCCCACTGATGAAGTGACTTTCGGCATTACACCTGCAATAGTCAAAGTTCACGTCGTGGATAAAACAGGTAATCAAGGTATAGGGTCCGGTATTGTGGTCGCTGAAAATCAAGTCGCAACGAATTGTCATGTCGTGGCTAATGCACAAGGTGTTCAGATTGGTAAATCAGGCGATGCGTTTTCACCAACGAGCATGAAAGCCGATTGGCGTCATGATTTATGTATTCTTCAATTTCAATTCCTTGATGTAAAACCAGTAGTTTTAGGTGATACAAAAAAATTAACGTATGAACAATCTGTTTTTTCTAAAAGTTTTGGCGGTAATGCGATTAAGCCCATCATTTCTTTTGGGAGTATTAAAGCCTTATATACATTAGATAATGAAAATATTATTCAGTCCTCCGCAGGCTTTGCCATGGGCGCATCCGGCGGCGGACTCTTTGATGATGAAGGTCGTCTCATAGGCCTTACTACTTTTAAAAGCCCAGGGCGTCATGCTTTTTTCTACAGTATTCCTGTGGAATGGATTAAGAATTTAATGCGTCAAGGCAAAGATATACAGATTACCTCTCAAACTGAATTACCATTTTGGGATGCTCCATTTGAGAAAAGACCATACTTCATGCAAACCTATGATGCAGCGCGTGAGAGTCAATGGGATCGTTTAAAAGAGATCGCGGCACTTTGGCTTAAAAGTGAACCCCAATCCAATGAAGCCCTCTTTACAGATGCGATCGCAAGATTCGAATTAAAGGATTATGAGGTTGCAAAAAAAGAATTGAATGATGTCGTTAAAAAAAATCCGCGCCATGCACAAGCGCAACTTTATTTGTTAAAGTTAGCAAAACTTAGTCATGATGACAATGCAACGAATGCAATTGAAACAGTATTAAGCCAGTTAGATGAATCCTTATTGAAAGACGCTCAATGAAACAAAGCTTTAAAAAGTTAATATTATTAAGTATGCCTTTTTTACTTTCAAATTGTGGCACTATGAAAATACCCGAGGTAAGTTTGCCGATGTTAAATGGCGATTACCGTGAGCTTTCAACCGCACCTAAAGATGCGTCTTTATATCAGTGTGAAAAAAATAAACAATTTTATGTGAAACCACTCGAAGGTGGCAAAGAGATGTGGCTCGCTTTCCCCGATCGCGAATTTAGCCTAAAACAAGTGGACGCCTTAAAAAATACTTATAACAATGACACAACGACATTAGAGATTAACGATCCTGAAACTAATATTAAAGAAGGTGACGTTTTAACTTATCAAAAATGTCATATACAAAAATTAAAATAGAGTCTTGCGCTTCATAAAAACGAGGCGTACATTAAAGCTTCAACCCATTTGATTTTTTAAGGGAGAGTCTTATGGATAATAAGTATGGTCTTGGAAGTGACAAGGTGTCGGCGGAAATTCATGATCGCCATCATAAATCGATGGCTTGCTTTAAATGTAAGGCGACCCATTTGCAATACTGCCCAACGATGGAAGATCACCAATGTGTCGATTGTGGTGAGTGGCAAAATGATGCCCCTTTAAATTACTCAACAGGTCGCAGTTCAGAATACTAAATTTCACTTTTAACTCGCTTCGAATCAAGTAAAATAAGGGTTTCCGTCTTTCTATTAACCCCTTATTTACTAGGATGAAGCATGTTAATTCAGTCAGAATTCGTTGATTTAAATACCCCTACAGGCATTATGCGCACATATGTGCATAAGCCCGTGACGACTAAAAAAACACCCGCGATTCTTTTTTATTCAGAAATTTTTCAGCAAACAGGCCCCATTGAGCGTGCAGCTAAAATAATCGCCGGCCACGGATTCACCGTTTTGGTGCCTGAAGTATTTCATGAGTTAAATCCGATAGGCACCGTGCTAGCTTATGATGATGCAGGTCGTGATAAAGGTAATGCAGATAAGTCAGCTAAAGATGTGGAAGGTTATGATACAGACAATCAAGCGATGATTGCATGGATTAAAAAACAACCATGGTTTTCAGGCCACATAGGTGCTATGGGATTTTGTATTGGTGGACACTTGGCCTTTAGAGCAGCCCTCCAGCCTGAAATCGAAGCGACAGCTTGCTTTTATGCGACAGACTTACATACGAATATCATTCCAAATAAACCTCACCAACATTCGATGGATCGTTTAAAAGACATCAAAGGTGAGCTTCTTATGATTTGGGGTAAGCAAGACAACCATATTCCGGACGTTGGTCGTAAAACCGTTTATGACAAAATGCTTGAGGCTAAATTAGCATTCACGTGGCATGAATTTAATGGCCAACACGCCTTCATGCGTGACGAAGGTGAGCGGTATGATCCTGAGTTGGCACTTCTAGGTTACGAACTCGCGTTAAAACTTTTCCAGCGTAAACTCGCTTAAACGCAATCCGAGATGGATTCGAGCCAGCGTCTGCGATGAAGCTTTTCATCCGCGGTCAATTCAACAGGCGGCGTATTTTCATTCAATGGCGTTAAATGCTCTGCCTTGTCTTTGTTCTGAGGCAATGTATTCGACGAATCTGTATTATAATTTTGCATATAGCTTTTCCTTTTGGGATTAGTTGTAATTCGATGGAATTGTGTTCCATGAATTTAAGACTCTAAAACTTTTTAAAAATTCAATGTTTGATAAAAAAGCCACATCCATGAATCTTAAAATTAACGGTAATATAAAATCTTTTGATGACAATTCGATGACAGTTGAAAGCTTAATTACAAAACTAAATCTCTTGGGTAAACGCATTGCGATCGAAAAAAACGGCATGATTATTTCAAAATCTGAATTTCAAAATATCACGCTTCAAGATGGCGACCAATTAGAAATTGTGGGCGCGGTAGGTGGTGGTTAAAATGACACAAAAAAAAGATCAACTTGTGATCGCAGGGAAATCTTACCAATCAAGATTGTTGGTGGGCACTGGAAAGTATAAGGACTTCGAACAAACAAGACTCGCGATTGATGCGAGTGGCGCTGAGATTATTACGGTCGCAATTCGTCGCACTAATATTGGTCAAAATGAAGGTGAACCATCATTACTTGATTTTGTTCCACCGGATCGTTTTACTTATTTGCCTAATACAGCAGGATGTTATTCAGCGGATGATGCGGTGAGAACACTTCGTTTAGCGCGTGAGTTATTAGATGGTCATAAGCTTGTGAAATTAGAGGTATTAGGTGACCCTAAAACACTTTATCCTAATGTCATTGAAACTTTAAA
>DAIOGA010000022.1:0-3260 GCA_036745495.1 Candidatus Methylopumilus sp.
GTGTCTGCACTTTTAGGTCGTATGCCTTCAGCGGTAGGTTATCAACCAACACTTGCTGATGAAATGGGTCGCCTACAAGAACGTATTACTTCAACAAAAACAGGTTCGATTACATCGATCCAAGCGGTTTATGTACCAGCCGATGACTTGACTGACCCATCACCTGCAACGACATTCCAACATTTGGACTCAACCGTTGTGTTATCGCGTGATATTGCATCTCTTGGTATTTATCCAGCGGTGGATCCACTCGATTCCACATCACGTCAGCTTGATCCACAAATTGTGGGCGAAGAACATTATCAAGTGGCACGTTCAGTTCAATCGACGTTACAACGCTATAAAGAATTACGCGACATCATTGCGATTCTTGGTATGGACGAATTATCTCCAGAAGATAAATTAGCAGTAAGCCGTGCACGTAAAATTCAACGTTTCTTATCACAACCATTCCACGTCGCTGAAGTATTCACAGGCGCGCCTGGTAAATATGTGACACTCAAAGATACGATCAAAGGCTTTAAAGCGATCGTGAGTGGTGAATATGATCACTTACCAGAACAAGCGTTCTACATGGTAGGTAGCATCGAAGAAGCTGTAGCAAAAGCTAAAACATTATCTTAATTGATTAGGTAAAAACGACATGGTGGCCACAGTTCATATTGATGTAGTAAGTGCCGAAGAATCTATTTTTTCAGGTGAAGCTGAGTTCGTTGCAGCACCTGCACAAATGGGTGAAGTGGGTATTTATCCTCGCCATGCACCGATGATTACATCGATTAAACCAGGTGCGCTTCGCATTAAACTCGCGGATAAAAATGAAGAACAACTCATTTATATTTCAGGTGGCATTTTAGAAGTGCAACCGGGTGTCGTTACTGTCTTGGCAGACACAGCGATTCGTGGTCATGATCTTGATGAAGCACAAGCCAACGCTGCTAAAAAAGCGGCTGAAGAAGCGATGAAGAATCGTTCTTCTGATGTGGATTATGCAAAAGCGCAAGCTGAATTAGCGGAAGCGATTGCACAAATTCAAGCCATTCAAAAATTACGTCAAAAACACTAAGTTTTAAAACTTACAAAATTATTAAAAGCAGCTTTTAAGCTGCTTTTTTTATGTCATGTGACGACAAATAGACGATAAAATACTGATGATGTCTTTATCTATTGTGATTTTAGCTGCAGGCAAAGGAACGCGAATGCGTTCTGATTTACCCAAAGTCTTGCAACCGCTCGCTCATAAACCGCTTTTAGGTTATGTCATTGATGCTTCCATGTCGTTTAATCCAAACCAACTTGTCGTGGTTTACGGATACGGAGGCGATCAGGTTCAAAAAACATTTCCATCAACCCATATTCAATGGGCAGAACAAAAAGAACAATTAGGTACAGGCCATGCTGTGCAACAAGCGATTCCTTTCATTAAAGATGAGGGTAACACACTGATTCTTTATGGTGATGTGCCTTTGATTGATCAAGAAACGATTCAACGTTTAATTAAAAAAGGCCAAAAAAATTTAGCGGTTTTAACCTATTCAAAAGAAGATCCAAAAGGTTATGGCAGGATAGTCAGAAAAGATGACCGCATACAAAAAATTGTAGAAGAAAAAGATTGTGATGCTTCACAAAAAAATATTAAAGAAATTAATACTGGCATCATGTGTGCCCCGAATCATCTTTTAAAAAATTGGCTAGGACGACTCAATAATCAGAACGCACAAAAAGAATATTATTTGACAGATATTGTAGGGTTATCTATCGAAGATAACATTGAAGTATTAAGCGAATCTGCGGATAATGAAGTATCGATTACCGGGATTAATTCGAAATCTGAATTAGCAACCATGGAAAGAAACTATCAACTTATGACAGCAAAAAAATTGATGGAAGAAGGCGTTACCCTCATAGATCCAAGCCGCATTGATATTCGAGGTGAAGTCACCGCAGGTCAAGATGTGACGATTGACGTGGGTTGTATTTTTGAAGGCAAAGTGCATTTAGGCAATCATGTGAAGATTGCGGCTTATTCACATATTAAAGATAGCACGATAGGTGATCACACTTCGATTGAGCCTTATTCACATATTGTCGAAAGTACCGTCGGTACACATTGTCGTATTGGACCTTTTGCTAGACTAAGACCCGGCACAAAACTTCAAAACCAAGTGCACATCGGCAATTTTGTTGAAATTAAAAATAGTGAAGTAAATAATGAAACGAATATCAATCACTTAAGTTATGTCGGCGATAGCCTAGTCGGTAAATCAGTCAATATTGGTGCTGGTACAATTACTTGTAATTATGATGGTGCTAATAAACATCCGACCACGATTGAAGATGATGTGTTTATCGGATCAAATACAGCATTAGTGGCTCCTATTAAAATTGGTAAGGGTGCAACCATCGCTGCAGGATCGACTATCACTAAAGATGCTCCTCCGGGAGATTTGACCGTATCTCGTTCAAAACAAACCAGCATATCTGGCTGGACTAAACCTACAAAAAAATAAAGAGACTTTAACTATGTGCGGCATTGTAGGTGCAATTTCAAATCAAAACATCGTTCCTAACTTAATCGAAGGATTAAGTCGTCTTGAATATCGAGGTTATGATTCATCCGGAATCGCAGTTTTGCGAAATGGTATTGAACGTGTGCGATCCGTAGGTCGTGTGGCTGAAATTGAAACGATGGTAAAAGATCAAAAGTTAGAAGGCTTCTTAGGTATTGGTCATACAAGATGGGCAACGCATGGTGGTGTCACAGAACTCAATGCACATCCTCATATTTCGGAAGGTGAAATTGCCGTGGTGCATAACGGCATTATTGAAAACTATGAAGAAGAGCGTGAGCGCCTTAAAAAATTAGGTTATCAATTTGAGTCACAAACAGATACCGAAGTCATCGCCCACCTCATCCATTACTTTGTAAAACATAAAAACAAATCTCTATTAGAAGCCACCCAAATGTTGGGTGAAGAACTAAGAGGTGCATTTGCCATTGCTGTGATCTCTCTTAAAAATCCTGATGAAATGATTTGTGCGCGTTTAGGTTGTCCACTCATCATTGGATTAGGGGATAGCCAAAACTTTATTGCATCGGATATTTCAGCACTTTTAGCAGTCACTAAAAAAGTCATCTATCTTGAAGATGGCGATGTCGTAGAAGTTAAAAAAGATGGCATTCAAATTTTCGATAAAGATAAAAAAGCAATTATCCGCAAAACGCATATCAGTGATGTGACATTATCTTCGATGGAGTT
>DAIOGA010000022.1:3360-8350 GCA_036745495.1 Candidatus Methylopumilus sp.
GAAATCTCAAGTGAATACCGCTATCGAGACTCAGTCCCTAATCCGAATCAATTGATTCTAACTATTTCGCAATCTGGTGAGACGCTTGATACGATGGAAGCCTTAAAACATGCGCAGTCTTTAGGCCAAGATTTAAGTTTAGCCATCTGTAATGTTCAAGAAAGTGCGATTGCTCGAGCATCAAAACTTGTTTTATATACAAGAGCGGGTGCTGAAATTGGTGTGGCATCGACCAAAGCTTTCACAACACAATTGGTATCTTTATTTAGTTTAGCTGTGACAATAGCTGCCTTTAAAAAACTGATTAATAAAGAGCAAGAAAAAAGCTATTTAGAAAATTTAAGACAATTACCCGGAAGTATTCAACAAGCACTTAATTTAGAGCCCCAGATTAAAGAGTGGGCAAAATTATTTGCAGATAAACATCATGCCTTATTCTTAGGCCGTGGTATTCATTACCCCATTGCCATGGAAGGTGCATTGAAATTGAAAGAGATTTCTTATATTCACGCAGAAGCCTATCCGGCAGGCGAATTAAAACATGGCCCATTGGCCTTGGTTGATAATGATATGCCAGTGGTTGTGATTGCACCGAATGATAATTTACTTGAAAAAGTAAAATCAAATATGCAGGAAGTGAAAGCGCGAGGCGGCGAAATTTTTGTATTTGCGGATGCAGATAGTCACTTTATGGAAAGTCCAGGAGTGCGCGTAATCAGAACACCAAGACACACAGGTGTTTTATCCCCCATTATTCACTCTATCCCGGTTCAGCTTCTCGCCTATCATGTGTCCCTTATCAAGGGCACTGATGTCGATAAGCCGCGTAATTTAGCAAAGTCCGTCACGGTTGAGTAATAAACCGTTTAAAATATCGTCTATTGAAAACTTAAAAAGTCTTATGTATGGCTCAATTTATTAAACCTAAATCTTTATCTGTCGTAGTGCCTGTCAGAAATGAAGAAGACAATGTGGCTGATCTAATTTTTGAAATTCGTAAGTCTTTAAAAAATAAAATCAATTATGAAATTATTTATGTTGATGACGGCAGCACTGATCAAACACACAAAAACTTAATTACTTTACAAAAAACGTATAAAGAACTTCGCGTCATTCGTCATCAAAAAAGTTGTGGTCAAAGTACGGCCGTCAGAACAGGTGTGAAGCATGCTAAATATGATTGGATTGCAACACTCGATGGTGATGGACAGAATAATCCTCAAGACATTCCAGAATTACTTAAAGCCTTAAAAGAAGGTGTTGAATTAGTGGGTGGAAATCGCCGTCATAGCAGACGCGATACTTGGATTAAAAGAATTTCATCTGTGATTGCCAATGGTGTTCGTTCATGGATGCTTCAAGACGACACACCGGATACAGGATGCGGACTCAAGCTTTTTTCAAAAGAAGCTTTTCTAGACTTGCCTTATTTTGATCATATGCATCGTTTTCTACCCGCACTCATTAAACGTCGTGGCGGTCTTATTGTGTCAGTGCCTGTGAGCCATCGACCTCGCACTCACGGACATTCAAATTACGGAACGATTGATCGCTTGTTAGTCGGTATTGTCGATTTATTTGGTGTGGCTTGGCTACAACGCAGATCTAAATTACCTCAAATCAAAAAGGATTAAGATGAATCAAGGCTTTAGTTATTTCTTTTGGCATATTGTAGAAGCCGCACAAAATTATTTTAATGCGATGTCAGGTCAAGACTTTACATGGCTCCTAGTAGGGCTATTGGGACAAGTACTTTTCATGATGCGTTTCATTGTGCAGTGGATTCATAGTGAGCGGCATCAAAAAAGTTTAATTCCTATCAGCTTCTGGTACTTTAGTTTATTAGGTAGCGTGATCGTTCTAGCTTACGGTTTTCATAAAACTGAACTCGTGATTATTGTAGGTCAACTTCCAGGCACACTCGTTTACGTCAGAAACTTGATGCTCATTAAAAAAGCGCGTCTAAAAAAATCAAAAAGGTAATTTAAAAGCTTTCGTAAAAAGGATAAGATGTCACTTAGAAGTTTAATTATATTAAAAAGGATCTAAGTTTAAATGGAAACCAAAACAATTGTGCAGTATGTCGTTGCAGGTGTTGTTGTTGCAGGCTCATTATTTGTAGCTTATAACGCACAAGATAAAATTACTGATCAAGCAAGCGAAATTAAAGTATTACAAAATCAGGTTGCAGCGTTGAATGACAAAGCGACTGAGAACGAAGAGTTAGCAAATAAGAATAAAGCGCTTGAAGCAGAAGTGAAAAATCTAGAAGCCAAATTGGGTGCAAAAACAAAAGAAGCTGCATCTCAAAAGCAATCAAAACCTGTTGCGAAATCGAAAGCAGCTAAAAAAGCACAAAAGCCTTCTAAGAAAAAATAACTTAGTAGTAGTTCTTATACCAATCTACAAATCGTTTAACACCTTCTTTAATGGAGGTGTTAGGTTTGAAATTGACCCACTGATTTAATTCCGAAGTATCTGCTGATGTAATTTTGACATCGCCTGCTTGCATATCCATCATTTTTTTAATCGCTTTTTTACCTAATGCATCTTCAATCGTTTCGATGAATTGCATCAATGGTATTGGCTGACTATTACCAATATTAAAGATACGATAAGGTGCATGGCTGGTCGCTGGGTCAGGATGTTTTGCATCAAATTTACTATTAGGCGTGGCTATTTTAAATAGTGTTTCTTTCAAAGAAGCTACGATGTCATCAATATAAGTAAAGTCACGCATCATGTCGCCATGATTAAATACCTTGATAGGTTCATTAGCCAAAATAGCTTTTGTAAATAACATAGGCGACATGTCAGGTCTTCCCCATGGGCCATAGACTGTAAAAAAACGTAATCCTGTTGTAGGAATTTGATAAAGATGACTATAGGTATGAGCCATCAATTCATTTGCTTTTTTAGTAGTCGCATAAAGACTTACCGGATGATCGACATTATCATGTTCACTGAAAGGCACTTTCTCGTTTCCGCCATAGACACTCGAGCTACTTGCAAAGACAAGATGTTCAGTTTTGATTGCACGACAACCTTCCAAGATATTAATAAAGCCTTGAATGTTGGAATCGATATAGACATAAGGATTTTCTATGGAATAACGGACCCCTGCTTGTGCTGCTAAATGGAGAACACGTTTCGGCAATTCTTTTTTAAAAAGATCAAGCACGTCCTTTTGATCTTTAATGTCGAGCTTTAAAAACTTAAAATTTTTATAGCCCTCTAATGTTTTAAGTCGATCTTCTTTTAAAGTGACATCGTAATAGTCATTGAGATTGTCGATACCAATAATCTCATGACCATCATCAAGGAGCTTCTTGGCGCTATGCATGCCAATAAAACCGGCTACACCTGTCACCAAAATTTTCATTTAACGTCCAATAGGGAAATACTCAAATCCAAGTGAGCGAACCGCTTTAGGATCATAAAGATTTCGACCGTCGAAAATGAAAGGCGCTTTAAGTGAAGATTTAATTAAAGCAAAATCGGGACTTCTAAACTCTGTCCATTCGGTCACGATGACGAGTGCATCTGCATTTTTAAGTGCATCATCTTGTGTATCTACAAAAGATAAATGTTTTTCATCCTTGAATATACGTTTTGCCTCATCCATGGCAACGGGATCATAAGCAGTGATCGTGGCACCTGCTTTAATGAGTTCATTGATCAATACACGACTTGAAGCTTCTCTCATATCATCCGTATTAGGTTTGAAAGCTAAACCCCACAATGCAAAATGCTTACCTTTTAAATTGTCACCCAATTGTTTTTTAATTTTTTTAGGTAAGACATATTTTTGAAGATCATTTACTTCTTCAACCGCTTTCAATAATTTCAAATCAAAACCTGCTACATCTTTAGCAGTTTTAATTAAAGCTTTTACATCTTTTGGAAAACATGAGCCACCGTAACCACAACCCGGGTATAAAAAGTGATAACCAATACGCGGATCAGAACCGATACCTTGTCTTACCATCTCGATATCAGCACCCACAATTTCAGCTAGGTTTGCTAATTCATTCATGAAGCTAATACGTGTCGCTAACATGGAGTTGGCTGCATACTTAATAAGCTCAGCACTTCTTAAATTGGTTACTACGAGTCGTTCGTGATTTCTTTGGAAAGGCGCATAGACTTGTTTCATCACTTCAATTGCTTTTTGGTCTTCAGTGCCAATCACAATACGATCAGGACGCATGAAATCTTCTACTGCCGCACCTTCTTTTAAAAATTCAGGATTAGAGACAACGCTATAATGAATGTCGACATTTCTTTTCTTTAATTCTTCAGCGACAGCCGCTTTAACTTTGTCACCCGTACCAATTGGCACCGTCGATTTGTCTACAATCACTTTTTCATTTGTCATAAAGCGACCGATGTTGCGAGCAGCTTCTGTGACGTATTGAAGATCAGCAGAGCCATCTTCATCAGGCGGTGTACCTACCGCAATAAATTGCACTTCACCAAAATGTACGGCTTCTTCGATATCTGTAGTAAAAGAAAGGCGTCCGTTTTCCACATTACGACGCACAATTTCTAAAAGCCCAGGTTCGTGAATAGGAATACCACCCTCTTTTAGAATTCGAATCTTCTCTGGATTCACATCAAGACCTAATACATGATTGCCTACCTCAGCTAAACATGCAGCCCCGACTAAACCTACATACCCTGTACCAATAACTGTGATTTTCATAATAATTCGTTGAATTTAAAGCTATATTTTACCTCTTTTATTTGAGGCTTGTCTTTTCTGGATAGGGAATTCACTTATAATTTGGTGAATATAAAAAAGGTTAAACATGACGGCTTTATTTGAGTATTTACATACGGTTCAATCAATCTGGGTGGACAATTTAACGTATCAAGTGAAACAAGGCTGGGTATGGTTAGATCCCGTATTGACTTTAATACGTGATTATTTTTTTGAGACCACTGTCGTGGTCACCGTCATTCTTTTATATAGCATCATCTTTACTGC
>DAIOGA010000022.1:8450-10305 GCA_036745495.1 Candidatus Methylopumilus sp.
AATTCAGCAAAATTCACTTTCGGATTGGCATCACGTTTTCCACCCGTTTCGCCTTCAATGATATGTAGATAAGCTAATTTTCGTTTGCCCAATTCAGTAACAACATAGCTATATAAGCTTTGTGGATCAGAGTCATCAATATCATTAAATGTCGATGCGGGTGAAATACGACAACCTATTAAATTCGCTGGATATACTTTAATAATCTCATCGATCACCTCTAATAAAAAGCGCGCACGATTTTCAATCGAGCCCCCATATTGATCTGCCCGATGATTTGTTTTGTCTCTTAAAAATTGATCAATGAGATATCCGTTTGCCGCATGCACTTCAATCATATCGAATCCAGCTTTTTCTGCATTCAAAGCCGCTGTTGCATATTGCTTGGCGAGCGATTTAATTTCATCAACTTCAAGTGCTTGAGGCTCTGATACATCGACCAAACCTTTGCTATTAAATGTTTTGGCTTTTGCCCTAATTGCTGATGGTGCTTGAGGTGCCATGTTATTCGGTAATAACTCGCTATGCGAAATGCGACCCACATGCCAAAGCTGTAGACAAATCTTTCCATTCTTTTTGTGCACAGCGTCGGTGATTTTTTTCCAGCCCTGAATTTGACCTTCAGAATAAATACCCGGTGTTGAAATATAGCCCTGACCCTCAGGACAAATTTGTGTGGCTTCCGCGATGATTAAACCTGCAGTTGCACGTTGTTCATAATAGGTTACGTTCATGTCGACAGGCTCGCGGTTCTCATTAGCGCGATTACGCGTTAAGGGTGCCATGACACAACGATTATTAAGCGTTAAGTTACCTAATTGATATGGGCTATAAAGTGTATGTGTGGTCATAAGTGTCTTTTCTAATTTTTAAGTATTATTTTTTAAGTGGCTTCTTTTCTTTTGCTTTGACTGCGGGTGCTTTTGTTTTCTTTAAAGGTTTTTTCGCAGGCACAACTTTTTTGACTTCTTTTTTAGCTGCAGGTTTCGTTTCTTTTTTGGGTTCTGGTTTTGGAGCCGCTTTTGTTGCTAATGAAGCCTCCAATTCTTTCACTTGGTTTTCAAGCATATCAATGCGCTGTAATTTAATGTTGGCTTCATCTAAATCAGATTTAAGTTTTTTAATTTTAGCATCTTTGAAGTATGTAGCTTGATAACTTGCGTAACCGTAGATGAGAGAACTCACCGAAATTAATCCTGTGACGACGTATATAGCGAGTGTTTTTTTGTCAGTCTCTTTTTTTTCAGGCAGATTAAAAGGTGTTTCTTCTTCTTGATCAAATTCCATTGAGGGTCCTTTGTTTGATGAACGGTTTAAATTTTCGTTTAACGTATATTCGGATTATAGGTAGTTACTGAATCATTTTTCTAATTTTTTTAGGACCACCCTTAGCTAAAAAGTCCCATAGAGATGAAGGCAAAAGCTTCATGAGCGTGCCCACCATATTCATTTGCCAAGGAATAATCACAAACCCTTTTTTGTTTTGAATAGCTTTCATAAAACGTGACACCGCAACGTCAACATTCAAAATAAAAGGCATCGCATAGCGATTATGTTTAGTCATGGGTGTATGAATGTATCCCGGCGCAATCGTTGTGACATGAATCCCAAAAGGTTTCATTTCAATACGTAAACTTTCTAGATAATTAATGAGCGCTGCCTTTGAAGTGCTGTATGCTCCTGATCCCGGTAAGCCTCTAATGCCAGCCACACTTGCAATGCCGACTAATTGACCTGACTTCTTCTTTTTAAATGCTTCAATAAAGGGGAGAAAGGTATGAATCACACCAAATAAGTTAATCTCGATCACGCGTTTAAATGTATGGAGATCCTCTTTTTCACCTGCAAGCGTTCC
>DAIOGA010000022.1:10405-12780 GCA_036745495.1 Candidatus Methylopumilus sp.
TTGCCATCAATCATGAGTGTTGGCACACCTGTTGCACCTGATGCTCTAAAAACTTGAGCCGCTTTATTTAAAGAAGCATTCATCGAGAATGAATTGAAAGCATCTTCGACTTTTTTGCGATCAAGACCTGATTTTAATGTCACCCATTGTAGGATCGCTTTTTCGTCCGCTGGGTTAAGTGAGTGCTCTTTATGCACCGCATCAAATATCGCGGTATGAAGTTTGTCGCCCACACCTAGTGTGTCCATCGCATAGAATGCACGTGCCATGGGAGCCCATTCAGGACGTGGAATCGCAGGTATGCGTTTAAAATAAACATCCTTAGGTAATTTTTTTACCCAGTCACTTAAGATTGGATCCATTTGGTAGCAGTGAATGCATCCGTACCAAAAGAGTTCAGTCACTTCGATTTTATCTTTGTTGTCCGTAGGAATAATTTGTACGGTCTTATCAAAGTTAACACCGACTTCAGGTTCACCCGCAAAAGAGACTGAAGTAAAGAGCATTAAAAAGAGAATCAAGATTTTTTTCATAAACGTTTCCTTAATTATTTGAATTTGTATTATTCAGTGACGCTTTCACCAAGACAGGTTTAAAGCCGTTCTTAATGAGATCATTCTTTGTTTTCATGATTTGTGCATCATCGGTCATAGGACCTACACGCACCTTATGTATCACATCATTATTTTGTGCAGGGGCTGTGAGTACGACCGCTTCAAATCCTAAAAGTGCCAATTTTGCTTTGGTGTTATCCGCATCCTTATCCGAATTGAATGCACCCACCTGGTAGAAGTAGACTTCTTTTTGTGGGATGCTTGCCGGATTTTTTAGGGCCTGAGTTGCTTCTCGGTCTGAGATATCTTTGTCCCCATTAGGCAAGATATTATAAAAATCAAACTTAGTCGGTTGATCTTGTATGGCATTATTCGATGCATCATTCTCGGGTTTTGCACCTTGGATCTCGATACAAGCCCCATTCGTATCTTTGGCTACAAAAGGACTTTTACCGTTGGTAATAAACACAGTAATACCAATCGATAAGCCGATGCCAACTAGAATGCCCATAAAGAGGCCATTCACAAAAGAACTACCTGATTTACCCTTTTCCATATTCACCTTTTAAACTACATTTTTTCCGGAGCGTTGACGCCGAGAAGATCTAGACCATTTTTTAATACAATTTGTGTCGCACGGATTAAACTCAAGCGCGCTAGCTTTTCATCTTCATTCTCAACCAAAAACTTAGTGTCATTATAATAGCTATGAAGGTCTGCCGCACAGTCTTTTAAGTAGTTTGCAATGGCATGCGGCGCTAATTCGACACCTGCATGTAACACCATTTCCGGGAATTCACTTAAGCGTTTAATAAGAATCAATTCTTGACTAGATTTAAGATTGTCTACATTCACTTTATTTAATTGATCAGTATCCCCGCCCCATTGTTTTAAAACACCCGCAATACGCGCGTGTGCATATTGAATGTAATACACAGGGTTATCTGAATTCTGTGTTTTCGCTAAATCAATATCAAACACGAGTTGTGAATCAGGCTTACGTGCCACTAGAAAATAGCGTGTGGCATCACAACCCACTTCATCAATCAGATCGCGAAGTGTCACATAACTACCCGCACGTTTTGAGAGCTTCACTTCCTCGCCTCCCTTCATCACGGTAATCATTTGATGAAGCACATATTCGGGATAGGTTTCAGGAATACCCACTTTTAAAGCTTGAAGCCCTGCTCTCACCCTTGTAATGGTGCTGTGGTGGTCCGAACCTTGCTCGTTAATGACACGCTTAAATCCGCGCTCCCATTTATTAAGGTGATAGGCGACATCCGGAATGAAGTAGGTATAGCTGCCATCTGATTTTTTCATGACACGGTTCTTGTCATCACCAAACTCTGTCGTCTTTAACCAGAGTGCATTGTCTTCTTCATAGGTAAATCCATTTTTAATCAGAGACGCTACAACCTTTTCAATCTGGCCATTTTGGTAGAAGGAAGATTCGAGTGTGAAGACATCAAACTTAATGTGGAATGCGTTTAAATCTTGATCCTGCTCGTGTCTTAAATAAGCCACACTGAATTGTCGAATGGATTCCAAGTCGTCAATATTTCCTGACGCATGAATCGTTTTGCCCTCGCATTCAATGCTTTTCTTATTTAAAAAAGCATTCGCGATTTCCACAATGTATTCACCACGATAACCATCTTCAGGAAATGCAGGATCTGAGGGATCCATATTGTGACATCTTGCATGGACTGATTTTGTGAGGTTATCAATTTGCGCACCTGCGTCGTTGTAATAAAATTCGCGCGTGACATCCCAGCCATTAAATTTGAGAAGTCTCGCTAGTGAATCTCCAATGGCAGC
>DAIOGA010000023.1:0-12584 GCA_036745495.1 Candidatus Methylopumilus sp.
TAGGTCGTATTTGGTATGCAGATTCTTATGAAAAAGATGCTAAAAAAAGAGGTCCTGGTTTCTTAATCTCTATGCTTACAACGATGGGCCTATGGCTTGGCGCGGTCTACGGCATGGTCCTTTGTCATTAAGAGAAAGAGTTTTTCGGCCCTAAAACTACATTTAAGATTATTGAAATTGTGAAATCCATCGCATTAATTGATGTTAATAACTTCTACGTTAGCTGTGAAAGAGTATTCAACCCTAAACTAGAAAATAAGCCGGTTGTTGTATTAAGCAATAATGATGGTTGTGCTATTTCTCGCTCTAATGAAGCTAAAGTACTTGGTATTAAGATGGGTATTCCATTCTTTAAAATTAGAGATATTGTTAATGCCGGTAAATTAACTGCAGTCTCTTCCAATTACACTTTATATTTAGACATGAGTCATCGTGTAATGACATTGCTCTCTAAATTTAGTCCTGAGCAAGAAATCTACTCCATAGATGAATCATTCCTAGATTTATCTTCATTCAAATCTAAAGATCTCATCAAATATGGTCAGCAAATTAAATCTAAAATTAAACAATGGACAGGACTCCCTGTATCTATTGGCATAGGATCTACTAAAACCTTATCTAAGTTGGCCAATCATATTGCAAAAAAGAATCCATCATTTAAAGGTGTATGTAATTTAAATGTCATGGAAGAAGATACGCTTGATACTTGGATGAGTCATATTGCAGTTAATGAAGTATGGGGTGTGGGTAGATCGTTAGCGCCTAAACTTAATATGCTTGGGATCATCTCTGTCCTAGACTTAAAACACGCAGATCCTGATTACATTCGCCAACAATTTAGTATTGTTTTAGAAAAAACCGTACGCGAATTGAATGGTGTGATGTGTATGGAATTAAAAGATATAGAAGAGCCTAATAAAGAAATTATGGTGTCTCGTTCTTTTGGAAGGCGAGTCAAGGATAAACAAGAACTTATAGAAGCTGTAACTTCATATACCACTCGCGCTGCTGAAAGAATGAGAAAACAGGAGTCAGTCGCGACTTCTATTTATGTCTATATCAGAACGAGTCCGCATGATGATAAGAAACAATACGCCAATGGAGTCAACATTCCATTATTTCAACCCACTGATGACACTATGGTATTAACCAATGCCGCCTTGTTAGGATTAGATTATATTTTCCGTGATGGCTTTAATTATCAAAAAGCAGGCATTACATTATGTAACTTAACTTCCAAACATAATATCCAAGCTAATTTATTTAATGACTCAATTTCACATTCACGTATGAAGGTTATGGATACCATCAATCAAAGATGGAAAGGTAAATTAAAATTAGGCAGTGAAGGTGTAACAAAAGAATGGGAAATGAGATCCCAATTTAAATCAAGAAACTACACCACGAATTGGGATCAACTGATCGTTGCTAATTAAAGCTAATGTTTAGTTAAATAATATTTAAACTATATTGGTTTCGATTTTTTAAATACCCATGTCGCCATTAATAATACTGCGATGCTTGCACAGCTAGCAGAGAAATTGAAAGCTACATGCGGCCCATAAGATTCATACAATGTTCCAAAAATAAATGATGCAGGGAATAACATCAGCCCACTCATAAAATTAAACCATCCAAATGCAGTGCCCATTTTGCCTTTGGGGGCCATATCAGCGACTAATGCCTTTTCAACACCTTCCGTGCTTGCCTTAAATAATCCAAAGAGAGCGAATAGCATAAAGACAGATGTAATACTCATTACTGAAAAACCCATAAGAATAAAAATAGTAGCGTAACAACTCCAACCAATGAGAATGAGATTCTTTCTGCCATAAGTATCTGAAAGTGATGCGAGCGGCGTGCTAAAGAGTGTTGCTACTAAAGATACACTCGCCCAGAGAATAGGAATTTGATAAAGCGATACACCAAGCTCTCTTGCACGAAGTAATAAAAACATGTCGGATGCAGAGCCTAAGGTAAAAATACCTACCACCAAAAGATAACGTTTATATGTAAGAGACAAGCCTTTTAATGTCCAACTAAATTTGATATTTTGTTGAGGTAATTTTTGGTGGGGCTCTTTTAAGTAAAGGGTCAAAATAAAAGTCAGAATACCCGGTATGATTGCCCACATAAAGATATCTTTTATTGGCACTTGATGAGCCATCAAAACTGCTGCTAATAAGGGGCCCACAATAGCACCTGCATTATCCATTGATCTATGAAGACCAAAGGCTAAACCATGATGTTTCTTTTCTACATTAATCGCTAATAATGCATCGCGAGGTGACGATCTTAATCCTTTGCCTACACGATCTGTAAATCGAATGAGAAGAATCCATATCCATGAGTTCGCAAAAGCGATGAGAGGTCTTCCAAAGCCTGCTAAAAAATACCCCCATACAATCCAGATTTTTGTTTTACGCGTTTTATCAGCAATATAGCCTGAGAATAATTTAAGAATACTTGATGTAGCTTCAGCAATACCTTCAATCAAACCTAATGTTTTAGGTCCTGCCAACAAAACAGACGTAAGATAAAGAGGAATTAAAGGATAAAGTAATTCACTTGCACTATCGTTAATAAAACTAATTAAACCGATGAGCCATACCGTTCTTGGTAGTGATTTGAGACTATTAAGCAAAATGAGAGATTTAAGTTTTAGATGACAAATTATAGACCCTTAGAGTCTAGTAATTCAGGGATTTAAAATGCTAAGTGTCAAAACTTTTGACGGATCATTCAAAAAGCTGATAAAACTATCCCTGCGATACAACTCCCAAAAATTACATACAAGATATTAGTTTTAAATCTTATTAAAGCAATTAAGGAAATAACGGTAATTAGTATTGATACATAACTAATAGCCGATGCTTGTTCATTCCAAAATACGTGATAAGCAAAGAATAAAGCTAGATTTAAAATTACTCCTACAACTGCAGAAGTAATTGCGGTGAGAGGTGCTGCAAACTTAATATTCTTTCTGGTTGATTCTATTAAAGGTGCGCCTACAAAAATCATAATGAAGCTCGGTAAAAACGTAAAAAATGTAGCAACAGTAGTTGTAAGTAATGCTGAGTATATAGGATTTAGATTTGGCATGAAGTTATTCACCCATCCGCTCACAAATCCAATAAAAGTTATGACCATGATCAATGGGCCAGGTGTTGTTTCGCCAAGCGCTAAAGCATCGATCATCTGCTGTGGAGATATCCAATGGTAATGCTCAATTACCCCTTGATACACATAAGGCAAGACTGCGTAGGCCCCACCAAAAGTTAATAAGGCGGCTTTAGTAAAAAATAATGCAGTTTGAGTGAGTAAATGATCAAACCCATAAATATAAATTAAAGAAGAGAAGCTGATGATACCAATCAATAATCCAGTTACTAATATTTTAATGAGCTTATGAGTGTTGTATTTTGCGTATATGGGAATAGCAGTGTTGTCATCAATGATTGATGGCTGATGCTTTGTATTTTCTTTAAAGGTTGTATGGGTATGTGATTCAAAATATTTGGCATAACGATAACTACCTATCCAACCTATTACAGCAGCTGATAAAACAATAAGAGGAAATTGAAGTTTTAAAAAGAATATGGCGATAAAAGAAGCCATAGCTATCGAACTCAAAATGAAGTTATGTAGCGTTCTTTGTCCAATACGATAAGCCGCAAATAATACTATAGCGACCACTGCCGGCTTAATGCCACTAAATATTGCTTTGATAAAAGGTAATTCACCATAAGACATATAGATGAATCCTAATAAAACTAATATAAGAAAAGATGGCAATACAAAAAGTAGTCCTGCAATGAGCCCTCCTAATGTTCTATGCATCAGCCAACCAATATAAGTGGCAAGTTGTTGGGCTTCTGGGCCAGGTAGTAACATACAAAAATTAAGCGCATGCAAGAATCGTTTCTTAGAAATCCACCGTTTATTTTCAACGAGGTCTTGATACATGATTGAAATTTGACCTGCTGGCCCACCAAAACTAATAAAGCCAAGTTTTAACCAATAAAAAAAAGCTTCTTTGAGAGTGATTTGAGGTGGGGTTTTCATAGATATTATTTTACTTGTTTTTAAGATGTGGTTTATACACCCCGAATCTACCTTGGTAATTTAGAGACAAAGATCCTGTCTTCTCTTGATTGAGAAAACAATTTTAGATAAATTTAAATCGCCAAAAATTTTGATGCTGATTTATAAAATATTCTTAATTACTTTTAACCAGTATTTTAAGTAATTTTTAATTTGTGGTGCAATCAACGATATTGACAAAAATACTATTGGCCAATTACTTGAGAAAGAGTTGGAAAGATTTATTAACTCGATTGCTTAAAAAATAATCGATTTAGAAATAACCTTAAAAATCATAAGCGTTTTATTCTTATTCAAAATTAACGCACAGACTTATCCACAGATTTTGTGGATACATTCAATAAAACGAATATTAATCCGTTGTCATAATTCTCAGAGTTCTTTTTGGTAACATAATCGTGTAGTTCGTTGTTTCTCCTTAAAGTTTTCTGGAAAAGTTCCTTTAAGCCCCTTTATAGGGGCTTAATTTTGTGTATGAACAAGCTAGTAAAAAAAATAATTGATTTTAGTAAGCAGTATTTGCCACTAAAAATATCTAAAGAAGATCAAGCATTTTTAGTTATTTTTATAATCGTTCTATTTATTTCCATTTGTCTTAGTTATTACGCGAGTGAATTTATTAAATAGCATGTTTAAATTAATCGAAAAATTAGCTCAAAAAATTTGGCTTACGATAAAAAGTAATCATATTTTTATATTATTACTTGTAGCCATTTTTTTGACCTTTCTATATTTTGTACCCTTGTAATCAAGGCTTCATAATTCCTTCTCTAAACTATCACAATTCATACTTAAGATAGGTATTGCTGATTAATTAACTTTAAAGGCCCCTACCTATGACAACCATTTCCAAAATCCTTTTAAATTCAAAACAAAAATTCTTTAATAATGTCATCAAACAAGAATTAGATCATTTCCCAATATCACCAAAACTTATTCAAGAGATAGATGATGTATATACGCTTGATTTTTTAGAGCCAAGTTTTAGTGATTTAGAAAAAATTAAAAAACCAACACCTTATATGATTGTTGAAATGATGGAAGAGTGGATGGCAGTTTCTAATCTAGATGATTACCTATATAACAACTACCCAAAAGACTGGTCAGCCATACAAGAAATAATTTTCTTTAATTTAAGAGATGAATTACTGAATGCGCATTACAGCTTCCATCATCAATTAAGACTTGAGAATGATTATGGATTAAGTGAAATGGCTTTTTATTTCTAGATGAAGACTATAGCAAAACTACTTGTTGAGCATAAGGATAAGTATTTCTTGAAAGAACTAGAAGATGAACTTTCTGAATATAAGACATCAAAAAAGCTATTAAAAGAAATTGATAAAGCTTATCAAGAGCAATTCTTAGAGATGTATTTTAGTAGTTTGCAAAATAGAAAACAGTTTTCTCATAAGAGTGCTGATCTTATGATTGAAGATTGGATGAATCTGACAGGCCTCATGCAATATCTTCAAAAAAATTACAGCGAAGACTGGGTAGCTATTCACGATATTATTCAACTTAACCTAAAGGAAGAGTTGATGAATGTGCATTACGATATTCATAACTAATTAAATTAAGTTATCTCTATTTATTTTATAATAAGTAAATGGATTTACACTTTTTAGATACTATAGAAACAATTGCGCATCGACTAGGCACCTCGATGTCAACGCTCTTCAAGATTTCAGCAATCATTATCATTGCACTTCTTCTTACCAATCTTATACGTCGGGCAATTAACTTATTTGGTTATGAAATAGCCAAGAATTCTAGAGATCAAGATGCTGTAACAAGAGTTAACACACTAGGGAGAGTCTTTAGATATATCGCGTCTGTCACCATTTACTTAATCGCTTTTATGCTGATATTAAGTGAGCTGAAGATTAACATCGCTCCCATATTAGGTGCAGCAGGTATCGTCGGTGTAGCTATCGGATTTGGCGCACAATCTTTAGTGAAAGACTATGTGGGTGGTTTATTTATTCTCATTGAAGATCAAATAAGACAAGGCGATTCAATTAAGATTGAAGGGTATGAGGGCACAGTTGAGGAAATTACACTCCGCTATGTGAGACTACGAGATTACGATGGTTTTGTTCATTTCATCCCTAATGGACAAATTCGTATCGTGACTAATATGGGACGAGATTTTTCATATGCAACATTTGATATAGCTTTAGGTTATGAAGTTAATCTTGATAAAGCGATCGAGCTTATGCAAGAGGCAAGTAAGAAATTAAGGAAATCTCTAACTTTTAAAAATAAAGTGTTGTCTGATATTGAAATTTCTGGCGTAGATCGTCTTAATGAATCTAATCTAGTCATTAAAGCGAGAATAAAGACACAAGCCATGGAGCATTCAAATATTAAACGTGAGTATTTGCGTTTGATGAGGCAAGGATTTCAAAAAGCAAAGATTAAACCGCCGTATTCACAAGTTGTTGTGCACCGATCAAGATAATAACTGTCAAAAGTTTTGATGCTCCATGTTTAAGCCTATAATCAAAATATATATTTCTTAAGGAATTTAAAATGTCGAAAATTAAAAAGATTAAATGGCTTAAATTACCAGAGGAGCATGATTACCCTGCGGCCGAATCTTACTTAAACCTTCTCTATGAAGCAAAAGTAGCTAAAAACTTTATTACTAAATTAAAACTGGCTAAAGTTCAAACATTTAAATCTAAAGATATTTTTAGGGCCTCTAACTTATCTTTGCTTGGAATTAGTAATTCTCACGTTAAGAAAGATAAAAAGAAAATTACGGATGGTAAATCATTGTCACCACTTCTTCTAGTTCGTGACAAAATTAATGGCAAAGTCATTATTGCTGATGGATATCACAGAATGTGTGCGGTCTATTGGTTTGATGAAGATGCAATTATTCCTTGTAAGATTATTTAACCATGGAATTATCAATGCCTATCAATGAAATATTAATTCGATTAAGCCTAGCTTTAGTATCTGGAATAGTGCTAGGTCTAAATCGTTGGATCCATCACAAATCAGCAGGCATCAGAACGCATAGCCTTGTTTCTATAGGATCAGCTGCGATCGTTCTATTGATAGATACAATTCAACCAAATAATGCCGAAGTAATTAGTCGAGTGCTTCAAGGTGTCATCACAGGCATTGGTTTCTTATCTGCGGGTGTGATCATTAAAGAAAATAATACGCAATCTGTTCATGGATTAACGACGGCAGCAAGTATATGGATATGTGGTCTTCTTGGAGCTTGTTTTGGAGCAGGTGCTATATTGCTAGGATCCTTATCTTTAGGCTTTATTATGTTTATTCTGATGATTGGTGGTAGTCTTGAAAAATTGTTATCTTCTCTTTTGGGTATAAAACACATCTCTGAATTACCTAGCCCTAAAAAATCAAAAAAATCTAAATAACTTTTCATAACCTATGGCGCTGGATTTTTAAATGTCATTTAAAAGGACATTTAAGGTTAGGGTGACGAGTGTCAAAAGGTTTGACACTCATTTGCAAAACAATAAGAAACCCTGCCCAACTTAAAGTTAAACAGGGTTTCTTTAATTAAAGCTAATTACTTAGTTTCGCTAATCTTTTTAAGGTTATCTAAACCGCCTTTATAAACACCATTGATAGTGTTTGTTGCATCTTCGTCTGTTTGACCTTTTGCAGGCATTTTAGATAAGTCTTTACGTTTGAAAGAGCTTTCCCATGTCACTGTGGTTACGCCAGCTTTAGTAGGTGCAACGCTTAATGTAGATACATATTTAGACACTGGTAAAACACCTTCTAAAATTTCGTATTTGAAAGATTGTTTTTTAGCATCATAGTTATGAAGCTTTTCTTTGATGGTGCCGCCATCTTGAAGTGTTAAAACACGCACTGCATTTTTTTCATTATTTTTACCTGAAACGATTTCAGTCTTTTTAACTGCAGGATGCCATGCACCCATATCGTTAAAGTTACTTACTTTAGCCCATACTGCTGCTGATTCAGCTTTAATGTCGATGGATTGTTTGACTTGAAGTGTTTTTGCATCTTCAGCAAAAGAAGATAATGGCAATACCATTGATGCTGCTATTGTTGCTGCTACTAATAATTTCATTGATTTTCCTTTTGGTTAATTATCGAGATATTGCGAGACATCCATGTTAGCAAGCTTTACTATGAATTGGTTTTAGATTAATCCAAAGAAACACCAACTCTTACACGAACGCGATCACCAACGTTATATTGATTGTTAGTAAATACGTCTGTTTCATGTCCGCTATATCTGAGTGAGGCTATATAGCCCTCTAGTATTTGTTGAGAAGTTTTTATTTGAGTGCATTGCTGAACATTACGCACTTCAGATGAGACATCAAATGTAAATAGATTCTTTAAATTACCGATAGATTTGTATCGATATGTATCAATTAATTTGAAGCGGAAGAGTTATCGTGACAACTAAGCCTAAATCTTTTTCGTTCGCATTATTAAGTTTGATATTGCCACCATGTTTTAAGGCAATGATTCTAGCAATTGTTAATCCAAGTCCTGTTCCACCACTATCTCTTGATCTTGAATTTTCTAATCTCTTAAATGGCTCAAAAACGGTTTCCATCTGATTTTCTGGAATACCTTTACCACCATCGGTAATAGTGATAATTGCTTTACGATCTTCTTCCCTTCCTGATACATGCGCAAATTTTCCATATTTCACAGCATTATCAATAATATTGGTAATTGAACGGCGTAATGCTTCAACATTACCTAGCATAGGATTTTTTATTTCAGAATTATATGAAACGTCATGACCTGCTTCTTTTGCATCTTCACATATCGATTCTAGAAGTGAATTAAGATCAATTTTTTTAAATGGCTCAGAAATATTAATACTTCTAAAAAATACTAAACCTTCTTGAATCATTTTTTGCGTAGAGGATAAATCTTCAATCAATTTTGACTTAAGTTCTTCATCAGAGACTTTTTCTAACCTTAATCTTAATCGAGTTAGAGGAGTTTGAAGATCATGTGTTATAGCAGCTAACATAAATACTCTTTCTTCTACATAGCTTTTAATACTTGATTGCATAGCATTAAATGCCTTGGCGGCTTCTCTTACTTCGTAAGGTCCTTTGTTTTCAATTAAAGATTCTGTTTCGATATTATTACCAAAATCTTTAGCAGCCTTTGCAAGCAATCTTAAAGGTTTAGTTGCAATATAAGATGCATAAAGGGCTAAGAAAAAAATAACAACTAAGAAAATAGATGTATTTAAGATAAAACGGTTGGAGAGTGTTGATGGTTTTATCTCTCTTAACTTTACTTTGAAGTGAATTGGAGTGTTATCAGATAAAGAGGTATAGATTGAGAGACACGAAAAATTAGCTTTTTTAATTCCATCGCTATTATGATTTTTTTGACACGATGAAGGATCTATTTCTTCACTATATATATTTGAAGAATTTTTTAGTGTTTTTTGCAATGCTTCTTGCAATAAATCTTGTTTATTAGCTTGCTCTTTAATTGGATTAATATTTGTTTTAGGAAAATCAATACTAATATTTGTTTCATTTAATATAGTAGCTTCTTTCACCCTTAATTCTTTGGGGACAGATTCCATAATTAAATAAGCCACTTCAACTTTTTCTGCAATTCGTTTATAACGATTTTGACTGACCACATCACGACGCTCAAATTCTGATAATGTGAAGATAAGAAATGCTGTCAGAATAGTCCCACCAATAAAAATCATTAAGAATTGTGCGGTAAGAGATCGATAAAGATTTTTAAAAATCATATAGAAGTCGATATTTTAGAAGTAAATAAATAGCCTTCGCTTCTCACCGTTTTAATGATCGCGGGTGACTTAGGGTTATGTTCTATTTTATTTCGAAGTCGAGACACCTGAATATCAATAGAGCGATCAAAAGGTCCGGATTCTCTACCATATATATGGTCCATAATTTGATCACGATTCATGACTTGATTTGCATGATCTATAAACATCTTCAATAAATTAAATTCGGATGTGGAGAGAGATAAAATCATGCCATCTTCTCTTAGTAAGTGGCGACCTAAAACATCAAGCGTCCATGAATCAAAATGTATTTTAGAGGCTTCCTCAGATTGTTTGTCTGAATTTGAATTTAGCTTTGATCGTCTGAGCAGGCTTCTGACTCGTGATACAAGTTCCATAGGTTCAAATGGCTTACAAACATAATCATCCGCGCCTGTTTCTAATCCAATGACTCTTTCTATGGGGCTCGTTTTTGCGGTGAGCATAATAATTGGAAGAGAAGATGAAGATCTCACTTCTTTACATAATGAAATACCATCCTCATCAGGTAAGTTAATATCCAAAATCATTAAGTCAATTTTTTTTGATTTTAGAATGTCTCTCATTTCAGAGCCTTGTGATGCCTGAAAAATGATCAATTCATTTTTTTCTAAAATTTCAGATAACAATGTTCTTATCTCTTTGTCGTCATCGACAATAAGAATATGTGGTTTAGGATGATTTTGAATGGCTACTGAAGTCATAATAAAGTCTCTATGTTTTATCATTAAACCATAGTTGATTAAAGTCGAAAGGCTCTGCTTATGATCTTTAAGTATCAATTTGTAACAATAAAAAACCCCGCATACAGAAAGGGAGTCTTTATGCGGGGTCAAAGCAGCATTTAAACCACTTTAGTTAATCAATCATGATGTCTTTCTGATCTTTCTCTTCCTTCTTTTTCATGATGCCATTTGTGTTCGAATTCTCTAAAAGACTCATCAAAAGATTTCTTTTGTTCAGCTGAGAGCTGTGCATAGAAAGATTTAATAGATTTGATATGAGACTCCATGCGTTCTTGTCTTTTTTTCATATGGGCCATCATGAGATCTAATCTTTCTGGTGTCGGTAATGCATTCATCTTTTGCTTATCCCATTCCTTATGATGATCTTCATTTTTCATTTGCTCAGAAAACGTAAGCCATGATTTCTCTTGCTGAGGATTAAGCATTAATCGATCATGTAGTTGATGCATTTTTTCTTCAATCATCTGTGCATGTTTAACCCTCCAACCCTCATGATCTTCGTCAGCTTCAGAAACAAGGGGATAAATGACAAACGTTATTAATAGCGCAATAAAAACTAATGACGAAGACATCATTAAAATAAAACTGTTCTTTTCTATATATGTTGCAATTTTCTCTTTCATATTTGACACTCCTTTGTTAAATCCAACCCTTAGTTAGATGTAAGCATTAAAACAGATATCAAGGACTAGATTGTTTCAACAATGACTATTTTTGTATCGTTGTGTATCGAGATTTATTCAAAAAAATCTGTATATTAGAATCTGTAAATTAGATTTCATGGATATCAAGTAATGACAGCAAACATTTTTATAGAAAAAGAATTTATTGGCTTAATCTTATTCTCAATTGTGCTTCCAATATTTCTTTATTGGTTTTTATGGCACAGGCGAGCAATCTCAAGATTCTCTGTGGTTTTATTTGGTATTGGCTTAATCATTATTGCAGGGCTTGATGTTTTCTTTTTAAGACTTTTAGCCGATATTGCTAAAAATTCAATATCTACAATAGATGATAAATTTTTTAATTCAGAACTTTCAGTCGCCCTTTATCTCTTTCCTGCTTTATATGCTGGGACAGGTATTAATTTAATATCTCATATATTAATTAATCACTTAACCAAAGCAGAGAAGAAATTCGATAAAGATAATGGATAACGACCACCGTCATTTTACGGAACGCTTAACTAGAGCAGCAGATTAATCAAAAACTACTTTGAGATAGATAATTAACTATAGAATATAAATATGAAAATAAATCCAAAATATACGCCCATCATTTTTGCCATCTTTATGTCTGTATTGATGGCATCCCTAATGTCATTCGTATTAACTGCTGTCTATACAGGATTTACGCCTGGTTTAATGCGGAGATGGTTTCATAGCTTCACTATTGCCTGGCCGGTAGCCCTCCCTTCTATTATGATTGTTTCACCTATTGTTCGAAAAATCGTTTCTAGTTTAGTGGGTGGATCAGAAGCAGCTTCAAGCCCAAAAGAGTCTTCGGGAAAACCGATAGGTTTTGTGATCTTTAATATAATTTTTATTGGACTTTTGGGTTATTCAATTTATTTGTCTTCTTTTATTCAATCTCAACAAGATTCAATTAAAAATTTATCAGGAGAAATTTCTAACTTAAATAAAAAAGTTTCAGCAATTGAAGAACTTAAAAACAAAGAAGTTGAAATACAATCTCAAATAGCTGGTATCACATCAAAAATTGACTTACAAAAAGAAGAGTTAGATGAAATTAAAGGACTTCTTGAGTCCTACAAAAGACCAACGGATAAGCACCTCAAGCACTGAACACGCCATTTTCGCCCCTAAAACTCGGTAAAAGTCAGCATTTTTGCTATAATTCCGCTTCTTCACGGTTTTTATCGTGAGATTTTATCTGGCCAGGTAGCTCAGTCGGTAGAGCAGCGGATTGAA
>DAIOGA010000024.1:0-12545 GCA_036745495.1 Candidatus Methylopumilus sp.
CCGGCTGCAAAACCAATTCGCCAGCCTGTCATGGAGTAAGCTTTTGAAACGCCGTTCATGACGATACATCGATCTTTTAATGAGGGCTCAACATTTAAAATATTATAAAAAGGCATATCTTTTAATTTGACATGCTCATACATATCATCTGTTCCAATTAAAATATTGGGATGTTTTATAAGTATTTTTGCGAGAGATTCTAATTCTTCTTTTGAATAAACAGCGCCTGTTGGATTCGAAGGTGAATTTAACATGAGCAATTTTGTTTTTGGGGTAATCGCCTTTTCAAGCTGAAGGGCTGTCATTTTGAATTTTTGTTCAATTCCACATTCAACGATCACTGGTCTAGCATTTGAAACCAAGGCAATGTCCGCATAAGATACCCAATAAGGCGCTGGAATAATCACTTCATCGCCTGCGTTTAAAACAGCAAGACAGAAATTAAAAATACATTGTTTTCCACCTACACCAACAATCACTTCATTGGGAGCATATTCAAGACTATTGTCCCGTTTAAATTTATCAATAATCGCTTTTTTTAATGACGGAATACCGGAGACTGCGGTGTATTTTGTAAATCCATTGTCGATTGCTTTTTTTGCAGCATCTTTAATATGTTGCGGCGTATCAAAATCAGGCTCTCCGGCAGCTAGACCAATAATATCTTTACCTTCTGATTTGTAGCGAGCCGCTTTGGCTGTAATAGCAAGGGTTGGGGATTCTTTTATTCTGCCGACGCAGTCGGATAGTTTGATGGCTGACAATTTAGATCCAGGGTTTATTGATATATGACCCTATTTTACGCAAAAAGAACTGCAGTTGAAATAGACTTTTAATCTATTCGCATGTCTTGGTGCAGCCGACCAGTTGATAGTAATCTTCGAGAAGCTCAGGGTTAATTTTAGAAATTTGTTCCTGAATATTTTTAATTTCGTTTTTGTCTTCTTTAGTTTTAGCAATAAAACCTAAACGCAAAAGTGCATCCGTATTCTGATTGTCCAATTTAGTAGATTGTCGATATGCTTTTTCAGCCTCACTCAAATTATTCAGATGTTCATTGGCAAAGCCAAGTTCAAACCAAGCCTCAGCGCTATTTTTTTCGTTTCTTATCCATTCATTAGCTACATCAAATAATTTCTTCCAGTCTTCTTTGATCATTGGGATTGCAACTTGAAGAAAAATTGGTTTTTTATCTTCTTCTTCTTCCCACAAAGCTATACCAGTGATTGGTAAGTTAGTTTCAGTAGGTTTGTTTTTAAGAGAATTCAGCCATTCAACTGGAAGGGCATAATAAAAAGAATTGCGTCCTGAAGTTTTGAATGTATTAATACCTACAAGTCGACCCTCTGTATCAAATAAACCGCTACCGGATGCGCCCATCCTAAATTGAGCAGAGCTTAAAATAACTTTTCCTTGGTCAAGATCATACGTTGATTTAACAACCCCTGCGCTCGTTAATGGGGCAGGGACACCATTCGAATGACCTATTGCTATGACTTCTTGACCTTTTTTGAGATCAGTACTTTTGCCTAAAGGGACAGCTTTATGAGGCATGCCAAAAGTAGTAAGTAAACACAAATCATGCCAGCGATCTGCTTTCACTGCGGTGACTGAAAATGTATCTTCACCTTGGGATACCCAAGGCTGCTTTGTTCTTCTTATAACATGGCAGTTGGTAACAACTTGATTATCACCCACAACAACACCTGAGCCGAAAGCAAGACCACCTGCTTCGTTATAACCTCTAATCATGACAACGCTTAGAAACGAATTCATTAATTGATCTTTATTTAGAGCTAATACATTTGATGAATAAAATGAAAAGCTAAGGGAAATAAAAACATAAAATTTAAAAAATCGTTTCATAGGAATTCACATATAAAAAGTATAATGTTTACTTGACTGAACGAAATACTAAAAGTTCTTGTTAGTTTTAATGCATATTAAATTTTCTAATTCCTTAATTAAATAGAATATCACTATCTTGTTACTCACATTTCCAAATAGCCCTTATCAATTATTTCAGCCATTTCCACCTGCTGGAGATCAGCCTCACGCTATTGATCTTTTAACACAAGGTATTTTTGATGGAAAAAAATTTCAAACACTTTTAGGTGTAACTGGGTCAGGAAAAACATACACCATTGCAAATGTGATCGCAAGAACAGGAAAACCTGCCATTGTTATGGCGCCTAATAAAACACTAGCCGCTCAACTGTATTCAGAATTCAGAGAATTTTTTCCACAAAATGCTGTGGAATATTTTGTGTCTTACTACGATTATTACCAACCCGAAGCTTACGTTCCTGCACGAGATCTTTTTATTGAGAAAGATTCAAGTATTAATGAGCACATCGAACAAATGCGCTTATCTGCCACCAAAGCTCTTCTTGAGCGTGATGACAGTATTATTGTAGCGACAGTATCTGCCATATATGGCATTGGTGATCCGGTTGATTATCAAGGCATGGTCATGCATCTCGTTAAAGGTGAAAAGTTATTACAACGCAATATAATTTTGCGCTTAGTTTCCATGCAATATGAACGTAATGATTTTGATTTTTCTCGTGGTGCTTTTCGAGTCAGGGGCGATACGATTGACATTTTCCCTGCTGAAAATTCAGAGACCGCGATCAGAGTGACATTGTTTGATGATCTCATTGAATCCATTACATTCTTTGATCCACTTACAGGGCAAATGTATAACAAAGTGAATCACTTTACCGTTTATCCTTCGAGCCATTACGTCACACCAAGAGAAACCACGGTAAGAGCGATTGAAAAAATTAAAAACGAACTAAGGGAGCGTTCTGATTATTTTGTGAGAGCAAACAAATTAGTTGAAGCGCAGAGAATTGAACAGCGCACTCGATTTGATATTGAGATGTTAAATGAAATAGGTTTTTGTAAAGGCATCGAAAATTATTCGAGACATTTATCAGGAAGAAATCCGGGTGATCCACCTCCTACTTTGATTGAATACCTCCCCAAAGATGCGCTAATGATTATTGATGAAAGTCATGTGACTGTCCCTCAAATTGGGGGCATGTACAAAGGTGATCGCGCACGCAAAGAAAATTTAGTTGAGTACGGATTTAGATTGCCTTCAGCACTTGATAATCGACCCCTAAAGTTTGAGGAATTCGAAAAGACAATGCGGCAGTGTATCTTTGTATCAGCAACACCTGCTGAATATGAAGCTGCGCATACAGAACAAATTGTTGAGCAGGTTGCGAGACCTACAGGTCTTATCGATCCTGAAATTATCGTCAAACCAGCAGATACTCAAGTTGATGATTTATTAAGTGAGATTAATCTTCGCGTTGAAAAAAATGAAAGAGTGCTAGCGACCACTCTCACTAAGCGAATGGCTGAAGACTTGACTGACTATTTAACTGAACATCAAATTAAAGTGCGCTATCTTCATTCAGATATTGATACGGTAGAGCGCGTAGAAATTATTCGCGATTTAAGATTAGGAAAATTCGATGTAGTTGTGGGCATTAATTTATTAAGAGAAGGTCTTGATATTCCAGAAGTTTCGCTAGTAGCTGTATTAGATGCCGACAAAGAGGGTTTTTTGAGGTCAGAACGTTCTCTCATTCAAACGGCAGGAAGGGCAGCCCGAAATCTAAATGGACAAGTTATTTTTTACGCTAACAAGGTTACACGAAGCATGAAAGTCGCCATGGATGAGACTAGTCGAAGGCGCACCAAGCAAATTGCATTTAATCTAGAAAATCATATAACGCCGGTAGGGGTTACTAAAAAGATTAAAGATATTATTGAAGGTACTTTTGATAAAGAAGAAGTTGATCTCAATCGAGCCCTTAAGAAAGAAGAGGCTCGCTATGACCATTTAAACGAGAAGCAGATGGCCAAGGAGATCCAAAAGCTTGAAAAATCAATGCAGACAGCGGCACGTAATTTAGAATTCGAAAAAGCAGCTCAGCTTCGAGACGAGGCAAAATTCCTTAAAGAAAGGCTTTATGGAGCAGGCCTTAAAGACAGGGTCGACCTTTAAAAACCATTGATTTAATTCAAAAAACACCTATAATACTCGATCTTTCTACCTTGCTTTACAGTGAACCGCATCACTGAAAGCTATTAACCATAAGGGGATTTATATGCGACATTATGAAGTTGTATTCATCGTACATCCTGATCAAAGCGAACAAGTGCCTGGCATGATTGAACGCTACAGATCTCTAGTAACATCCAAAGGTGGAAAACTCCACCGCCTCGAAGACTGGGGCCGCAAACAACTTGCCTACATGATTGAAAAAATTCACAAAGCTCATTATGTGCTTATGAATATTGAATGTGATCTCGAAACGCTTGCAGAGCTAGAGCATGCATTTAAATTTAATGATGCCGTTTTACGTCATTTAATTATGGGCACAAAAACAGCCGTGACTTCACCATCTATTATGATGAAAGAAGAAAAATCAAAATCAGTGCTTGATAAAGATGAGCGCGGTGCACCTGAGGTTGTTGAAGCTTAATTTAGATTGAACTGCTTAGAAATTTCTGGGGAAGTATCCCATGTGGATCCGGTTCGATACACACCCGCAGGAATACCAGCACTTAATCTTACGTTAAAACATAACTCAGAGCAGATTGAAGCAAATTTAAAACGAACAATCAATTGTGAGTTAAGCGCAAAAATCATGGGCAGCAATGCGTTAATGCCTGTAAAAATTGGTGACAGAATTAAAACAAAAGGGTTTATTGGAAATAAGAGCGCAAAAAGTAACCAGCTCATTTTTCATATTAATTTTATAGAATATCTATAGGAGTTTAAGATGGCTAGAGAAATGTACAAAAGAAGACGTTACTGCAGATTTAGTGCCGAAGGCATTAAAGAGGTAGATTACAAGGATGTTGATTTATTGAAAGACTTTATTACTGAAAATGGAAAACTTATTCCAGCTCGCATCACAGGTACTAAAGCGATTTATCAACGTCAACTTAATATTGCGGTGAAGCGTGCCCGTTTTTTAGCGCTTTTACCATACACTGATAAGCACTAAGGAGATTATAAGATGCAAGTTATTTTATTAGAGAAAGTTGCTAATTTAGGAAACCTTGGTGACATTGTTAAAGTTAAAGATGGCTTTGGTAGAAATTTTTTAATTCCACAAGGTAAAGCTAAACGCGCGACAGATTCAAACAAAGCTGAATTTGAAGCAAGACGTGCTGAACTTGAAAAGCAACAAGCAGCACTTCTTGATGCTGCGAAAGAAAGAGCGAAAGCACTTTCTGGTTTTAATCTTTCTGTGACACAAAAAGCTGGTGTAGATGGAAAACTTTTTGGCTCTGTGACAAACACAGATATTGCTGAAGGTTTAACAGCAAAAAATATCAAGGTCGTTAAAGCTGAAATTCGTATGCCAAATGGCCCACTTAAAACTGTAGGTCAGCATCAAGTTACAATTGCTTTACATCATGATGTGACTGTTGATATTACAATCGACGTCATTGGTGAACCTGCTTAATAAAAAGCAATCTATTTTTTTAAAGGCTGCCTAGAGCAGCCTTTTTTTATTCCGTTATAATTAATCCATGGCTGACGATATCCTCAATACCCTTAAATTACCCCCTCATTCTATTGAAGCAGAACAGTCTTTGTTAGGTGGCTTGCTCATTGAAAATGAAGCGCTTGATAAAATTGCTGACCTTGTGTCATCTAGTGATTTTTATCGTCAAGACCATCGGTTGATTTATCAGCACATTATTAAGCTTGTTGAGCAAAATAGCCCGGCGGATATAGTGACCGTTGCTGAGTCTTTAGAGAAGAATGCTGAATTAGTAACGGCTGGTGGCATAAGTTATCTAGGTTCGTTGGCGCAAAATACACCAACTTCTGCGAACATACGTCGATATGCAGAGATTGTCCGCGAACGTTCGATTATGAGACATTTAGTCGAGGTAGGGTCTGATATTGCAGACAGCGCTTTTGCACCTCAAGGGCGAGATGCTCAACAACTTTTAGATGAAGCCGAAGCTAAGATTTTTCAAATTGCGGAAAAAGAAAAGCATGATCAATCAGGCTTTAAAGATATTAAAGAGCTTTTACCTCAGGTGGCACAAAGAATTGATGATTTATTTACTGCAGGAGCGAGTGATGTTACAGGCGTGCCTACAGGGTTCTCAGATTTAGATGCGATGACCTCAGGCTTGCAGCCAGGCGATCTTGTCATTGTGGCGGGCCGTCCTTCTATGGGTAAAACTTCATTAGCTCTTAATATGGCAGAAAATGTGGCATTAGACACGGGACTTCCTGTCGCTGTATTCTCAATGGAGATGGCCTCTACGCAATTAACTATGCGCCTATTAGGATCAGTTGGTCGTCTAGATCAACATAAGATGAGAACAGGGCGTCTAGAAGATGATGATTGGGAAAGATTAACGCATGCATTAGGAAGACTTAATGAAGCGCCTATTCATATTGATGAGGGTGCTGGTTTAAATTCTTTTGATATAAGAGCTCGCGCTAGAAGGCTTTCGAGACAATGTGGAAAATTGGGATTGATTGTGATCGATTACCTTCAATTGATGTCCCCTCCAGGTGGACGACAAAGTGAAAATCGTGCGACTGAAATTTCTGAAATGTCACGATCACTTAAAGCGCTAGCAAAAGAGCTTGATGTACCAGTAGTTGCATTATCACAACTTAATCGAAGTGTTGAACAAAGACCTGATAAACGCCCCGTAATGTCGGACCTGAGGGAATCGGGCGCGATTGAACAAGATGCGGATTTGATCCTTTTCATTTATAGGGACGAAGTCTATAACCCAGACACGCCAGATAAAGGGGTTGCAGAGATTATTATTGCAAAACAAAGAAATGGCCCTATTGGACGAGTCAGACTTACATTCTTAGGTGAATATACACGCTTTGAAAATTTTGCTAATCCAGGTTTTCAATCTTACGACGAATAAAATAGATGCGTCCTCTTAAGGCATTCATTAACCAAGCTTCGCTTCGACATAATCTCTCTATTGTTAAGCAATTAACTCCTAAATCTAAGATCATGTCAGTTGTAAAAGCTAATGGTTATGGTCATGGCCTTATCAATGTTGCGCAAGGACTTAATGAAAGTGATGGTTTTGCTGTGTTAAGTTTAAATGAAGCGATTGATCTAAGAGAGCATGGTTTTGAACAAGACATTTTATTATTAGAAGGCGCTTTTGAAGCTTACGAGATTTCTATAGCAGCAAAAATGCGTATCAATCTTGTAGTTCATAATCTTCATCAATTGCAAATGATTGAAAACTCAAAGCTCAATCATCCCATCGATATTCATTTTAAGATTAACACCGGAATGAATCGTTTAGGATTTAATCCTAAAGATACAAAAGATATTCTTAAATCTTTACAAAATAAATCTTATTTTAAATCGATCACACTCATGACACATTTTGCAACTGCCGATGAGCCTAAAGGTATTGATTGGCAATTTAATATTTTTAACGACATTGCTAATCGTTTTAATTTTTCTCGCTCAGTTGCAAATTCAGCATCTATTCTTAATTTTAAAAATACACATCTTGATTGGGTACGTCCGGGTATTATGCTTTATGGCGCTTCACCTATTGTAGGAAAAAAATCTAGTTCTTTTAACCTTAAACCTGCGATGCAATTAAAAAGTAAAATTATTGCAGTACAAAATTTATCTAAAGGCGATTCAATTGGATATGGTGATAGTTTCAAAGCTAAAAATGATATGCGTATCGCAGTAGTTGCATGTGGTTATGCGGATGGCTATCCGAGACATGCACCATCTGGAACACCAATTTATATTGAAGGGAAAAAAACATCCACTGTTGGACGAGTGTCTATGGATATGCTTTATATTGATATCACAAATATTCCTAGTGCAACTATTTCAAGCGATGTTGAATTATGGGGCGAGCATATTCCTGTCGATGAAGTTGCTGAAAAATCGGGCACAGTAGGTTATGAATTACTTTGTGCAATCTCCGCATCCAAAAGAGTTCCTATAGAAACAATCTATGGCTAAAAATAAAATTGCGTATGTTTGCACGGAGTGCGGAGGCCAATCTACCAAGTGGCAGGGCCAATGTCCTCATTGTATGACATGGAATACGATGGCAGAAAGTATTATAGAAGCCTCTGTACCTAATCGTTATGCGTCCTTGACCCAAACTTCAGAATTAAAAAAACTTAATGAAGTTAAGATGTCGGCTATTTATAAAAGAACGACTTGTATAAGTGAATTTGATCGTGTTTTAGGAGGTGGTTTTGTTCCAGGCGGCGTTGTCTTGATTGGAGGTGATCCCGGAATAGGTAAGTCAACATTACTTATTCAAGCACTCTCACACATGACAAATGATAAAAGCCAGGCGCCATGTAAAGTTATTTATGTGAGTGGCGAAGAATCACCACAACAAATTGCCATGCGCGCTAAACGGTTAGAACTAGAAGTTTCAGATATTTTTATATTGTCAGAAATTAATCTAGAAAAAATTATTCAATCGATCGAAAAAAATAAGCCTGATGTGGTCGTGATTGATTCTATTCAAACAATTTATTCAGAAGAGCTGCAGTCCGCGCCTGGTTCAGTGACTCAAGTGCGGGAATGTTCAGCTCAATTAACTCGCATTGCAAAACAATTGGAAGTGAGCATGATTCTAGTTGGTCATGTTACGAAAGAGGGGTCATTAGCAGGCCCAAGGGTGTTGGAACATATTGTAGATACTGTGCTTTATTTCGAAGGCGATCAAAACTCAAGTTTTAGAATGGTGCGTGCATTTAAAAATCGCTTTGGCGCTGTCAATGAGCTTGGTGTTTTTGCCATGACTGAAAAAGGTTTACGGGAAGTGACAAATCCTTCCGCATTATTTTTATCTCATCATCATGAGGAAGTTTCTGGATCATGCATTACCGTTACCCAAGAAGGAACAAGACCACTTTTAATTGAAATTCAAGCGCTTGTTGATAACGCACATGGGGCGTCACCTAAACGTTTAGGTGTTGGTTTAGAGCAGAATCGACTTTCAATGCTACTTGCTGTATTACATCGACATGGTGGCATAGCATGCTTTGATCAAGATGTTTTTGTCAATGCGGTAGGTGGAGTCAAGATTACTGAACCAGGCGTAGACCTTGCTATTTTATGTGCCATTGTTTCTTCGTTTAAAAATCAACCTATCAATCAAAAAACAATTATTTTCGGTGAGGTGGGATTGGCGGGAGAGGTAAGACCTATACAGAGAGGTCAAGAGCGCATCAAAGAAGCTGCAAAATTAGGATTTACGAGAGCTATTATTCCCAAAGCTAATATCGCCAAACAAAAGGTTGCAGGAATTGATGTAATAGGGATTGAATACTTATCCCAAGCGCTTCAGTTACTCAAAGCATAAAATTTATTTTTAAAGAAGCATGTAAATATCACGAGCATCTTTCTAAAAGGCGGAAGAATTACCTTGTGATTCAATGTTTGTTCTGGTCGCTCTCTTTTGATTTCAAATAGTAATGTTTCGTAAATTTTACCCATAAGCAGACCGGGAATCTGACGATTAATGTCTTCTTTAGGAATTTTTTCATAAGCAGACTTATAAAAAGTCTCTGCACGCTCAATTTGATGAATCAATAGACTTGATACATTTTTATTTTCTTTAAATCCCAAAATATCGTCTTCAGAGACATTGAATAGATGAAGTTCGTTAAGCGGGATATAGATTCTATTTTTCCTTGCATCCTCACCAACATCACGAACAATATTTGTGAGTTGAAGCGCTATACCCAGGTCATGGGCATATTTCAAAGTTGCTTGATTTTTAAACCCTAATATTTTGACGCACAGTATGCCAACTACACCTGCAACTCTATAGCAATAAAGCTGGAGCTGTTTAAAGCTTTCGTAACGATTAAATTTCAAATCCATTTCCATACCATCTAACATTTCTAAAAAATAAGCCTCATTAAGCTCATAGATATGAATAAAATTTAACAAAGACTTTGTCACGGGATGTTGTGGGGTTGAATGAAATAAACGGGTTATTTCATCTTTCCACCAATTTATTTTTGCAGTCGCGACTTCGAGATCGATTGTATTATCAACAATATCATCAATTTCTCTGCAAAATGCGTAAAGGGACACAAGAGCATCACGCCTGTTTTTGCTTACAAAGTAAAAAGCCCAGGTGAAATTCGACTTACTTTCTTTAACTTTTGTATAGCAATATTGAATAGGGGTCATGATAGTTTTAGAAGTGCAGATTTAAAGAATATGAATATCCAATCTAGCGTTCTGATTTTAGGTGGGTTAGTGAATAAATTACAGTCATTTTTTTTCATTCTTTTTAGTAATAAAACTGCGGCAAGTTCAATCATTTGTATTTCAATACCAAGTCTACCTTTTATTTTTTTTCCAAGACCCAATCCTTTTTTTAGGATTAGGTAGTTACGATGAATCCAATAATTTTTATATCTTACCCATTCGTTTGAAAAGTTTCTTTTTTCTATATCTTTGATTTTAAGATTAAATTTTTTCATTTCGTCTTTGGGAAAATAAATTCGGCCTTTTTCATAATCTTCAACAACCCCTTGCGCGAAATTTATAAGCGCTAATGAGGTGCAAATGGCATTAGATTGGCGAACATTTTCTTTAGTATCTTTTTTTGCAAGACTTAAAATAAGTTCACCCGCTGGGTTTGCAGCGTCCTCACAATATCTAATTAAATCATTAAATCGTGAATATTGTTTATGATTAATATCTTTATTAAAAGCATTAATAAATTTATATAAATTATTGATTTTTATATTATATTTGTAATATATTTTTTTTAATATGTTGAAATAAGGGTCATTAATTTTTTGATTAAATTCAATTTTTTTTAAATGATCTTTAAGGTATTTAATTTCTTTAAGACGATCTTTTTTAGATTTATTTCCCTCATCTGCAATATCGTCTCCTAGCCGAGCAAAAGCATACAAGGTCGTAATTGCCTCTTTCAAATCGCTACCAAGGACCAATGAGCCAACAGTAAAATTTTCATAATGTTTTTTTATCTGTTTGATCTTATGTTGGCTCGTAATATTTTGTGTAAGTCTCATAAGTAGTAGTATGTTATAGAATGTAACTCTTTAATAGACGAGGTTAGTTTTATGTTTGGAATTATTGGCGGCACTGGACTGGCTTCGATACATGAATTAAAAGTGTTAAAGCGTGAACTCATTAGAACGCCTTATGGCGAACCTTCTCAGCCACTCATTTTTGGATCATTATCAAATAAAGATATTGTTTTTCTGGCTCGACATGGTTCGGGTCACACGATACCACCGCACGAAATTAATTATCGAGCTAATATTTGGGCGTTGCAATCTGTCGGTGTTACAAAAATCATATCGGTAGCTACTGTAGGTGTAATCGACGAAGCAGTTAAACCCGGTACCATATGTATTCCCAGTCAAATTATTGATTATACATATGGCCGTAAAAATACTTATTTCGATGGCGCTGAAATGCCAGTTAAGCACATAGATTTTACTTACCCATATGATGAATCTTTAAGAAAAGAAATTATTAGTGTGGCTCAGTCAATTTTAAAAACAGTAGTCACTGAGGGAGTTTATGCAGCAGTGCAGGGGCCTAGACTTGAAACTGCAGCTGAGATTAATCGTCTTGAAAAAGATGGTGCAAATATAGTTGGTATGACTGGAATGCCTGAAGCGGCTTTGGCAAAAGAGCTTAATATTGCATATGCAGCCATTTGCCCTATGGTAAATCACGCCGCTGGAAGAGGTCTAAGTAAAGACGCTATTTCATTTTCGAGTATTAATGAGCTTTGCGATAATGATATTTGCCAATTAATGATGACCGATGTAATAAGACTTATTCAAACAATTATCTCAAAAAATTAAATGGCCATAAGACAGGTTTTAAAAATGGGCGATCCACTGCTTTTGAAAGTAGCTCAGCCAGTTCATGATTTTGAAAGTCACGCATTAAGAAATCTGGTGGAAGATATGCAAGATACGATGCATTCTCTAAATGGTGCTGGATTAGCAGCGCCACAAATAGGTGTTAGTTTAAGGGTTGTTATTTTCGGAGTTAAAAAAACGCCACGATATCCCGATGCAGAAGAAGTGCCTTACACTATTTTAATTAATCCAAAACTTACTTTTCTTGATGAAGATATGGATGATGGATGGGAGGGGTGCCTCTCCGTTCCTGGTATGAGAGGGTTAGTGCCAAGATTTAAAAAACTTCGTTATCAAGGTTATGACTTGAACCATAATCCAATTGATCGCACAGTGAGTGATTTCCATGCGCGCGTTGTTCAGCATGAGTGCGATCATTTAGATGGAATTCTCTATCCTATGAGGATTAGAGATTTAAGTAATTTTGGATTTTCTGAGGTTTTATTTCCCAATTCAGACCTTCAAGATGACTAAAGGTTATGATAGAATTCTCGCTCCGGAAGAGTGGCTGAGCGGTTTAAGGCAGCGGTCTTGAAAACCGTCGAGGGTTCATAGCCCTCCGTGAGTTCGAATCTCACCTCTTCCGCCATTA
>DAIOGA010000025.1:0-12318 GCA_036745495.1 Candidatus Methylopumilus sp.
GCGTAGCTCAGCTGGTTAGAGCACCACCTTGACATGGTGGGGGTCGTTGGTTCGATTCCAATCGCGCCTACCAATTTTTTTGCCTCATGGCTCAAGCTATCAAGAATAGAGAAAAGCTTATAAAATGATGCAATTCTTAATAACTTGATTCAACTATGCCTGAAATAAGATTACCAGACGGATCCAAGCGACAATTTGAAAGTGATGTCACTGTTGCAGAAGTTGCACAAAATATTGGTGCAGGATTAGCGCGAGCGGCTCTTGCAGGTCGAGTTAATGATCAGCTTGTCGATCTTTCATTTGTCATTCATGAAGATAGTGATCTTGCAATCATCACAGATAAAAATCCAGAAGGGCTTGAGGTAATTCGTCATTCAACAGCTCATCTTTTGGCATACGCTGTTAAAGAATTATTTCCAGAAGCACAAGTGACTATTGGCCCTGTGATTGAACATGGTTTTTATTATGACTTTTCTTATACACGACCTTTCACACCTGAAGATTTAGAAAAAATTGAAAAGAAGATGACGGAAATTGCTAATCGCGATTTACCTATTACAAGAAAAGTATTGCCTCGTAATGACGCAGTGACATATTTCAAGTCAATCAAAGAAAATTACAAAGCTGAAATTATTGAATCCATTCCAGCAGATCAGGAAGTTTCTTTATATTCCGAAGGTGAATTTACAGATCTTTGTCGAGGTCCCCATGTACCATCGACTGGGAAATTAAAAGTATTTAAATTAATGAAAGTAGCAGGCGCTTATTGGCGCGGTGATTCTAAAAATGAAATGCTACAAAGAATTTACGGTACGGCATGGACAAATAAAGAAGACTTACAAAATTATCTCTTCATGTTAGAAGAGGCTGAAAAAAGAGATCATCGTAAATTAGGGAAGCAACTCGATTTGTTCCACATGCAAGATGAAGCACCTGGCATGGTATTTTGGCATCCCAAAGGATGGTCGATTTGGCAAGAAGTTGAACATTACATGCGAAAGATGTTTTTAGATTTTGGATATCAAGAAGTTAAAACGCCCACAGTGATGGATAAGACTTTGTGGGAAAAATCAGGACATTGGCAAAATTATCGCGACAACATGTTTACGACCTCATCTGAAAATAGAGACTATGCAGTGAAGCCCATGAATTGCCCTGGTCATATTCAAATCTTTAATAACGCCCTTCATAGCTATCGTGAATTACCTCTAAGACTTGCCGAATTTGGCTCATGTCACCGCAACGAACCGTCAGGATCTCTGCATGGTTTAATGCGTGTTCGAGGTTTTACTCAAGATGATGCCCATATTTTTTGTACGGAAGAACAGATTAAGGATGAAGTAGCGCAATTCATCGTGATGCTCTTTAAAGCCTATCAAGATTTCGGATTTAAGGATGTTTTAGTGAAATTATCCACTCGCCCTGAGAAGCGCGTTGGTTCGGATGAAACTTGGGATAAAGCAGAGACTGCCCTTAAAGCTGCTTTAGTTGAAAATAAGCTCGAATTTGACCTTCAACCTGGGGAAGGGGCTTTTTATGGCCCTAAGATCGAATTTACCCTAAAAGATAGCTTAAGCCGTCTTTGGCAGTGCGGTACGATCCAACTCGACTTTAACCTACCTGAACGTCTAGGTGCTGAATATGTAACGGAAGACAACAGCCGCAAGCATCCTGTGATGCTTCATCGAGCTATTGTAGGCTCCATGGAGCGTTTTATTGGGATTCTGATTGAGCATTACTCGGGTGCCATGCCCCTCTGGCTTGCCCCAACACAAGCGGTTATCCTCAATATTGCCGATGCGCATGCAGACTATGCCTCAAAAGTCATGGATGAACTCAAGAAAAACCACATCCGATGCGATTCTGACTTGAGAAATGAGAAAATAACCTATAAAATACGCGAACATAGCTTACAAAAGGTTCCTTATCTCTTAATTGTAGGAGAAAAGGAAATGGAAGCTGGGCAAGTTGCCGTGCGAACCCGAAAAGGCGAAGACTTAGGATCTATGTCGATTAAGTCATTGATTGATCGACTAAATCAGGAAGTTCAAACTAAAGTCTAGCAACAAGGTAGCGCGGTTTTTCTTTTATATTTACAGGGGATTTGTTATCGCTCAAGAAAAAGAAGTCAGAATTAACGGGGATATTACAGCTCCAGAAATTCGATTGATTGGCGTAAACGGCGAAGCGCTTGGCATAGTGACACTAGCTGAGGCATTTGCAAAAGCAGAAGAGATAGATATAGATCTAGTGGAAATTGCTCCACAAGCCCAACCCCCCGTATGTCGATTGCTCGATTACGGTAAGTTTAAATATGCAGAAAGTAAGAAACAACACGAAACCCGCTTAAAACAAAAGCAGGTCAAGATTAAAGAAGTGAAGTTTAGACCGGGAACAGATGATGGTGATTACAACATCAAAATACGAAACCTCATCGGGTTCCTTTCAGATGGCGATAAGGCAAAAATTACCTTACGCTTTAGAGGTCGAGAAATAACGCATCAAGAATACGGTTTAGCGATTCTAAAACGTGTTGAACAAGATTTAATGGAATATGCAGTCGTCGAACAATTTCCAAAAATGGAAGGTCGACAAATGGTGATGGTTTTGGCCCCACAAAAAAAGGCTAAAGCAAAAACCACAGAAGCAAAAGTTTCTGAGTGATACGGCTTAAACGGCATGCCTAAGCACTCTTAATACTCTAAAGGAGATCAAAATGCCAAAAATGAAAACAAAAAGTGGCGCGAAAAAGCGCTTCAAGTTTTTAGGAAGCGGTATGGTAAAGAGAACGCGTTCTCATTTACGCCATATCTTGACCAAAAAAACAACGAAACAAAAACGTAATCTCAGAGGCACAGTCCTCATTTCAGCAACCGATATCAAGCGCGTTCGCGCGATGATGCCAACTCAATAAGGAGAATAATATGCCTAGAGTAAAACGTGGTGTCACCGCTAGAGCGAAACATAAAAAAGTTTTAGCACTTGCTAAAGGTTATCGCGGTCGTCGTAAAAATGTATACCGCATAGCTAAACAAGCAGTGATGAAGGCAGGTCAATATGCATACCGTGACCGTCGTCAGAAAAAACGTCAATTTAGATCATTATGGATTGCGCGTATTAACGCAGCAGCTCGTGAATGTGGTCTTACATATAGCCGTTTCATGAATGGCCTTAAGAAAGCTTCAATCGAAGTGGATCGTAAGGTATTAGCAGATATGGCAGTATTCGATAAAGCAGCTTTTGCTAAGTTTGTCGAAATTGCTAAATCTGGTTCAGGAGCAGCATAAAAATTATTAATTTTTAAAAGGAGGCTTCTAGCCTCCTTTTTTTTATTAAAATGATAGTCAATGAATAATCTCGAACACACCTTAAAAGAAGCCCGTGAAGATTTTGATCAGTGTCAGACTGTGACCGATCTTGATCAGGCTAAAGCTAAATATCTAGGTAAGACTGGTGTTTTAACAGAAGCGCTCAAATCATTAGGTAAACTATCTGCAGAAGATAGGCCTAAGGTAGGCGCTGAGATTAATATAGTTAAGCAGGGCGTTGAAGAAGCTTTAGAAAAAAGAAGAGAAGCTATTCTTAATGCTTCGCAAGCTAAACAGCTTGCAGAAGAATCTTTAGATGTGACTTTACCTTCACGCAAAGAAGACCATGGCAGTTTGCATCCGGTGACACAAACACTTCATCGCGTTGAGTCACTTTTTCATTCCATCGGCTTTTCAGTAGCACATGGCCCTCAGATTGAATCAGATTTTTATAATTTCACAGCGCTTAATATTCCAGAATCACATCCAGCTCGTGCGATGCACGACACATTTTATATTGATGAATCTTATGTATTAAGAACGCACACATCCCCCGTGCAAATTCGTCACTTAGAAAAAAATAAACCACCACTCAAGATCATTTCACCAGGTCGCGTTTACCGTGTTGATTCAGATGCAACGCACTCACCAATGTTTCATCAGGTTGAAGGTTTATGGGTTGATCAACAAGTGAGCTTCGCAGATCTTAAAGGTGTCATCGAAAATTTTCTCCAAAACTTTTTTGAGAATAAAGATTTAAAAGTGCGCTTCAGGCCTTCATACTTTCCATTCACAGAACCTTCTGCTGAAATGGATATGAGTTGGAAGGGCGGTTGGCTCGAGATTGGTGGCTGTGGCATGGTTCATCCAGAAGTATTTAAACATGTAGGCATCGATTCAAATCAATATCAAGGATTTGCTTTTGGCTTAGGCATAGAACGTTTAACAATGTTGCGTTACGGCGTACAAGATTTACGCCACTTTTTTAATAACGATTTACGTTTTCTTCAGCAATTTATTTAAAGACATTTCAACATGCAATTTTCTGAAAATTGGTTAAGGTCATATGTGAATACATCACTAGATAGTGATGCGCTTAACCACGTCATGATTATGGCCGGATTGGATGTTGATGACTCTCATCCTTTAGGTGCATCATTTAATCATGTGGTAGTTGGTGAGATTGTTGCCATTAAAAAACATCCTGACGCAGATCGACTTCAAGTATGTGACGTCAACATTGGTGATAAGACATTACAAATTGTTTGTGGCGCATCTAATGCGAGACAAGGCATCAAGGTGGCATGTGCATTAGTAGGTGCTAAATTACCATCGATTGATATCAAAGAAGCAAAAGTGCGAGGTGTTGAGTCGTTTGGTATGCTTTGCTCTTTAAAAGAATTAGGATTGGCTGAAGAAGCTGACGGCATTCTAGAGCTTAATCTTGATTTAAAAAATGGTACAGATTTAAGAGTGGCGCTTGATCTTAATGATCAAATTACAACATTAAAATTAACACCCAATCGCAGTGATTGTTTAAGTTTGTGGGGTGTGGCAAGAGAAGTGGCAGCCATTAGCGCGTCTTCACTTTCACCAATTGCATACGAAGTAAATCCAATCAAGCAAAGCGAAAAGAAAAATGTAGTCGTTGAAGAAAAATCAGCATGTCCACGATACTGTGGCCGTATCATCAAGAATGTTGATAACACAAAATTATTACCTGATTGGATGACTTCGAGACTTGAGCGTTCCAATATTAAATCAATCAGCCCTATTGTTGATATTACAAATTATGTATTACTTGAAATTGGACAACCGCTTCATGCATTTGACCATGAAAAAATACAAGGTGACGTTACTGTAAGATTTGCCAAACCTGAAGAGCCTATACATTTACTCAATGATACTAAAATTAAATTATCTAAAAAAGATTTAGTCATTGCAGACAATTCCGGTGCGATTGCATTTGCGGGTGTGATGGGTGGTATGTCATCATCCGTGACGGAATCTACCCAAACTATTTTCTTAGAAAGCGCTTTTTTTGATCCTATTGTGATCGCTGGTAAAGCGAGAGCTTATAACCTATCTACAGATTCATCTTATCGTTTTGAGCGTGGTGTCGACTTTGCAAATACACGTCTTGCGCTAGAGCGTGCTACATCTCTTATTATTGAATATTGTGGTGGTGAAGCGGGGGAAATTACAGAGGTTTTAAATACTTTACCTAAGCGCAATGAAATTCATTTAAGACTTAAAAAATTAAATGCTATTTTAGGTATTGAAGTTCCAAGTCAAGACGTAGAGCGAATATTTATACAACTAGGTTTCGAGGTGAACAAAACAATCGAAGGATTTAAAGTTACACCACCTTCATATCGATTTGACATCGCCATCGAAGAAGATTTAATTGAAGAAGTTGTTCGATTATATGGTTACGATAAAATTCCTTCACATCATCCAGTAAGTCATCAGGCGATGTTGCCAGTATCTAGCACTTATCATCGAGACCTTAAGGAAGCGCTCACATCTCGCGGTTTTTATGAGGTAGTGACTTATAGCTTTATTGAAGATGAGATTGAGAAATCATTACATGGAAATTCCAATCCTATTCAGTTACAGAATCCAATTGCAAGCCAGATGTCTACGATGCGATCATCTTTATGGGGTAGTCATCTTGAAGTTTTATCTTACAATTTAAATCGCCAAGTATCGCGCTTAAATGTTTTCGAGATCGCACAAACTTTCCATGGCGCAAAAAAAGATTTTGTTGAGACTGAAGTGATATCAGGATTAAGTTACGGAAGTTTTATGCCTGAGCAATGGGCTGACAAAATTCGAGACATTGATTTCTATGACATAAAGGCACATGTAGAAGCTTTAACATCTAAATCACTCACGTTTAAAAGAAGTGATAAAACACCATTAGCACTTCATCCAGGTCAATCAGCAGAAATATTTCTAGAAGGTCAGTCGATAGGCTGGGTAGGTAAATTACATCCAAAATGGCAGCAACATTTTTCACTTCCTAAAGCTCCCTTTATTTTTGAATTAAAAATAGAGAAGCTTTTAGAAGGTAAAGCATTTAAATACGAAGAAATCTCAAAATTTTTACCCGTAAGACGTGATATTGCAATTGTGGTAGACGACTCAGTCGAAGTCGATTCGATTTTAGATGCGGTATATAAAGCTAAAATCCCATTCTTAAATAGAATAGCTTTATTCGATCTTTACCAAGGAAAAGGCATTGCCGAAAACAAAAAAAGTGTTGCATTTCTGATACTTATGCAGGATACTTCAAAGACATTAGTTGATAGTGAAGCTGATTCTTCCGTATCAAAAATCGTTGAATTACTTGAAAAACAATTTGGCGCAACGCTCCGCAACTAATCCCATATTTAATACCGATTTAAAAGTAGGCCGTTATGACATTAACTAAAGCAGATTTATCCGAAATTTTATTTGACCGTGTAGGTTTAAATAAGCGTGAAGCCAAAGATATGGTGGAAGCTTTTTTTGAAGAAATTCGCAACGCACTCGAAAATGGTGACAGTATCAAATTATCTGGTTTTGGCAATTTTGAATTAAGAAAAAAATCAGAAAGACCTGGACGTAATCCTAAAACGGGCGAAGAAATTCCTATCAAAGCAAGACGTGTGGTGACTTTTCACGCGAGTCAAAAACTAAAAAGTAATGTAGAAGAGAATTACTCTGGAAAGAAAGCTTAAATCCCCCGTCTTACCTGAAATACCTTCAAAGAGATATTTTGCAATCGGAGAGGTAAGTGAGCTTTGTCTCGTCAAAGCACATGTGCTTCGATACTGGGAGCAGGAGTTTGATCAGCTCAAAGACGTCAAGCGACGTGGCAATCGACGCTATTATCAATTACCTGAAGTGCTTCTTATTCGTAAAATTAGAGAACTCCTTCATGATGAAGGCTTTACGATTCAAGGTGCCAAACAGCGACTTAAAGATAAAAATTTCGTTAAAGAAGTAAAGCAAGCTGAACCTCCTAAAGAGCTTCAAGTGACCAAGCAAGGTCAAGTTGAATTGCCTTTAGAAAACCTCAATCAATCCAATTCTCTTGCCGGTCTTAATATCAAATCGATTAAAGACGAATTGCTCAGCATTATCGAGCTACTTAAAAAGTAATTCATCATTGTTTTAATTTTCGGGGCGTAGCGCAGCCTGGTAGCGTACTTGCATGGGGTGCAAGGGGTCGTGAGTTCGAATCTCACCGCTCCGACCAATTAAAATGATGAATTAGTTTTCAAAAATAGATTTCTTAGCCTTATAATTTTCATACGTCTTTTTTTAAGTCTACTCAATCTTATCAGGTGATTCATTATAAAACTCAATCGATCCTCTAAAAAGAAAAGCATACAAAATCGTAACGGATCCATATTAAATACACTATGGGTAAGTTTTTTCTTTGTCGCGTTATTGAGTGCATTATGGCGATGGATTGGCGTAAATGACTCTGAGGTATTTGCTCGCATGGTAGATAGTATTTTTTCCATGGCAAAATTATCCGTCGAAGTTATGGTTTTACTTTTTGGAACGCTTACACTCTGGCTAGGTTTTCTAAAGATTGCAGAACATGCAGGATTGGTTGAAAAGATAGCAGGTTGGCTTTCGCCAATTTTTAGACGTCTCATGCCTCAAGTCCCTAAGAATCATCCAGCAGTGGGACTCATCACTATGAATTTTATTGCGAATGCATTAGGCCTTGATAATGCTGCGACACCTATTGGACTCAAAGCAATGCGATCATTGCAGTCACTTAATCCGACACCAAAGATTGCAAGTAATGCGCAGATCCTTTTTTTAGTGATGAATGCTTCTTCACTCACTTTGCTGCCTGTATCAATTTTTATGTATCGTGCGCAGCAAGGAGCAATAGACCCAACAATCGTCTTTCTGCCTATTCTATTGGCAACAAGTGCTTCAACAATAGCTGGCTTCTTTTCAGTCGCTTTTGCTCAGCGAATTAAATTAAACGATCCCGTAGTTTTAACTTGGATGTTAGCTATCGCAACTTTATTAAGCACATTTATTTTTTTCCTAACTCATTTATCAGCGGCTGCATTAAGTGCTTTTTCATCACTTTTAGGTAATGCTGTTCTTTTCGGATTAATCATCACTTTTTTACTTGTAGGTATTTTGAAGCGTGTACCAGTCTATGAGTCTTTCGTTGAAGGTGCTAAGGAAGGTTTTGATGTATCCAAAAATTTACTTCCTTATTTAGTTGCAATGTTATGTGCAGTAGGTGTTCTTAGAGCATCAGGCGCACTGGATGTTATGCTAGATATGATTCGTTATTTCGCTAATAGTTTTCATTGGGATATACGTTTTGTAGATGCGCTACCCACAGCACTTGTAAAACCTTTTTCCGGTAGTGCTGCAAGAGCGATGCTTATTGATACGATGACAACGCATGGCGTAGATAGCTTCCCGTCTCTTTTAGCAGCAACTATTCAAGGCAGTACCGAGACTACGTTTTACGTATTAGCTGTGTATTTTGGTGCCGTGGGTATTCAGCGTGCACGACATGCTGTTGCTTGCGCACTATTTGCAGATTTGGTTGGTGTCTTAGCTTCCATTACTATTTGTTATTGGTTTTTTGGATAAATTTATTTAAATAGGACTTGATATGAATGTATTCATGGTGATTATGTATGGGGGTATTCTTTTTTTGATTGCCGCTTTTTCTTTTGCTTTTCTCTCTTGGGTTATTTATCAAAAGAATAAAAATAGTAAACAACTAAAAAATTTATATTGGGCTCGAGTTGCTTCGGCAGTTCTTTTAACACCTTATATTTATTTCCAATATATTTTTTCTGATCTAACGTATCTGCCAATCAGAATCACTTTTGTACTTTTTTCTTTTTTTATTCTTTATCTTCTTGTTAAGCGTTGGGGCAAACAATCGCGATCAAGACGTAAATGATTACTGTTAAATTAATTAAGGGATCTGATTTTGAAGTAACAGTTGAATCAAAATCGACTACTCATCATAAAGTTTATATCTCAGATAGTTTTTACAACTCATTAACTGATGGAAAAGTTTCTTATGAAAATTTAATCAAAGCATCATTTGAATTTCTTTTGGAACGTGAATCTAATAACTCTATTCTTTCTCAGTTTGATTTAAAGGTTATATCGAGCTACTTTCCGGAGTATGAAAAAGAAATCAAGAAGCGGCTGAAGACTTAATCTTTCGTATACAATATTCATTTAACTAACCTATTTAAGAGGCGATATATGGGCAGTAAAGACAAAAGAAAAGAATCTAAAGGCAAAAAACCACAACCTAAACCAGCCAAGGTTTAAGATTATAAATTATTGATTTATATAGTTTTTTATATAAATCCCCGGTTTAGTGCTATATCTCTCATGATTTTCATGAGACCTCATTCATGATCCTCAAGGTGTTTACTTTTTAAGTCCGAGTAAGATTACATTTAAGTAATTTCTTATTAACTTAAATAAAAGGACTAACATCATGTGGACAACTCCAGCTGCTACTGAAATGCGTTTCGGTTTCGAAGTTACAATGTATGTAATGAATAAGTAATTATTCAGATTTAAAAAAAGCCCGCTTTTAGCGGGCTTTTTTATTTTCAAGTGTTTCTAAAGAATAATCCAAGATTTTGTATTGATAGAAGCTTGAATGGCTTCTAATGTTTTTGTATTCCAAAGCGCATCATCTAATGAAAGCTTCGGCGAGGTGTCATCAATGATGCATTGATTAAAGTGATTGATCTCAAGATCAAAGTGATTGGCTTTTTTAATGTGTTCATTCTTTAAACCATCTGCATCAGTTGTAATAGTTAATAACGCTTCATCATTTTCATGCTGCCATACGGTATGGCACATCAACTTTCCTTTAGAGCCAAATATTTCAAATTGAGAACGTCTTACGCATTCAAAGCTAATATCAAATTGAGCGCGTCGATTAAGGCCAAAGTCAATCATGCCTGAAGTTGTAAGGTCTGCACCGTGATCGTTGAGATGGCTTTTAGCAATCACTGATAGAGGGTTCTGGTTAAAGCATTGTCGAATCGTATGTATAGCATAAGGCCCAATGTCCCAGAGGGCACCACCGCCATTTTCAATCGAACGATCGATGCGATAAAAACGTGCAGGCTGTATCGGGAATGAAAACATAGAATGCACATATTGAACATCACCTAATAGTCCGGAATTGATGATTTCTTTTATACGATCAAATTGCGGATGAAAGACATACATAAAACCCTCCATCACTTTGACATGATTTTGATCGGCAGCCTTTTGAATAGCTTCAACTTCTTTTGAATGAAGTGTGATGGGCTTTTCAATGAGCACATGTTTTTTGTTACGAATTGCTTTAAGAGCGGATTCAGTATGCTCTTCATTTGAGAGTGGAATATAGACAGCGTCTACATCAGGGTGATCAATTACCTCGTCAAGAGAATTGAAAGTTTGAACTTTGCCTTTGAGAGTAGGTTGGTATTTTTCTAAGCATGCTGCTGCAGCATCTTCTCGTCTACTTCCAATAGCAATAAGCTCTCCAAATGGGCTATTAGCAATAGCTGGAAGAAGTCGCTCATTGACGCGCGCCGCACCTAGAATTCCCCAACGTACTTTTTTCATTATGTAGATCTTAAATTAAACGATGTTTAATTATGCTTAGCCTTCGCTGAATAGACAAGTCATCATTTCTTAGAACTTTGATATTGAGAAAAGACTTATTAAATGCGATCATTTGAACCATGAAATTCTTACTCCTCTTCTCGCTAATTTTTCCGAGTTACTCATTTGCTGATTGGTCATTGGTCCATCAAGATGATGCCGATCATTACATTGACTTTAGCTTAATGAGTAAAAGTGGACATAAGGCGAGAGCCTGGTACTTGCAAAATTATGCCGAACCACAAACTATTAAAAATCTTCAATACCGCTCAATTAAAAATAGATCAGAGTTTGATTGTAAGGCTAGAAAAATGAGAATTTTAGCGTATGCCTTGTACCCAGAACCCATGGGACAGGGTCACGCTTTATTTAATAAGGGTGAAGCATTAGATTGGCAAGCCATCAAACCTAAAACGCTTAATGATTTATATTTGAAGCAGGTCTGTAGTAAAAAGAAATAGAACTTTATTTACGCCCACGCTTGGGTAGAACAACACCAAGTCTTTGAGCAGCCATTTCGTTATTGCCTGCTGAGTCTCCTAAAACCCATCCAGCCATAAACATACGCGTCATGTATTGTCGGTTATATAAGAAAGCTACAATAACTTGCCATAAGCCTAATGTAATAATTGAAAAAAGCATATGCAGGGCCGCGACACCTAATTCACCTCTAAATAAAGGTACAAACCAACCAAAAAATAGATACGTCCAACTAAAACCGTAGTAACCAATTTTGATCATGCCTGAATTTGGGTGTTTAATAATGACAGCGGTAGCCATGAGTATCCTTTAATTAGTTAAGTGAATCTCTATAAGCCATTGTAATATATTCGCATGCAAAATTATTACGAAGTTCTTAAAGTTAAAAAAACTGCATCGTCAGATGAAATTAAGAAGGCATACCATGTGCTTGCCTCAAAATACCATCCAGATAAGCATCCCGAAAATCAAAAATACGCTGAAGACATGATGAAAGATATTAATGTTGCGCATGAAGTTTTATTGGATGCTGAATCAAGACGAAAATACGATGAGTCTTTAGAGCCGAATTTTTCAAATCAAAATGCATATGAGTCTCAGTCATATTATTCAAGCGAAGAAGAAAAGGGTGAGCCCCCGCCTATATTTGAATCCTTAAAAGAACATAGAATTTTAATTCTTGCAGCGATTGTAATTATTGGGATTATTTTGTTTGGCGAAAAAAGACATCCTCCCGAAGCTCCAATTCAAAATATTGTTCCAATCGAAAAAATCCCACCAGAGAAAATGATTTAATTGGTGGGGGATGCGAGGGTCGAACTCGCGACAAACGGATTAAGAGTCCGCTGCTCTACCA
>DAIOGA010000026.1:0-11723 GCA_036745495.1 Candidatus Methylopumilus sp.
CCATGGGTAGTAAGCTTTGGTGTTGGTAAAAAGTTCTAGTAGCAAATAATGCTAGGTCCACTAGCATTTCCCTTGAAACCCCCGCCTTCAAAAGCAGGGGTTTTTTATTGGCACCATAATTTCATGGGATGAATTAAGTCCATCCAAATTGCCCAAGATGCGGCAATCATAAGAAGCAATCCTGCGATACGCATTCCTTGTGTTTCATTAAGCCACAACTTTCCATTTTTTATCTTTAGCCAAATGATTGGGCTCACAATTAATGAGATGCTTGTACCTAATGCAAAAAATATCATAGAAAGCATTCCATTTAAAATATTTAAGGTTAACGCTGCAACAAGTAATGCCGAGTATAAAAGTCCACATGGCATAAAGGACCAAAGCATGCCTAATAAAAAATTACTCCTTAATGTTTTAGAAAATGTTTGAATCGTATTCCAAATAGATTCACCCATATGATCAATCCATTGAGGTTGCTTTGCATAAAGCAACATCACAAAACCCCATACAAAAATAATGCCATGAAAAAATGTCCAGATAGGATGAAGCGACATCGTTTGATTTGAAAACCAAGCGAGATTATTCACAGAATAAGCTGCGATACCACCTAAGATGCCATAACCTAAAATACGACCTAAGTGAAATTTCACAATCTGCCAAGATCCTTGTGCACTAATTGCAGCACATGGTGCTCCGCACATAGCGATACAATGTGGGCCGCCCATCAACCCCATAAAAAAAGTTGATAAAAAAACTGAGAATTGAAAAAGCATTAAAGAATTTTAGAAAACCGCGTGCGATTTTGATCCAATTGTAAGTATCGATCAAAAATCATAGCAATTGCACGTACAAAAAACCACCCTGTATCTGTCACTTGAATACCTGAATCATCTAAGTCGATAAAATCTTTTTCTTGAAAATTTCGAAGAAGATTCATTTCAGATGAAAAATATTCTTTGAAGTTAATTAAATAAGCCAATTCAATTGATTCGTAATCCAATCGACCCTGACACATTATTTCCATAATGACAGCACGTCGTACGATATCATCTTTTGAAAGCGCTAATCCTTTAATAATCGGAAAGCGTCCATGATTAAGATGATCATAATAATCTTCAAGTTCTTTTGCATTTTGATTGTAATTAGCTCCAACACGTCCAATCGCTGAAACACCTAATGCAATAATGTCGCAATCAGGTTGCGTACTATAGCCTTGGAAATTTCGATGCAATCTTCCTTGTCTTTTTGCAATGGCTAAACTATCTGTTGGCAAAGCAAAATGGTCCATACCTACATAGATATAACCATTTTCAAGAAATTTTTCGATAGCCAACGACAACATAGCAATCTTATTTTTTGCAGGGGGAATATCGTCTTCATGAATACGTCGCTGAGGCTTAAAGCGCTGAGGTAAATGCGCATAAGCATATAAAGCAATTCGATCAGGTTTTAAGCTAATCACTTGATCTAAGGTTTCATTAAATGTTTCAGGTGTTTGAAGTGGCAATCCATAAATTAAATCCATATTAATGGATTCATAACCATCTTCATGAGCGTTGCGCATGAGAGAAACTACTTGATCAAATGGCTGTATTCGGTGAACGGCCTTTTGCACATCAGGATTAAAATCCTGCACACCAAAACTTAAGCGATTAAAACCAATTTCTTTTAATCTTTTTAAACGCTTACTATCAACCGTTCTAGGATCTACTTCAATCGAATATTCCCCTTGAGGGCTTAATACAAAAACTTCTTTAAGTTTATTAAATAGCTCTTTGATTTCTTCATCTGAAAAAAATGTAGGTGAACCACCACCAAGATGAAGCTGACTCACAACTTGTTTCTGACCTAAATAATCGAGATGTAAATCAATTTCTTTTTTCAAATAATCTAAGTATTCGCGAGAACGTTCATGATGTTTAGTGACGATTTTATTGCAAGCACAGTAAAAACAAAGTGACTCACAAAAAGGAATATGAACATAAATCGACAAAGGTTGATTAATTGGACGTAATCGTCTTTGCTCTAGCGCTTCTTTATAAGCGTGTTCAGTAAAAGCTTCTACAAAGCGATCTGCAGTCGGATATGAAGTATATCTTGGCCCATTGACGTCAAATTTTTGCAAAAGCGAAGTCGTAATAGGTGTCAACCCTAATTTTTGGTCTCTATTTTTGATAGCTGTATCCATAGGGCATTACTGTGCCATAAGCCTAAATTGCAATCTTTGACGTATATCAAAAAGACTTCATCTATTCATAGATTGATGAATAAGCTACACTTAACGCTTTAAAACATAAGTAATTTTTCGATGAAAGCTGAAACATTCAAAGTTGCCTGTTCAAGTTGTAATCTGCGCGAGCTCTGTATGCCCGTAGGTTTTGATCAAAATGACATGCATAAACTTGATGAAGTTGTCACAACACGTAAAAAAATTAAACAAGGTGACTTGCTCTTTGAAAATGGGGAAACGTTTACTTCTCTTTATGCTATTCGTACAGGTTTTTTTAAGACTTCTGTAGCGTCAGAAGATGGGCGCGAACAAGTTACAGGCTTTCAAATGGCCGGAGAAATTATAGGCCTCGATGGCATTGTGAATGATCATCACACATGCAACGCTGTTGCTCTAGAAGATGCTGAAGTCTGTGTGATGCCTTTTGATCACATTGAAGATTTATCCAGAGAGTTTCCGGTGCTCCAAAAACACGTTCATAAAATTATGAGTCGTGAAATCGTTCGCGAAAACGGCATGATGATGCTTCTTGGAAACATGTCAGCAGAAGAAAGGCTCGCTAACTTTTTAGTAAATCTCATTCAAAGACTTTTTGCCCGAGGACAATCACAATCCGAATTCATATTAAGAATGTCACGTGAAGAAATTGGAAGTTATTTAGGCCTTAAACTTGAAACGGTCAGTCGTACTTTTTCAAAATATAGTGAAGAAGGCATTATTGAAGTTAAGCAACGTCATATTAAAATTTTAAAACCAGACGCATTAAAGCAACTTGTTAAATCACCTAACTGCAAGTAAAAAGCTCAATACATGAGCGTATCTAAACAATATCTTAGTATTCATGATCACAGCCGAGAATTAAGCGGCCTCAAATATATTTACTCAGTCATTTCAAGGCGCGCAGGTGGCTTGTCGATTGGCGTTAACTTAAATGTGAATAACGCCTGTAATTGGCAATGTATATATTGTGAGATACCCAATCTCACGCGTGGTACACCACCGCCTATTGAATTAGATATACTTGAACAAGAGTTACGTTTTTTTCTTAGTGAAATTATTCATGGTGATTACATGGAAAAAAATGTATCTCTCGAAGATCGTCATTTAAAAGACATTGCATTTTCAGGTAATGGCGAGCCGACGAGTGCGAATGAATTTCCAGAAGTTATTTCAATTGTTAAAAAGATTCTAAGTGAATTTAATTTACTTCATAAAATTAAAATACGACTCATTACCAATGGGAGTTTGATGCATCAAACCTCTGTAATTAAAAGTGTTGGAATGCTAAAAGAAATGAATGGTGAAGTTTGGTTTAAAGTAGACGCAGCTACTGAAGAGAGTATTAAGACAATTAATCAAGTGAATCTAAAGCCCTCCCAAATACTGGAGCGCCTCAAAAATAGTGCGAACGTTTGTCCAACTTTTGTGCAAACTTGTATTTTTACTATTGATGGCAAAGGCCCAAGCAAAAAAGACATTGATGCCTATGTAGAATTAATCAATGAAGTAAAAAGTATTATTCAAGGTGTTCATCTTTATGGCTTAGCAAGACCTTCTTTACAACCTCAAGCTAAAAACTTAGATCGTATTGATGAGGAGGTTCTTCAAGATATTGCAAAAGAATTACGTAGTCTCAATATTACAACTACTGTCAGCTATTAATGTGATTTCGGTTTAATGCCTGTTTGCGCATGATTGCGAGCTTGAGTTGCAGGCGCCATAGGATCTCTTTCTTCACTCATCGTTTTATTGATCTCAATTCCTTTTTGATAATAATTATCAATCACTGTATCGGGTCTCGTTACAGCTAAATAATAAGTAACGAATGAAGCGATCACAACTAGAAATGGCCCTCCTAAAATAAGCCAAACATATCCATTTTTCCACCAAATTGTATTTTTTTGATTATCCATTTTTTTATCCTTAATTTCTCGGCACAATAAATGTCGACTTTTCTTTGACGATCTCATGCGTTTCTTCTGACTCTATTCTAAACATAATTTTATGAGAGCCTGATTTTTCAACACCATCTGGAATTTGAACTCTTACAGGCACCCATCGTGATTCAGTAGCTTTAATAGCAATTGTTTTGTTTGGCTCTAGATTATCCGAATCAACAACGATGTTATTAAGGCCTTCTACATAAATTTTATAATGCTGACCTTCTTCGAGGGCATTCATAATATTTAATCGATATACATTTTCAAGCATGCCGCCATCTGCCAATCTTGCCATGACACCGCGATCTCTCACTACATCAATTCTAAAAGAATTTCTAAACGTAAGGCTCCATAAAACACCGCCAATAATAGTTGTCAAAACGAGGCCATATATAAGTACGCGCACTCTAAAAATGCGCTTAATCATTTCCTGTTTAGTCCATCGATTAATTAAGGCATTTTCTGTTGTAAATTTTATAAGTCCTTGTGCATAGCCCACTTTATCCATGACAGAATTGCACGCATCGGCACAAGCACCACAACTAATACATTCATATTGCAGGCCTTCACGAATATCAATCCCTGTCGGACATACCTGCACACAAATATGGCAATCAATACAATCGCCAAGTGCTTGATGATCAACATGTGATGATCTACCTCCTCGAGGCTCACCGCGTGCTTTGTCGTAACTAACAATCAATGTATCTTTATCAAACATTGCACTTTGAAATCTTGCATATGGGCACATGTATTTACATACTTGTTCACGCATAAAACCTGCATTGCCATATGTTGCAAAAGTATAAAAACATAACCAAAAAGTTTCCCACGGTCCTGTGGAGAGATACTTCACTTCAATAAAGAGATCTCTGATGGGCGTGAAATAACCTACAAAAGTAAATCCAGTCCAGAATGCAAAAAGTAACCACACAAAATGTTTGCTCGAACGAATACCAAATTTTTTAGGTGTCCATGGCATATCATCTAATTTCTTTCTTGTCATGTGATTGCCTTCGATCTTCGATTCAATCCACATAAAGATTTCTGTGTAAACGGTTTGGGGACATGTAAACCCACACCATAATCTCCCCGCTACTGCGGTGAAAAGAAATAAAGATAATGCTGAAATAATAAGAATGGCAGTGAGGTAGATGAGGTCTTGCGGATATAAAACTAATCCATAAATATAAAAACGCTTGCCGTCTAAATCAAAAAGGAGGGCTTGGCGACCACCCCATTGAAGCCAAGGCATCCCATAGAAATAAATTTGAGTAAGCCACACCATGAGCCAACGAAGTTTTGAGAAATAACCTTCGACACCTCTGGGTTGAATTTTTCCTTGCGACTTATAAAGTGAAATAACCTCTTCTTTTGGAAGAGGTTGATTCAATTGAGATAAGCTCATCTAATGTACAGCTAGAAAATTAATGATTTGACATGCCCCAGACATAACTTGTAAGCACATGAATTTGCTCTGGTGTAAATTTAGCTTGCCAAGCTGGCATTTGATTTGTTTTACCTTCATGGATACGTTTAATAATATTTGCTTCACCTGCACCATGTAACCAAATATTGTCGGTTAGGTTAGGTGCACCTACAAGTTGATTACCTTTGCCATCTGCTCCATGACATGCAGCACATATCGTTGTAAATTTTGTCTTTCCTAATTCAGCACGTTTCACATCATGTTGGCTATTAGATAAACTTAAAACATAATTAGCTACATTTTTAATATCTTCTTCATTGCCAACAGCAGCCGCCATGGGAGGCATGACACCCATACGACCATTAGTAATGGTTTCTTTGATTTTTTCTGGTGATCCACCATAAAGCCAATCATGGTCTGTTAAATTTGGAAAACCTCTCGTACCTCTGGCATCTGAACCATGACATTGCGCACAATTATTTAAAAATAAACGCTGACCAATACCTTTAGCATCTTCATTCTTTGATAGATCTTCAATCGACATCGCTGCATATTTTGCATAAATAGGTTCGAGCGCTTTATTAGCTTCGGCTATTTCTTTGTCATATTGTTTATTTTTAGTCCAGCCAAGCTGACCGTCATAGCGACCGAGTCCCGGATATAAAGATAAATAAACCAATCCGAATACGATCGTGATTACAAATAAACGCACCCACCATAAAGGTAAAGGATTATTCATCTCTTTAAGATCTTCATCCCATACATGGCCACTCGTGCCATCTTTACTTTTCGTGACTTTAGTTTTGCTTGTTTTCCATAACAATAATGCACAACCTAAAATACCACCGAGTGATATAACAACAATCAATGTGGGCCAAAAGTCATTTATAAAATCATTCATTTTCTTTTACCTTTTTTAGCAATTATTTTTTTATGTCTTACAGGTTTTGCATCTTCAACAAATGGCAAGTTTGCAGCCTCTTTAAAATCTCGACTATTGCGCTTAGCCCAAGTCCAAATAAGAATCGTTACAAATAGAATAAAACTTCCTACTGTAGCGATTGTTCTTAATTCATTAATATCCATGCATATCCTTATTTAAGATTCGTGCCGAGCACTTGTAAATAACTGATCAACGCATCAAGTTCTGTTTTACCCTTTACTGCATCAGAAGCGCCTTTAATATCTTCATCGCTATAAGGTACGCCTACAATTCTTAATGCTTTCATTCTTTGTGCTACAACTGTTGAATCCACTTCTGTTTTTTCAAGCCATGAATAAGCTGGCATGATAGATTCAGGCACCACATCTCTTGGATTATTTAAATGTACACGATGCCATTCGTCACTGTAGCGTCCACCTACGCGAGCTAAATCAGGGCCTGTTCGTTTACTTCCCCATTGGAACGGATGATCATATACAGATTCACCCGCTACTGAATAATGTCCGTAACGAAGTGTTTCGGCACGAAATGGGCGAATCATTTGTGAGTGGCAGTTATAACAACCTTCACGAATGTAAACGTCTCGACCCATAAGTTGCATTGCTGTGTATGGCTGCAAACCTTTAATGGGTTCAGTCGTCGACTTTTGATAAAAAAGTGGAATAATTTCTACAATACCGCCAAACGCCACTGTAACTAAAATCAAAATAATCATGAGGAAACTATTTGTTTCAATCGTCTCGTGACTAAATCCTGAATTTTCTTTATTTATTTTTTTATTTTCTTTTGCCATTTGTTTTTTCCTTAGTGTGCTTTAACAGCAGGAATTAAAATATTTGTTGGCTTGCCGTTAGTCGCTGTCTTAATGACATTCCATAACATCACCAACATACCGCCTAGATATAAAAGCCCACCTAATAAACGAATGATGTAGTAAGGATGTTTTGCTTTTACTGATTCAATAAATGAATAAGCTAATGTACCGTCTGGATTAATTGCTCTCCACATGAGACCTTCCATCACGCCTGAAATCCAAAGCGCTGTGATATAGAGCACAATACCTACCGTGGCCATCCAAAAATGAAGCTCAATCGCTTTCATGCTATACATTTCTTTTTGACCAAATAATCGAGGAACTAAGAAATAAAGTGTGCCCATAGACACTAAGCCTACCCAACCAAGCGCACCCGAATGCACATGCCCCACCGTCCAATCGGTATAGTGAGATAAAGCATTCACTGTTTTAATTGACATCATTGGGCCTTCAAAAGTGCTCATGCCGTAAAAAGATAAAGATACGATTAAGAATCTTAGAATTGGATCAGTACGTAATTTATGCCAAGCGCCTGAAAGTGTCATGATGCCGTTGATCATGCCACCCCAGCTTGGTGCAAATAAAATAAGTGAGAACACCATGCCTAATGAAGATACCCAATCAGGTAATGCTGTGTAATGAAGGTGATGAGGGCCTGCCCACATATAGGTAAAAATAAGTGCCCAAAAGTGAACGATCGATAAACTATATGAATACACAGGACGCTCGGCTTGTTTTGGGACAAAGTAATACATCATGCCCAAAAAGCCAGCTGTTAAGAAAAAGCCTACTGCATTATGGCCATACCACCATTGCACCATGGCATCTTGAACGCCCGCATAAGCTGAATAAGATTTCATAAAGCCTGCAGGAATTTCGGCACTATTTACAATATGAAGTAATGCCACAGTGATAATGAATGCGCCATAGAACCAATTTGCAACGTAAATATGTTTAATTTTTCTTTTTGCAATCGTGCCAAAAAATACGATGGCATAAGACACCCAAACAATAGCGATCAAAATATCAATCGGCCATTCAAGTTCTGCATACTCTTTACCAGATGTATAACCTAAAGGAAGAGAAATAGCCGCTGCTAAGATGACGGCTTGCCAACCCCAGAAAGTAAAAGAAGCCAATTTGCCAGCAAACAAACGAGTTTGACAGGTTCTTTGTACGACATAATAAGAAGAAGCAAAAAGAGCTGATCCACCAAAAGCAAAAATTACCGCATTGGTATGAAGCGGACGAAGGCGACCAAATGAAGTCCAAGGAAGCCCCAAGTTAAGTTCTGGCCATACAAGTTGTGCTGCAATCACTACACCCACCAGCATGCCCACAACACCCCAAACCACTGCCATGATTGAAAATTGTCTTATGACACCATCATCATAAATCGTGGATAAATTTGCTTTCGCGTTCATATCTTCCCCTAAAACGAATACTTACTTAAAAAATCTGATTTTGTGCCTAATAGCACATTGATTCATACATGAAGTTTCTCAAACTTTGGAGAATGGGGATTTGACTTAGATCAATCGTCGTGCAAAATACGTTCGCCTTCTTTTTCGGTATCTTCAAACTGTCCGCTATGAACTGCCCACCAAAGACCTACAAGAATAACAAGTACTAAGATGACGGAAAAAGGCACCAATAAATAAAGAATATCCATAATTTTAAGTATAAATCTTTTAGTTCAAGTTAAAAGGCTAATCGTGCTGCATTCAAAATGACCAAAAGCGAGCTTAATGCCATGCCTAATCCAGCTAGCCATGCTGGTAAAAATCCCATCACAGCTAAAGGAATACAGATCAAGTTATATAAAGCTGCCCAAACTAGATTTTGCTTAATAATTTTCATCGTGCGTTTAGCTTCTTCTATCAATTGAGGAATAAGACGAAGCTCACCTTTTAAAATAATAAAGTCTGATTGTGCTTGAGATAGGGGTGCGCCTTGGCCAAGTGCAATGGAGGCATGCGCAAAAGCTAATACAGGCCCATCATTTAATCCATCACCCACCATAAGTACTTTCGAATGTTGTGATTGAAGTAATTGAATATGTCTTAATTTATCTTCAGGAGAACATTGGCCTTTGATGTTTTGTATAGATAATTGATCAGCCACTTTTTTAACGGAAGACAATTTATCGCCTGATAAAATTTCAATATTTAAATGATGTTGTTTAAGTTTCTTAATCGATTGAAGCGCATCTTCTTTAATCGACTCTGTCATCATAAAACTTGCCACCCAGTTATCGTCATGCATTAAATGCACTTGTAATTGTTCTTCTTTTAAATGATCGAATTCATTATCTTTTAATCCACAAAAAGCGAGTGATCCTAATTTAAAAACTCCTAAAGATGTTTTGGCTAATAATCCGCCGCCACTGACTTCTTCGATTTTTTCAATTTTTAATGATGTATCAATCTCACCGGCATTCATAAAAGCTTTAGAGACGGGATGAAGAGAGGAAGCAGATAATGACGACGCAATGACTAAAGCTTCTTTCTCAGTGATTTTTTTATTGGTAAATATTTTTTCAATAAAAATTTGATCATTGGTTAATGTACCTGTCTTATCAAATACTACTGTATTAATTTGCGTTAAAGCTTCAAGTGCTTGCATTTTTTGCACCAAAATACCTTGTCTTGCTAAAAAGCCTGACATACTTAACATCGCTGCAGGTGTTGCAAGAGATAGCGCGCATGGGCACGTCACAATTAATACAGCAACTGCTGCAACAATAGCCTTCGCATGATCAAACTGCCAAAAATAAATGCCTACGCTTAAGGCTAATAAAATCACAATCCATAAAAAATGTTTAGCAATGCGATCCGCCATTAAAGCTAAACGTGGTTTATCCGTAGATGCTTTTTCCATCAAATGCACAATTTTGGCATAGCGCGTTTCTTGTCCTACAAGTTCAACTCGCATATGAACAGGATTGGTTAAATTAAAGCTGCCCGCAATAATTTTTGCGTGAATAGATTTTCTAATAGCGGCAGACTCTCCTGTTAATAATGCTTCATCAGCATTTGTGGAACCCATCACAATTTCTCCGTCTGCAGGAAAAGCTTCTCCGGGTTTCACTTCAACTGTATCGCCAACTTGAAGAAGATTGGCAGGTATTTTTTCAATGCTGCCGTCAGGATTCACTCGACTGACTATACGAGGCATTCGCCTCATTAATACATCCAGCGCACCTGCTGTTTTATCACGCATTTTTAATTCAATCCATCGTCCTGTTAAAAGAAAAAATACAAACATAGTGAGTGAATCAAAATAAACTTCTTTACCAAGTAAACCATTAGGATCAAAAGTTGCTGCGGTACTTACGATAAACATAATCAAAATGCCGAGTGATACAGGCATATCCATACTAATTTGTTTTGTTTTTAAATCATTAAGCGCGCTTTTAAAAAAAGGGCCGCATGAAAATAACATCACGGGCAATGTAATCACCCAACTAGCCCACTCCATTAAGCCTTTCATATTGCTTGTCATTTCACCAGGAATAGCCATATAAGTGGGCACCGAGAACATCATGACTTGCATCATGCAAAATCCGGCAACTAAAAGTCGCCATAAAGCTTGTCGTTGGTTTTTTTTACGCTCATCCTGATGCAATAAATCGCTAGCTGGAAAAGCTTGATATCCCGCTTTATAAATTCCGCTCGCCCAGAGAGATGGCTTAATGAGATTAGATTGCCAAATAATTTTAGCGTGTCCTGATGTTGCATTGACGGAAACTTCGACAACACCTGGTAAAGGCTTTAATGTATTTTCTACTTTAAAAGCACATGCAGCACAATGCATGCCTTCAATCACTATATGTGATTCCCATTGTGTATCTTCTTTGTTTACACTCTGGCTAAATTGAGACCATTCTTTTATGTCGTCTAAAGCTTTCCAATCGTTGGCCTCTAGAGATAAGGGACTTTTTTGCGAAACATTCTGAATAGGAATACTTTTAATTGGGATACTCATTTTTTAATTATAGAGTTGTTTTATTTTTAACGTATCAATCAATTCGTAATTTATGGATAGAAATCCATTATCATTGATCTATCTCAAATCAATCTCATACAAAGAAAATCATGACGCCTGATGCACTCGAAGATTTAATTGAAGCTGGTACACCATGGATGATTGGTGGACTTGTGTTGTTTATGTTTTTTATTGTGTATGGCATCGCTAAAGAAAGTAAGGCAGGTAAAGAAGGAACGCTTTGGCTTTTAGCTGTCCTTTGCATGGGTGTTGTAGGTTATATCGCTAAAGTCATTCTAGAGTTTGTATTAAAACAAAAGCTATAGTCATGTTTAATTTTAAATTTCCAAAATTGATAAATAAATTAGGTCCTGGTCTTA
>DAIOGA010000027.1:0-4707 GCA_036745495.1 Candidatus Methylopumilus sp.
TCATTACCTTCAATATCAATACGTCTTACATAAACTTTTCTTCCAGGATCAACAAAGAATGTGAACGAAGCTGTGTGCTCTTCTTTGTTAATTTCTGGAATGGCATTAACGTTTGAAAACGCAAAACCATCGTTACCTAAACGACCATTCATGGCTTTGGTTGATTCGGTAATTTTTTCACGATTAAAAATATCGTCTTTTTTAATTTTAATTAAATTTTGTAACTCACTTTCAGGGACTTGCTGAAGATCGCCTGCAAGCTTCACGTCTGAAACTTTGTATTTTGGGCCCTCTGAAATATTGATCGTAATATAAACATCTTCTTTATCAGGGGTAATAGAAACCTGAGTTGAATCAATCGAAAATTCTAAGTACCCACGATTCATATAAAAAGATTTCAGCTTTTCTAGATCGGAAGTTAATTTTTGTTTTGAATACTGATCGTCTTTGTACCACCAAGATAACCAGTTAGTCGTTTTTAATTCAAACTCTGAGGTAATGTCTGATTTGTTATAAAGCTGATTTCCTACTACGTTAATTTCTTTGATACGGGAGACAATACCCTCCTCAATATCAAATCGAATAGCTACTCTGTTTCTTTCCAAGGGGGAAGCGGAAGTTTTAACAGTAGCTGTATATTTACCTTGTGCTAAATATTGTTTTTTTATTTCTTGTTCAGCAAATTCTAATTTAGATTTGTCATAAATTTGTCCTTCGGCAAGACCTATGCCTTTCATGCCTTCTTTTAACTTATCAGATTGAAATGCTTTATTACCTGAAAACTGAATATCGGCGATAGAGGGTCTCTCTTGAACGGTTATAAGAAGAATGTTTTGATCGGCTTCTATACGGACATCTTTAAAAAAACCTGTACGATAAAGAGACTTGATAGCCTCAGACGATTTATCTTCAGTCATCGTGTCACCAACTTGTACGGGCAGATAATTAAATACCGTACCTGGCTCAGTCCTTTGAAGACCTTCAATTTTAATATCTTTGATGACAAAAGGCTCCATAGCAAAGGCTGCTACAGAAAGAATGAGGAGTGAAATGAATAAAGCTAGTTTAGATCTTAAAGTCATTAGCTTCCTAATAGGTATCGACAGGCGTCATTATACAACGCAATTGCAGTAAGTAAACCCAAAATTAACATCCCAACCCTTTGACTTATCATCATTTTTTTATTTGACAAAGGCTTACCTATAACGAACTCAAAAAGATAAAAAGCTAAATGACCCCCATCTAATAATGGAATAGGCAATAGATTCAATATCCCAATATTTAAGCTAATTAATCCAATGAATTGAATGTAAGGAAAAATGCCTTCTAAAAATGATGAAGACGCCATATGAGCTATAGCCAAAGGGCCGCCCAAATCCTTTAAGTCAGCTTTTTGGACAAATAGATTCTTGAATGTCGTCAAAGTTAGATTAAAAAAGGTATAAGTTTGGATGAATGATTTTTTAATTGAATCCCCAAAGGTACGCTTTACTTCAACCAAATGAGCTTTAATCAGATCTTCATCATAACCCAATGCAACACCAATTCTTTTTTTATCGATTTTACTTTCAAATAATTCTTTATCTATATGAATAGATTGAATAATATTTTCTCTTTTTATAGTTAAATCGTAAGATTTTAACCAATGATTTTGAATGTTAACGACTAAATCTGGAATATTTTTAATAGGGATTTGATCTACCATAACTATTTGATCATGGATTCTTAATCCTATTTTTTCAGCAATACTCCCAACTTCTATTGATTGAACTAAAATGGGAAGGCCGTATGGAAAAATTTTAATTTCATCCGTCCATAAAAGATTTTTAATATGGATAAGCTGACCTTCACGCGAAAAATGTACGTCTTGAAATGCTTGATTATGGCCCTTTACTGAAATATCCAAATCTTCTAAAGATTTGATCTCAGCCCCATCAAGCATTACGATTTCATCCCCTGCTCTAAGTCCTTTTTGATAAGCTTCGCTAGATAGAGGAAGATCGCTAATTAATGGCTTAATTTGAAGTGAGCCATGCATATAGATAAAGCAAAAAATAAAGATACCCAAAATTATATTGATCAAGGGCCCTGCAGCAACAACAAGAAAACGTTTAATCAGAGATTGGCGATTAAATGCTCGCTTAATGTCGGTTTTTTTAATTCTTTCGCTTGGTTCTATATTATTTTCATCAAGAAGCTTTACATACCCGCCTAAGGGAATAGAAGATATAACGAATGCGGTTTGATCTTTACCAAGTCGAAAGGTAAAAAGGGGCTTGCCAAATCCAATCGAGAACTTTAATACCTTGACGTTGCACCATCGAGCCATCTGAAAATGGCCGAATTCATGAATGCCTACAATAATACTTATAGTGAGAATAAAGACAAGAAAGGTTGTCATTAGCTTAGTTTACGGCTGTCAATCCATTTAAGTGCAAGATAACGCGTCTTTTTATCTATATCCAAAACCGTATCAATAGAATCTATAGATTGAGATTTTATTGTGTCCATACAAAATTCGATTAACTCTGCAATTTGATTAAATGCGATAGATTCATTTAGAAAGGCATCTACAGCAACTTCATTGGCGGCATTAAGTATCGTTGGAGCATTTTGACCCATGTCCAAAGCTTTGTAAGCCAATCCAAGACAAGGAAATCTATTTAAATCAGGCGCTTCAAAATCAAGTTTTTTCGTTTTTATAAGATCTAGTCCTAATACTCCGGATTCAATTCTTTCTGGGTGACTTAAGGCATAAGCAATGGGAGTTCGCATATCCGGATTACCTAACTGAGCTAGCGTACTTCCATCAATATATTCAACGAGTGAATGAATAATACTTTGAGGATGAATAATTACTTCAATATCTGATGCTGGAATATCAAACAACCAAAAGGCCTCAATAATTTCCAATCCTTTATTCATCATAGTTGCGGAATCGATTGTAATCTTTTTGCCCATAACCCAATTGGGATGTCGTAAAGCTTCTTTGGGTGTCACGTGAAGCAACTGTTCTTCAGAAAATGTCCTAAAAGGCCCCCCAGATGCAGTCAGTAAAATTTTTCTGATGCCATTTGATTTGTAATTCAATTTTTTATTTTGTGGCAAAACTTGCAAAATTGCATTGTGTTCACTATCAATCGGTATCAAAGTTGCCTTTGAATGATTTACAGCTTTAACAAACAACTCTCCCGCCATCACAAGCGTTTCTTTGTTAGCTAATAAAATCTTTTTTCCACTATTTGCAGCAGCCATGGTGGGTTTAAGGCCAGCCGCTCCGACAATCGCTGAAATTACAGTGTTTGTACTTTCATGAGAAGCAAGCCAATCAATAGATTCATCACCTTCCAATACAATTGTTTTTGAATTTGATATAAGAAGGTTTTGCTTTAATTGTTGATTCGCGTCTTGATTTAAAGCAACAGCATAATGAGGCTCAAACTCCAAACATTGTTGTGTCAGCAGATCTACATTTTTATTTGCTGTCAGCGCAAAAACTTTATATTTTTCTTTGTGAAGTTTTATGACTTGAAGAGCATTACATCCAATGCTTCCAGTTGAACCTAGTATTACAATATTTTCCAATTAAATTATTTTTCCAAAAAAAGCAGGCGACATAAGGATTAAGGTAGCAAGAGGAAGGCTGGAGCAAAGGCTGTCTATGCGATCAAGAACGCCACCATGCCCAGGAATTAGATCGCCGCTATCTTTAACTTTAGCCATTCGTTTTATGTATGACTCAAATAAGTCGCCTTCAACACTTAAGATTAAAATTAAATTAAAAAACAAAATAGAGATATAAGAGTTAACAAAACCATAATAAGTCATGACAATCGAAAATAACGAAACGACAAATAGCGCTCCTACGAAACCTTCCCATGTTTTACCTGGACTAATAGATGGCGCAAGCTTTCTTTTTCCAAACTGCTTACCAAAAAAATAAGCGCCAGAATCTGCAAGCCAAATAGTGGTTAAAACAAGAAGGACAACCCAGGGACTCAATTCAATTAAATAATTCAAAGAAATAATCAGTGGCATGACTAAAACCCAGCCAATAAGTGAACTAAAAAAGAAGTTTTTTAAATTGATTTTAAATATTAAAAATAAAGGCGCGATGCATACCCAAAAAACTGAGGCTATCAAAAGGATGAATCTTGAATCTTCGTAATTAAGATATTTATCTATAAAATAAATTAAAGCTAAAGAGATTGCTAAAAAAATCTTTTTTTCATGGGATTTAAAATACATAAGCTTTGACCATTCATAAAGAGCCAATAGCGAAGGAATATAGATCACAAAAGAAAAATATCTTCCTGAAAATAGAAACATAGAAGATAAAAAAACTATAAGCATCACGAGTGCAGAAAGAATTCGAGATATCAACATTTACAATTGCTCGCTTGTTTTACCATATCGTCGCTCTCTCTTTTGAAATTCAATAAGCGCAGTCATAAAAGCCTTTTCATTAAAATCAGGCCATAATGTTTCAGTAAAGTAGAGTTCGGTATATGAAAACTGCCAGATTAAAAAATTACTAATGCGTTTTTCACCGCCAGTTCTTATTAAAAAATCAGGGTCTGGTGCGAAATTCAAAGAAAGATTTTGTATAAGATGCTTTTGGGTAAATGATTTTTTGAAATGATTTTTTTTTCGAAATTCATTTACCGCATTCACAATATCCCATCTTCCACCATAATTAATTGCAAT
>DAIOGA010000027.1:4807-10116 GCA_036745495.1 Candidatus Methylopumilus sp.
TCCATGATAATAGCAATATGTTGAGGTTTTTCTACTAATACGTCTTGCGCTTGTAATGAACGAAAGAAATTAAACACTAAATAGCGAGTAATTCAGATTCTTTTAACTGGAGAAGCTTATCGATTTCAGCGATAAATTTGTCTGTGATTTTTTGTACATCATCTTGCGATCTTCGCTCTTCATCCTCGCTAATTTCTTTCTCTTTGAGAGATTTTTTTAATGAATCATTTGCATCGCGTCTGATATTTCGAATTGCGACTTTTGCTGATTCAGCTTCTGTGCGCACAACTTTTATCAAATCTTTTCTTCGTTCTTCGGTGAGTGTTGGCATTGGGACGCGAATGAGATCGCCAGATGTCGCAGGATTCAAACCAAGATCACTATCGCGAATTGCTTTCTCAACCTTAGCAACCATACTTTTTTCATAAGGCTGCACATTAATTGTTTTTGCATCACCTAAATTGACACCAGCAACCTGATTGATAGGTACCATTGATCCATAATAATCAATGAGGATGTGATCAAGAAGGCCTGTGTGTGCTCTACCCGTTCTAATTTTTGCAAGATCAGACTTAAATGAGTCTAAAGATTTTTGCATTTTTTCATTTACATTTGTTTTGATTGCTTCAGTCATTACAGTCCTCTTTAATCAATGAACATTAGGCATCACGAGGGTGCCTTCATTTTGTCCTAATAAAATATTTTTAAGTGCTCCGGATTTAAATATATTAAATACTGCGATAGGTAATTGTTGATCTCGACATAAAGTAAGCGCTGTAGCATCCATCACTTTTAAATCTTTTTGAATAGCTTCATCAAAACTTACAACTTCATAACGCTTTGCTTTTGGATTTTTTTTAGGGTCTTCTGAATAGATTCCATCTACTTTAGTAGCTTTAATCATAATATCAGCATTCATTTCAACCCCGCGTAAAGCTGCAGCTGTATCGGTTGTAAAAAATGGATTGCCAGTGCCAGCAGCAAAAATAACGACTTTACCTTCTTCTAAGTAACGCATTGCTTTACCTCGAATATAAGGCTCAACAACTTGTTCTATATTAAGCGCTGATTGAACACGAGCTATAATGCCTGCATGTTTCATTGCGTCTTGAAGTGCTAAAGCATTCATGACTGTTGCCATCATGCCCATATAATCAGCAGTTGCTCTATCCATCCCTGCAGCGCCCAGCGCAACACCTCTAAATATATTGCCTCCGCCGATCACAATACCTATTTGAACTTTTAAATCGAGCGCCTCTTTAATTTCCTGAACAACATTCGAAATGGTATGTTGATTAATGCCAAAAGGATCTTCACCCATAAGGGCTTCACCTGAAATTTTTAGTAAAACTCTTTTGTATGCGGATCGCGTCATAATTTTTGTTAAAGTTTAACGTATTTTTAAACTAGAAGACATAAAAAAAGGATTGTATAAATCATACAATCCTTTATAAGCTCTTTCTTAATTAAACCTTTGCTGCTGCTGCGACCTCTGCGGCATAGTCTACAACTGCTTTTTCTATGCCCTCACCTACAGAATAAATGCTAAATGCATTAATTGTTGCATTGTTGGCTTTCAATAATTGCTCAATAGTTACTTTATCGTCTTTTACGAAAGGTTGATTTAACAACGTAACTTCTTTGAGGAATTTTTGAATTGTACCTTCTGCAATTTTTTCAAGCATAGCTTCAGGCTTGCCTGCTTCTTTTGCTTTTTCAATTGCAACACGCTTTTCTACTTCAATCAATTGAGCGTCAATGCCTGATGCATTAAGTGCTTTTGGTTTATTTGCAGCAATATGCATAGCTAAATCTTTACCTAAACCATCGTCACCACCTTGAAGATCTAAAAGAACACCAATTCTTCCGCTATGAACATAGCTCACTATTTGACCGGTTGTTTGATAGCGAATAAATCGACGTGGGGTAATGTTTTCACCAATTTTTCCTACAAGCTGAGCTCTAACCTCTTCAGCATTACCTGATGACATTGTTAAATTTGTTAAAGCATCGATATTAGCAGGATTCTTTTCATTAATAGCGCTTACAAGATCATGCGCATACTTTAGAAAGTCTTCATTTTTGGCACAGAAATCTGTTTCTGAGTTCACTTCAAGAAGCGTTCCTGTTTTGCCATCTTTAGCTACAAAAGCAATCACAATACCCTCGGCTGCCAATCTTCCAGCAGCTTTACTTGCTTTGTTACCGAAACGCACTCTTAGAATTTCTTCTGCACGAGCACTGTCACCATCAGCTTCTGTTAGTGCTTTTTTACAATCCATCATAGGTGCGTCTGTGCGATCACGAAGGTCTTTGACCATACTTGCGGTTATTTCTGCCACTTTGATACTCCTTAAATTCTGTATGATTAAACTTATTATTAAAAAAGGGGCATGAAGCCCCTTTTAAAAAATTACTTAAAAATTATTCAGCAACTGCCTCAGTTACTTCTACAAATTCTTCTTCTTGTGCTACTGATTTAGCAAGCTCATTTAATGCTTGGCTTTTACCTTCCAGAACTGCGTCAGCCATACCTCGAGCATAAAGCCTAATAGCTCTACTTGAATCATCATTACCTGGAATCACATAAGAAATATCATCAGGCGAGTTATTTGTATCAACTACACCAATAATAGGTATACCAAGCTTATTTGCTTCAACTACAGCACCACTTTCATGGCCCACGTCAATAATAAATATCGCGTCAGGAAGCGCTGTCATATCCTTAATACCGCCGATTGAGCGTTGTAATTTTTCATAATCACGCTTATAACCTAGAGCTTCTTTTTTATTAAATTTTTGTAGGCTACCATCTTGAAGCATAGCTTCGTAATCATTAAGACGTTTGATAGATTGTCTAACAGTTTTAAAATTTGTAAGCATGCCACCTAACCATCTGTGATTTACATAAGACACACCAGCACGAGATGCTTCTTCTTTAAGAATTTCTCGGGCCTGTCTTTTGGTACCCACAAATAGAATACGTCCTTTATTTGCGGCAAGGGTTCGAATGTACTTCAAAGCCTCTTGAAACATTGGCAATGTTTTTTCAAGGTTAACAATATGAATTTTATTTCTATCACCAAAAATGTATGGTGCCATTCTTGGATTCCAATAACGGGTTTGATGGCCGAAATGGACACCCGCTTCTAACATTTGACGCATAGTAACTGACATAATTGACTCCGTTGTTATGGGTTAAAAAAACATTACCTAATTACATCTATTTTTATAGACACCCTAACGTTAGGTAATGCAAAATTATTTCCTCAAGATCCTTGAAGAAGCGCGCTATAATAGCACAAAAAATAAGCTCAAACGCAATATAAACGCAGCAATCATGACAATACACATCAAAAATCCCCAAGAAATTGAAAAAATGCGTGTTGCTGGTAAATTAGCATCAGAAGTCCTTGATTTTATTACCCCTTTTGTAAAACCGGGCATTACCACTGAAGAAATTGACAAACTTTGCCATGATTATATGGTGAATGTTCAAAATACCATTCCTGCCCCGCTCAATTACGCTCCGGACGGACACACTCCATATCCAAAATCAATTTGTACATCCATTAACCATCAAATCTGTCACGGTGTTCCAGGACCAAAAGCACTCAAAGAGGGTGATATTGTAAATATTGATATCACTGTTATTAAAGACGGTTTTCATGGCGATACAAGCCGCATGTTTCATTTGGGCGAAACTTCTATCCAAGCTAAACGTTTATGCAAACTTACCTATGAAGCTATGTGGCTTGGTATTAAGCAAGTCAAACCGGGAGCAAAATTGGGCGATATTGGTTTTGTTATTCAAGATTTTGCCGAAAAAAATGGATTCAGCGTGGTACGAGAATTTTGTGGTCATGGGATTGGCAAGCGTTTTCATGAAGAGCCTCAAGTCCTTCACTATGGCAAACCAGGCACAGGACTTACTTTAGAAGCAGGCATGATTTTTACAATTGAGCCTATGATTAATGCAGGCAAAAGAGATATTAAACAAATGCCTGATGGCTGGACTATAGTCACCAAAGATCGAAGTCTTTCAGCACAATGGGAGCATACAATCTTAGTTACTGAAATTGGTTATGAAGTGCTCACAGTTTCTGACAAAACACCCCCTCCACCTGCATTTATAAATTAAATCTTGATTCAAAAAGAAATACTTAACTTAAAAAAAGAAATAGCTTTGAATGAGTCAAATCTCATTAAAGTATTCTTAAAAAAAAGAGATGGTCAATCTTATCTTAATAATCACTCTCTTCTCATTGACAAGGCATTAAAAGAACTCTGGGAACAGCTTGAGTTCAAAAATAGTGCGTCTCTTGTAGCCTGTGGGGGTTATGGTCGCCAAGAATTATTTCCTTACTCTGACATCGACTTATTAATATTAATTCCAAATAAATTTAATAGCTCTTTAAATCAAAAAATTGAACAATTTATTACCTTAGCATGGGATCTAGGCTTAAGAATTGGTCATAGCGTCAGAAATATTAATGAAACTAAAAGGGAAATTAAAAAAGATATTACGGTACAAACTAATCTCTTAGAAGGCAGATATCTTAATGGAGATAAAGCTCTATATAAGGAATTAAAAAAGATTATTAATGACACTCTTGTTTCTAAACGTTTCTATGAGGGCAAATTAAAAGAACAAGACCATAGACATCAGAAATATAATCAATCTGCATACCAATTAGAGCCAAATATAAAAGAGAGTCCTGGTGGCTTAAGAGATTTGCAAATGATTCAATGGATTGGCAAAAGCTATATTGCAAGATTTAATTTGGAAAAATTAAATCAAAGAAAATATCTTGACGCGCAAAATTATCAGAAACTTATTAAAACCGATCTATTTTTTAAAAATTTAAGAATCCTCCTTCACATTACAGCAAAACAGAATGAAGATCGCCTGCTCTTTGATTACCAAAATCAATTAGGTCTATTGTTGAAGTATAAAAACAGTCCTTATAAAAAAAGAAGTGAATTATTTATGAGGGATGTTTACAAAGCGATTAATTTCACAACATATATCAATGAAGTGTTACTTAAAAAGCTTAATCCGAAAACAAATACTAAAATTAAAAAAGTTAGAAACAATAAATTTCTTGTTATTCAGGATGAATATCTAGAAATTAGCCAAAATTACAAAAAAAAATCTATTACGCCGTATATTTTTGATGTGTTTATAACCTTTCAAAATGGTACATCGCTGAAATCGTTAGGGCCAAATCTAATGATATTGCTCCAAAATTCGTCAAAAGAAATAAATGAAGCTTTTCGAAAAAATAAAAATCAACAAGAGAAATTCT
>DAIOGA010000028.1:0-1763 GCA_036745495.1 Candidatus Methylopumilus sp.
CCTTTAATTTTTTGTCTTAAATTCCTAAACGTGGCACAACTTAAAATCTTTGAAATTTTTTATTCGCTACAAGGTGAATCTTCTCGCGTGGGATTGCCTACGATTTTTATTCGCTTAAGCGGATGTCCAATGCGTTGCCATTATTGTGATACAGCTTATGCTTTCCAAGGTGGTGTGATGATGGATATTGATGACATCATGGAGACAATCAAAAAATACAACACACGCTATGTCACAGTCACAGGGGGCGAACCCTTAGCGCAAAAAGAAGTATTAAGCCTTCTAAAAGTTTTAGCGGATCAAAATTATGATGTGTCCCTTGAAACGGGGGGTGGGATTTCTATTAAAGAAGTGGACCCTCGCATTAAAATTATTTTAGATATCAAAACACCTGAATCAGGCGAAGAGAAAAAAAATCATTGGGAAAATCTAAATCTCATTCATGCAAAAGATGAAATTAAATTTGTGCTTTGTAGTCGTGAGGATTACGACTGGGCCAAAAAAATACTTGATCAATATAAGTTAACCGAAAGATGTCATGTTTTATTTTCACCGGTGTATCAAAAACTTAACGCAACTGATTTAGGGAATTGGATTTTGCAAGATCAACTTCCTGTGCGCTTGCAAATTCAATTACATAAATTACTTTGGGGAGAAAAGCCCGGTGTCTAAAGCGGTAGTTCTTTTATCGGGCGGTCTTGATTCTGCTACGACCTTAGCGATCGCAAAAAGTGAAGGCTATGAATGTTACGCTTTGAGTGTGAATTATCACCAACGCCATATTGCGGAACTCGAAGCTGCTAAAAAAATTGCCATTCAATTTAACGTTAAAGACCATAAAACGGTTGAGATGGATTTAAGTTGGATGCTCACTTCAGCGCTCACCAATCCTGATTTAAAAGTGCCGACCGAATTAAGCACCCACATTCCTATTACTTACGTGCCTGCTCGCAATACTTTAATGCTGACGCTAGCTTTAGGATGGGCAGAAGTGATCGGTGCCCATGACATTTTTATAGGGGTGAATGCCGTCGATTATTCAGGCTACCCTGATTGCAGACCCGAATATATTGAGCAATTTCAAAAAATGGCTAATTTAGCCACTAAATCGGCTATCGAGGGTCAAACCATCCAACTGCATACCCCGCTAATTAATTTATCTAAAGAAGCCATCATTGCTAAAGGTATTACATTGGGTGTGAATTATGGTTTAACAGTCTCTTGTTATCAGGCTGATCAAGCAGGCTTAGCTTGTGGCGTCTGCGATTCTTGTCGTTTAAGGCAAAATGGCTTTAAAGCCGCTGGGATTGATGATCCTACCCCTTATCAATAGACAAAAAGAGACCTTAAATTCTTGTCTTTAAAGTGATTTTGCTTGCCAAATATGCCAAAAATAGCGTAAAATCCGCCCCTTTCTTAAGAAAATTTTTAACTAATTGAAGAGTGTAAATTATGGTAATTATTCGACTTTCTAGAGGCGGTTCAAAAAAGACCCCTTTTTACAATGTAGTAGTGGCAGATTCAAGAAATCGCCGCGACGGACGCTTTATTGAGCGTATTGGTTTTTATAACCCAATGGCTAAAATTGGCACCGAAGCACTTCGTATTGATAACGAACGTGTCACACATTGGAAAGGTCATGGCGCACTCCTCTCAGATTCAGTAAATCGCTTAGTTAAACTGCACTCAAAAGGCCCAGAAGCAATTGTGGCTTTAAAGAAAAAAGATGCAGACAAAGTAGAAGCGAGAAAAGCTAAAGAAGC
>DAIOGA010000028.1:1863-9941 GCA_036745495.1 Candidatus Methylopumilus sp.
GCACCAGAAGCAGCTCCAGCTGAGGCGACTGAACCACCAGCTGAAAGCGCTTAATGTTTTGATTCACTTGTGAATACAAGTGATATGAGTGAGATAGAAAAATTTATCATGGCACGCATCAGTGGGCCATATGGTGTCAAAGGTTGGATTAAGATTCAGCCCTTCACGGTAGATATCCATCAACTTCTGAATAAAAAAGAGTGGCTTATTGGAGATGAAAAATCATCGATAAGTTACCCAATCGAAACATCAAAAATACATGGCAATAGTATTGTCGCTAAGTTAGTGAATGTTGATGATCGAGACGCAGCATTCGGGTTAAAGAATAAAACAATTTTAATACCCAAACATGAATTGCCTGCCTTAGAAAAAGGCGAATATTACTGGAATGATTTGATGGGGCATAAAGTCATCAATCAACAGAAAGAACATTTAGGTGTCGTTCAAACATTTCTGGAAACGGGAGCGAACGATGTCTTAGTCGTAAAGGGTGACAAAGAGTATTTAATTCCCTTTATTCCACATGTGATTTTAAATGTGGATATGGCAAAAAAAGAAATTGAAGTCGACTGGGATAAAGATTTTTAAATGAAACCTTTGTCTTTTGATGTGGTGACACTTTTTCCTGAGATGTTTCAAGCATTAAAGGATTTTGGTATTACCTCTCGTGCATTTCATGAAGCGTTTATCGATTTAACGTTATGGAATCCAAGAGATTTTACAAGTGACGCACATCGCACAGTAGATGATAGGCCTTATGGCGGCGGCCCAGGCATGCTGATGATGATTGAGCCTTTGAAGAAGGCCATTGATGCCGCTAAAAAAGCGCAAATGAATAAAGGCATTCAAGATGTAAGAGTGATTCATTTATCCCCAAGAGGATTACCACTCACACATCAAAAAGTAATGGAATTGTCTCGCACTTCAGGGCTCATTTTTTTAGCGAGTCGTTATGAAGGGGTTGATGAGAGACTGATTGAAAGTAGTGTGGATGAAGAAATTTCAATTGGTGATTACGTATTAAGTGGTGGGGAATTACCTACCATGGTGGTGATGGATGCCATTATTAGGCAACTACCAGGGGTGTTAGGAGATGATAATTCGGCCATTGAGGATTCGTTTGTGAATGGCTTACTTGATTGCCCTCACTATACGAGACCCGAAGTGTATGAAGGATCTAAGGTGCCGGATGTATTATTGTCGGGTAACCATGCTAGAATTAGCGCCTGGCGATTACAGCAATCGTTAGCGTTAACCAAGGTCAGACGACCTGATTTGTTGGCCGCAAGGCTGTTGACTAAAGAAGAGACTCGGCTGCTTGAAGAAATAGATAAGCAGGAACAAGACTCTATATAACTAAAAGGAACGGATTATGGCAGATATTATTCAATTATTAGAGCAAGAAGAAATTGCTCGTCTAGGTAAAACCATCCCTAACTTTGCACCAGGCGACACAGTTGTAGTGGGTGTAAACGTGGTCGAAGGTACGAGAAAACGTGTGCAGCTTTACGAAGGTGTTGTGATTTCAAAAAGAAATCGCGGCCTCAATTCAGCATTCACTGTGCGTAAGATTTCATCCGGTGAAGGTGTTGAGCGTACATTCCAAACTTATTCTCCTTTAATCGCATCAATCGAATTAAAACGTCGCGGTGATGTGCGTCGCGCAAAACTTTATTACTTACGTGAGCGTTCAGGTAAATCTGCACGTATCCGTGAAAAATTAGATGCGCGTGAAAAAGAAATTATTCAAGACATTCCAAAAACAGAAACGCCTAAGGCGGCAGCGCCTGAGGCAGCTCCCGATAAGGCAGCTGAGTAATTTAAAAAGCCCCGTTAAAGCGGGGCTTTTTTATTTGTGTTAATCTTTTTGTATGGTGAAGAAAACACGAGATCCCATTGTCATTTCTGATGACGAAAAAAAAGTCATCGATCAATTTATTGATCACTTATGGCTTGAGGATGGTTTAGCCAAAAATACGCTAGAGAGTTATCGTTTTGATTTAATGCAATTCTCAGAATTTTTAAATCGCGAGTTTAAAAAAATATTATTAGAAGTTAGAGAAAGCGATATTCAAGGTTATCTTGCGAATAAATTCAGTCATGTAAAAGCGAGAAGTATTTCAAGATTGATCGCAACACTTCGACGTTTCTACCGTTATCACTTACGTGAACGTCATATTGAAGAAGATCCCACACTGCATATTGAAGCCCCAAAATTACCAAAATCACTTCCTAAAAGTTTAAATGAAACTGAAGTCGAATCTCTTTTAAAAGCCCCTGAGATTGAAACACCTTTAGGTCTCCGCGATCGCGCGATGTTAGAACTTCTTTATGCATGTGGATTGCGTGTGACCGAACTCATTAGTTTAAGAGTGACTGAGGTGAGTCTTACTGATGGTGTGATTCGTGTGACAGGTAAGGGAAGTAAAACAAGATTAGTCCCCATGGGTGAAGTTGCTGTTGAATGGATAGATCGTTATTTAAAAGAAGCAAGGCCTCATATTCTTAATCAAAAAGTATCAGATGATTTATTTGTCACACAGCGTGGAGAATTGATGACACGACAATCATTTTGGCATTTAATTAAACGCTATGCCTTAATTGCAGGCATTCAAAAGACATTATCGCCACATGTATTACGGCATGCTTTTGCGACACACTTACTTAATCATGGTGCAGATTTACGTGTGGTTCAAATGTTATTAGGACATGCAGATATTTCAACGACACAAATTTATACACATGTGGCACGTGAGCGTTTGAAGAAACTTCACGAAACACATCATCCCAGAGGTTAAGTGCGCACACCTTTTTCGAAGATGACACCCACCGCTTTTACTTGCGGTAAGATTTGCGGTTTTGAAATTTTAAGTTTGATCCAAGGCGACTTAAATTCTTTTTCTAGTGTTTCAATAATGAGGTGCGCTAAAGGCTCTAATAATTTAAACGTGTGATTTGATGAGATGGATTTAATTCGTTCACTCACAACAGCATAATCGATGGTATCTGTAATTAAATCAGAATTCGCTGAAGTCATTTTAGGTAAAGTCATTTCAAGATCAATAAGCAACGTTTGCGGTAAGGCACGCTCCCATTCAGAGACACCAATAATCGTTTCAATTTTCATCTCTTCTATAAAAATAAGTGGGGCCGTCATGAGTGCTTCAAAAAATTGTAAAATAGAGCTTTCATTATAAAGTGATTTTCAAATGATGAACGTGATTTACCTTCTTTTTAGTTATCTCATTGGCGCTATTTCATTTGGCATTGTGATGAGCCATCTTTTTTCTCTGCCTGATCCTCGAACCATAGGTTCTAAAAATCCAGGTGCAACGAATGTTTTACGAACGGGTAAAAAACTAGCGGCTTTATTAACTCTTTTAGGCGATGCTTTAAAAGGTGCTTTAACGGTAGGCTTAGCCCAATACTTTGAATTATCTTCACTGATGGTAGGACTTATTGCGATTGCAACCCTCATAGGACATGTATTTCCAATTTACTATGGCTTTAAAGGAGGCAAGGGTGTTGCCACAGCCGCAGGTATTCTCTTTATGTTTTCGTGGGTCATGGGGCTTACAGTATTAGGGATATGGCTCGGTGTATTTTTTATTTGGCGTTATTCATCGCTGGCCGCCATCATCGCAGGAAGCTTATCCCCTGTGATTGGATTTTTTTACGGCATTGATTTTTATGAATTGATTGCTTCATCTATGATCGCGCTTATTTTAATTCTGCGTCATATGGAAAATATCAAACGCTTAATTGATGGCACTGAGTCAGGCTTTAAAAATAAGAAATAATTCTTACGCGAGTTGCCATCTAGGTTTTACTGCAAAACCAAGATCACGTTTTAAAGAAGTTTCCAATCGCATCGCACCAGCAAAAGCAATCATCGCTCCGTTGTCTGTACAAAATTCTAAGCGCGGAAAAAATACTTCATAATTTTTTTGAGTTAATTCAGTTTTTAATTTTTGACGTAATTGTTTATTAGCGCCTACACCGCCTGATACAACTAGTTGTTTTAAATTGGTTTGATCTAATGCAGATAAACATTTTTTAGTTAAAACATCTGTGATCGCCTCTTGAAATGCAAACGCAACATTGGCTTTAATTTCATCTGTTAAATTTTCTTGCGCGCGAATGAGATGAAGTACTGCTGTTTTTAATCCGCTAAAACTAAAATTTAAATCTTTGGTGTGAATAAGAGGTCTTGGTAAATCAAAATGAGATTTACCTTTTTCAGCTAAAAGAGATAAAGCCAAACCACCTGGATAACCTAAACCTAATAATTGTGCAGTTTTATCAAAAGCTTCCCCTGCGGCATCATCTAAAGTATCTCCAATGATTTCGTATTGACCCATTTTTTTCACATGAATAATTTGTGTGTGACCACCTGAAACAAGGAGTGCCAAAAAAGGAAAAGTGGGAGCATCTTTTTCCAATAAGGGTGCTAATAGATGGCCTTCTAAATGGTGGATTGGGATAGTAGGAATTTGAAGGGAAAAAGCCAAGGCTTCAGCAAGCGAGCTCCCAACTAACAAAGCCCCAGATAAACCGGGCCCTTGTGTATAGGCGATCGCATCAATCGCTTCTTTTTTAATTCCCGTTTTCTTAAAAAGAGTCTCAAGGAGAGGCAAAATAAGTCTAATATGGTCTCGGGACGCTAATTCAGGAACCACACCACCATAAGCTTCATGAAGATCGACCTGGGAATGGAGAGTATGGCCTAAAAGACCTTTTTCACTGTCAAAAAGGGCCAATCCGGTCTCGTCACAGGAGGTTTCAATACCAAGTACCAACATGGGGTTAAGGCTCAAAAAAGATTGATAAATGAATAGATTAGCATTAAAATAATGGACTTTTCCAAAATTCCATTTGGGAAAAACACACAAAAACGCATTATTTAAAATAAGAGAGTTTAATGTCAACAGTACGTGTAAAAGAAAACGAGCCATTCGACGTAGCACTTCGTCGTTTCAAGCGCTTAATTGAGAAGACCGGTCTTATCAACGACTTACGTGCGCGTGAGTTCTATGAGAAACCAACATGGGAACGTAAACGTAAAGCTGCTGCTGCAGTGAAACGTCAGTATCGTCGTCTTCGCAATCAAATGCTCCCCCCAAAATTATTCTAATTTTTTAAGATGTCCTTAAAAGTAAAAATTACTGAGGACATGAAAGAAGCTATGCGCGCTAAAGACGTTGTTCGTCTTGGCACGATTAGACTTCTTCAATCCGCTATTAAACAACGTGAAGTCGATGAACGCATTGAATTGACGGATCCGGACGTGATGGCCGTAATTGAAAAAATGTTAAAACAACGTCGTGATTCTATTGAGGCTTATGAGTCTGCAGCAAGACAAGATCTAGCGGATGCTGAAAAAGCTGAAGTAGTGATTTTACAAAGCTACCTCCCGCAAGCTCTAAGTGATGCAGAAGTGAGTAGCATTCTAGATGCCGCAATTAAAGCCGCGAATGCAACAAGCATTAAAGAGATGGGTCAAGTGATGGCCATCGTGAAACCTCAGGTGGTGGGTCGTGCAGATATGGGTAAATTATCAGTGCTGATCAAACAAAAGCTCGGTTAAAAATTCAATATAAAAAATTAAAAAAATGATGAGGGAGCTTAAGGCTCCTTTTTATTTTTAAGCTATGATTAAACGCATATGATTCCAGAGTCATTCATTCAAGAACTTTTAAATCGTGTCGATGTCATCGATGTCATCGATAAAAGTGTGCCTTTAAAAAAAGCAGGTAGTAACTATGTCGCTTGCTGTCCTTTCCATCAAGAGAAGTCACCTTCATTTACGGTAAGCCCTTCCAAGCAGTTTTATCACTGCTTTGGTTGTGGTGCGCATGGCTCCGCTTTAAGTTTTCTCATTGAATATCAAGGCATGAGCTTTGTGGATGCTGTGGAAGATCTTGCTAAATCAGTGGGCTTAACCGTCCCCCAAGACACACAAAAAATTTCACCTGAAGCCAAAGAAAAAAATTTAGCTTTAGGTGAGGCATTACAAATGGCTTCTCAGTATTATCAAAGCGCTTTGAAAAAATCAGAACGCGCGATTGAGTATTTAAAAAAACGTGGACTCACAGGACAAATCGCTAAAACATTTCAATTAGGTTACGCACCTGAAGGTTGGCAAAACTTAGAAAGCATATTTAAAAAATACGATGACGAAGCACTTAATATTGCAGGCCTTGTTTTAAAGAACGATCAAGGGAAACGCTACGATCGTTTTCGTGATCGCATCATGTTTCCGATTCACAATATGAAGGGCGAAATTATTGGATTCGGCGGGCGTGTGATTAATCCTGAAGACACTCCTAAATATTACAACTCACCCGAAACCCCACTTTTTCAAAAGAGCCAAGAGCTCTACGGTCTTTTTGCAGCGCGCCGATCCATTCGTGAAAAAGGCTGTGTGTTGGTTGTCGAGGGTTATATGGATGTGGTAGGTCTCGCACAATTTGGTGTGATGAATTCAGTTGCAACATTAGGTACGGCGACATCTGCATTTCATATTAAAAAATTAATGCGTCAAACCGATACGATCATTTTTTGTTTTGATGGCGACAATGCTGGTAAAGCGGCAGCATGGCGCGCTATGCTGAATGCTTTGCCTAGCGTGAATGACAAGGTTGTTTTGAAATTCTTATTTTTACCTGAAGAGCATGATCCTGATAGCTTTATAAGAGCACACAGCAAAGAAGCGTTTGAAGCGATGATGCATGATGCGATGCCTTTGTCGCAATATTTAGTGCAACACTTAACTGAAAAAAATCATTTAGCCACGCAAGAAGATAAGGTGAAATTTCTCAACGAAGCTGAACCTATCTTAAAAGAAATTACTGCACCTAAATTAAGCTTACTCTTACGGAAACGTTTTGCAGAATTACTGCATTTGAATGACAAAGAAATGGATCAATTGCTGCATGTGGCACAACCTCAAATGCAAACTAATAAAACCAATATCAAAACGAAGGGAAAACTTCCCTCCTCAGTTAAACGTAAATTTGTTTTGCTTCTTATTTTAAAACCTCAGCTTGCCATTACTGAAGATTTGGCTTTGGCTCAAAGCGATAGTTTTGAAGATGATTTGCTTAAAAAAGTCTTAGAGATTGCCTTAAATCAACCCGAATCGAAACCCTCCTCTATCCTCCACGGTCTAAAGTCACAAGTGGATAATGTGGTCATGGATTTGGTCAATGAGGAACTCACCCATTTTGATGATCAAATCCATTTTGAGTCCGAAATTGAGGGGGCGAGGAAGACATTGCTAGAGCAAGTAAAAGCATCGAAAACGAAAGCCCATTTTAGTGCTTTGAAAGACAAGCCTTTGAGTAGCTTAACTTTGGAAGAAAAAGAGCACCTTAAAACCCTCACGCAAAGACCCAAAACACCCCCTAGCACTTAAGCCTTTCATTGACCAAAAAGGCCCTTTTTGGTACACTTGAAGGTTACGCGTTTATTTATATTTTGTTGATTTATAAGGCAAAATAAGCCCTAACAAGAAGAGGTAGAGCATGGCCAGACCAAAAAAAGACCCGTCGCAAAAAAAGAACCCCAAAATGAAAGATTTCTACGGAAATGCGAATGATGCAAATCCTAAAGATGTCGAAGAGCGACGTACCCGTCTTAAAACCTTAATCGTGCTTGGTAAAGAGCGAGGCTATCTCACTTACGCTGAAATTAACGATCACCTCCCAGACGAAATTCAAGAGTCAGAACAAATCGAAGGCATTGTCAGCATGATCAACGATATGGGGATTATGGTGTATGAACAAGCCCCTGATGCAGAAGCGCTTCTTATGGCGGATGTGCCACCCCCTGTGACGGATGAAGAGGCCGCTGAAGAGGCCGAGCAAGCGTTAGCAACTGTCGATTCAGAATTTGGCAGAACGACAGATCCTGTGCGTATGTATATGCGTGAGATGGGGACTGTGGATCTACTCACACGCGAAGGCGAAATCGAAATTGCAAAACGTATTGAAGATGGCTTAAAGCACATGGTGCAAGCGATTGCTGCATGCCCTACGACCATCACTGAACTTCTTGCGATGGTAGATAAAGTTGAA
>DAIOGA010000029.1:0-9522 GCA_036745495.1 Candidatus Methylopumilus sp.
GTTTTGACTGTTTCTTGAAATTGATCGAGAGCTGACAGAACCGCTTCGTAATGAATATCAATCCCAGTTTCTTTGGCAAACGCTGCATGAATTTGAGGTGATAGGCTATGGTGAATGGGATTACCAATCACGGCGAAATGTTTTTTAAGTTCAGTCATGGTGCGCTATCACATCGATTTGATTAAGGTTTTGAGTATAAGTGTTTTTTAAAAAACTGCCATCAGCGTCATTTATGCACTTATAAAGTGCATAAAACTTATATATGCTTTTTTTTGGTGCAATTTTAAGATTTTTCCTTTTAAAAAACGAATAATAACAAAGCCTTACAACATTATTCGATTGGCACAATTTATGCTTACTATTAATATGTTGAAATGCATTAATGAACAACAGATTGAATCACAATTGACGCTTTTAGGAGAATGAAATGGCAATCGCTGATGTAATGAAAAAGATTAAAGATAATAACGTTAAATTCGTGGACTTTAGATTCACGGATACACGAGGCAAAGAACAGCACGTCAGCGTGCCTGTCTCAGCTTTTGATGAAAATAAATTTAAACAAGGTCACGCATTCGATGGTTCATCGATTGCTGGTTGGAAAGGTATTCAAGCCTCTGACATGTTGCTTATGCCAGACCCAGAAACAGCTAATATTGATCCGTTCATGGAAGAGCCCACACTTATCCTCACATGTGATGTGGTAGACCCTACAGACGGTAAAGGTTATGAGCGTTGCCCACGAAGCTTAGCACGTCGTGCAGAAGCTTATTTAAAATCAACTGGTTTGGGCGACACAGCTTACTTTGGCCCAGAACCAGAATTCTTTATTTTTGATTCCATCACTTGGTCTCAAGGTATGGAAGGCTGTCACGTTAAAATTAATTCAGAAGAAGGTGCTTGGGATTCTGCAACACAACATGAAGGTGGCAATATTGGTCACCGTCCAGGTGTAAAAGGTGGTTACTTCCCAGTACCTCCAGTCGACTCGCTTCAAGATGTGCGTTCAGCAATGTCTATCACTTTAGAAGCGATGGGCGTGCCTGTTGAAGTGCATCACCATGAAGTGGCCACCGCAGGTCAATGTGAAATCGGTACTAAATTTAGCACGCTTACACAACGTGCGGATTGGACACAGCTTCTTAAATACGTAGTTTTAAATACAGCACATAACTACGGCAAAACTGCGACATTCATGCCAAAACCGATCGTAGGTGATAACGGTTCAGGTATGCACGTGCATCAATCGATTTGGAAAGATGGTAAGAACTTATTCGCAGGTTCAGGTTATGCAGGCTTAAGTGAATTCGCATTGTTCTATATCGGCGGTGTGATTAAACACGCGCGTGCGCTCAATGCGATTACTAATCCGGGTACAAATTCATATAAACGCTTAGTGCCAGGCTTTGAGGCTCCAGTGAAATTAGCATACTCAGCTAAAAATCGTTCAGCATCGATTCGTATTCCATTCGTGGAAGGTGATAAAGCACGTCGTATCGAAGCGCGCTTCCCAGATCCTACAGCGAATCCATACCTTGCATTCAGTGCATTGATGATGGCAGGTTTAGATGGCGTGCAAAATAAAATTCACCCAGGTGAACCAGCAACAAAAGACTTGTACCATTTAACACCTGAAGAAGATGCACAAGTACCAACTGTATGTTCATCTCTTGAGCAAGCGCTTGAGTATTTAGATAAAGATCGCGAATTCTTAACACGCGGTGGTGTATTTACTGATGACTGGATTGATAGTTATATCAGTCTTAAGATGGAAGAAGTGACTAAGATGCGTATGACACCTCATCCAATCGAATTCGGTATGTATTACAGCTGCTAATTCGTTTGAGTGATTTAAAAAAGACGGCTTTATAGCCGTCTTTTTTTATGCCTTCATTTCTGGCTATTTCAATATATGCACTATTTTAGTGCATTAGATATTAATATTCCTTACAATACCCTCATAAAGCTTAATAAATAGGCCGCAAGAACATATATCAAAGTTGGCTTAAGTTTTGCTTATATATAAATGAAACGGAATATTCATGAAAAAAAATACCATGCCATCATTAGCCCCAGAATTAAAGGGCATCGAACACTTAGCCAGTGCAGTATTGCTATGTGATGTCGAAGGTCATATTTTGTTCATGAATCCATCGGCTGAAATTTTATTTGGGTTAAGTGCTAAACACATTTATAAGATGACTTTAAATGAAGTATTTCCTAATGCTGACATTTTAAAGCTAGCGATTAGCCAAGCACTCAATAGTGACTCTCCTTATCGCGAACATGAATTTTTGATTACCACTTTAAAACACCAATCTTATTCTGTGACGTGTACGATCACACCGATTCATAGTGAAACGATTCGATACATTCTTGAATTCCAACAGATGGATCAGCAATTAAGAATTGCAAAAGAAGAGCGCATGCTGATTCAGCAACAAGCAAACTCAGAATTGATTCGTAATTTAGCCCATGAGATTAGAAATCCATTAGGGGGCTTAAGAGGAGCTGCACAACTTTTAGAGCACGAGCTTCCAGATGTGTCATTGAAAGAATATACGCAAGTCATTATTAAAGAGGCTGATCGCTTGCAGTCTTTAATGGATCGATTGCTTATCCCCCATCAAAAACCAAAATACGAAGCGACTAATATTCATGAAGTGTTAGAACGTGTTCGAAGTTTATTATTAGCGGAATCCCCTGACGAAATAAAAATTCAACGTGATTACGATACGAGCTTACCCGACATTATTGGTGATCGAGAAAAACTGATTCAAGCTGTTTTAAATATTGCACGCAATGCGGTGCAAGCGATGCATGAAAAAAAACAACAAGGCCTCATCATTTTTAAAACACGTGCGGAGCGTCAAATCATGCTTGCTAAAAAACGTTATCGTGTGGGAATTAAACTCGACATTATTGATAATGGCCCAGGTATCCCTCCAGGTATTCGAGACAAAATATTTTACCCGCTTGTCTCGGGTCGTGAAGGTGGCTCAGGTTTGGGGTTATCACTAGCACAAACTTATGTAAGTCAGCATCAAGGGATGATTGAGTGTAAGAGTGAGCCAGGACAAACAACTTTCACAATTTTGTTACCGATTAAAGATTTAGATACAAAAGAAAATTCTATTCACAATCAAGAATCACAAGGATCCTCACTATGAAAGCCATTTGGATTATCGATGATGACAAATCCATTCGATGGGTATTTGAAAAAGCCCTCGCACGAACCGATTTAAACTTTAAAACTTTCAGCTCTATTAAAGATGCACTTCAAGCGATTAAAGATGAAGAGCCTCAAGTGATTGTAAGTGACATTAGAATGCCGCAAGGTTCGGGTTTGGAACTCCTTCAAGTCATTAAAGAAAAATATGCGCATATCCCTGTCATTATCATGACAGCCTATTCTGATTTAGAAAGTGCAGTAGCCGCATTCCAAGGGGGAGCTTTTGAGTATTTAGCAAAACCTTTTGACGTTGATCAAGCAATCGAAATTATTCATCGTGCGATTGATGAATCTTTAAAACAAAGTATCCAAGAAGTTTCTTTTGAAAATTCAACTGAAATGATTGGTCACGCACCATCGATGCAAGAAGTTTTTCGTGCGATCGGACGCCTTAGCCGTTCACATGCAACTGTTCTGATTAATGGTGAATCCGGGAGCGGTAAAGAACTAGTTGCAAGCGCGCTTCATAAACATTCTCCTCGCGCTGATAAACCTTTCATTGCGATTAATACCGCAGCGATACCAAAGGATTTATTAGAGTCAGAATTGTTCGGTCATGAACGCGGTGCATTTACCGGAGCCCAAGCTTTGCGTAAAGGTCGTTTTGAACAAGCGGATGGAGGCACACTTTTCTTAGATGAAATTGGTGATATGCCAGCAGATCTTCAGACAAGACTTTTGCGTGTTTTAAGTGATGGTCAATTTTATCGTGTCGGTGGACATAATCCGATTAAGGTCAATGTGCGCGTCATTGCAGCGACTCATCAAGATATGGAAGAGCGCGTTAAAGCAGGACTTTTTCGTGAAGACTTATTTCATCGATTAAACGTCATTCGTTTACGCTTACCTGCATTGCGTGAACGCGAAGAAGATATTCCCGATTTAGCGCGTCACTTCTTGCAACAAAGCGCGCAACAATTAGGCGTAGAAACAAAAATTTTATCCGATGACACATTAAATTATTTATCGCATCTTCATTGGAGTGGTAATGTACGTCAACTTGAAAACGTATGTCATTGGTTGACTGTGATGGCCCCTGGGCAAAATATTGACATTGCTGATCTACCGCCTGAGCTCAAAAACAATGATGTATATAAAGAAGCCTCTGCGGATTGGAAAGACGCACTCAAACAAGAAGTGCAATTAGCTTTAAATAAAAATCAGAAAGATATATTGACCCTCTTAAATCAAACTTTCGAAAAAATTCTTATCGAGGAGGCACTTCGCTTTACAAAAGGCAGACGTATTGAAGCAGCTGAGATGTTAGGTTTAGGAAGAAATACTTTAACTCGAAAAGTTAAAGAATTAAAAATCGAAAAATAAATTTATTTTTTTGAGTCAGGTATAGCTTGATTTTGCACTTTAGGGGCAACAGTCATTACGATCATAGATTTAGCAGCTAATGGGCCACCTTCGGTAATTTCTAAAGTAAGCGTTCGCGTGCTACTCGTAAACACCAAAATACTTAACTTTGCTTTAGTCGATGAAATAAGCTGCCAATTATGTTTTGGATATTCGGTAGTAAAAAAAGCACTCGCTTCTAAAGGCTCCATGCTGGATGACAATTCAATGCGACCAGCCCAATTATCTCCTTCACCTAAAATTAAAGATTTGTCAGGGGAGATGCGTGCATCTTTAGGAAGTGGCATTTGATTAAAAAGTAAAGTTTCAATCTTTTTAATTTCTTCGAAGCGTTTACTTAAGTCACCCAGATTATCTGTAGTAGCACAGCCAGATAAAATTAATAAAGTAATAATAAAAAAGATTTTTTTCATGGGATGAGTGTAAATCAAAATTTATAAAATAGCCATTTTACAAAACGAAGCCAATTTCAAAGGCAATTACTGTTTAACATAACCTTCAAGCTCTTTGATTAAGTTTTTTTGATACACAATCATTTCTTTGGCGACATCGCCCAAAGACAACATACCAATGACTTTATGGCCATCCATAATCGGTAAGTGACGAATATGGTTTTCTGTCATAAGTGTCATCGCTTTTTCGAAAGTATCTTTACCATGCCCTACAAGTACATTTTTAGTCATCACTTCTTCGATAGTAGTGACTTTGGATGACTTGCCTTTTAAGACGACTTCACGCGCATAATCGCGCTCTGAAAAAATACCTACCATTCTGTCTTGGTCCATAACAACTAAAGCACCGATTTTATATTCGGCTAAGATAATAAGGGCATCAATCACAGGACGATTAGGCGCAATACTAATCACTTCTTTATGTTTTTTATCCTCAATAAGTTGAGCGGCTGTTTTCATAAGTCACCTTTTTTTGAAAGCTTAAAGTCAAAGATACACTTTATAATAATGTCATCATATTAAACAAGTATAAAAATGCTTTCTAAAAAAAATCAAAGCCTGATGGCTTTTTTAGCGCTCATGCTTTTGTGCCTTATTTGGGGTTACAACTGGGTGGTGATGAAAAATGCGCTTCATTTTTCAAGCCCTTTTGATTTTGCAGCCCTTCGAACTGTCTTTGGTGCGCTTTGTTTATTCATTGTGATGCTTGTCTTAAAAAAACCTTTCAGCATTAAAGAAATTCCAAGCTTGATTGTCTTAGGACTCCTTCAAACCGCTGGGTTTACCGGGCTTTTAGTATGGGCTTTGGTCGAAGGTGGTGCGGGCAAAACAGCCGTCTTAACTTACACCATGCCTTTTTGGACCATGCTTTTTGCATGGCCACTCTTAGGTGAAAAATTAAGTGGATGGCAATGGCCCGCGGCTTTTTTTTCATTCATGGGGATTTTATTTATTTTGGACCCCCTTCATTTAGGGACTGATTTATTCAGTATGGTATTGGCGATTGTGTCTGGTATTTCATGGGCGTTGGCTGTCATCTTAGCTAAAAAACTTCAGGCTCGATCTCCTAATCTTGATCTCATTTCCTTAACCGCTTGGCAAATGCTTTTTGGTTCATTGCCTATTGTGGCAGTTGCATTAATGACCCATACAACTTCAATCGAATGGAGTGGTTATTTTATTGGAGCGTTGATTTACAACTCAGTGTTTGGGAATGCTATTGCATGGCTTTTATGGCTTTATGCATTAAGACGATTGTCCGCAGGCGTTGCTACAATGACCACAACGATATGTCCTGTATTGGCTGTGATTGCATCATCGATTGAGCTTCATGAAATGATTAAACCTTTTGAATTATTGGGGATGTTTTTAATTGGAGCCTCTCTTTTAATGATCTCCTATGACCGCATTAAAAAACACGAAGAAGAGCTCGTCCAGCCGTGGCTTAAAAAAGAACCCATGATAAAATCAAGGTCTAGAAAGGGTTAGGCATGGCAGGACATTCCAAATGGGCAAATATTCAACATCGCAAGGGTCGCCAAGACGCTAAGCGCGGAAAAGTATTCACAAAAATTATTAAAGAAATTACGGTGTCAGCAAGACTGGGTGGCGGAGAAGTGAACTTCAATCCACGCTTAAGAGCTGCTGTGGCACTTGCCAAAGAAGAAAATATGCCACAAGACAATATCACGCGTGCAATTAAAAAAGGCACGGGTGAATTAGAGGGCGTGAGCTATGAAGAAGTGAGATACGAAGGTTACGGTATTGGCGGAGCCGCCATTATTATTGATTGCTTAACGGATAATAAACAAAGAGCTGTGGCTGATGTGAGACATGCACTCACGAAACATGGTGGCAATTTAGGCACAGATGGATCCGTCGCTTTTCTATTTAAACACTGTGGTCGTATCTTTTTTGCGCCCGGTACCGATGAAAATAAAGTGATGGAAGTAGCCTTGGAGGCTGGTGCTGAAGATATTATGAGTGATGAAGATGGCAGTATTGAAGTCATCACACCAGTTCAAGAATTCATTCAAATTAAAGAAGCGCTTTTAAATGCAGATTTAAAAATTGAGTTGGCCGAAGTCGCTATGCGCCCCACATTAGAAAATGCTCTAAGTGGTGACGATGGCATCAAGATGCAAAAGATTTTAGATGCACTTGATGATTTAGATGATGTGCAGGAAGTTTATACCACCGCAGTGATCGAAGATTAAATTCATCATTGAGTGAACCTATCATCATCCTTGGTATTGATCCTGGTTTAAGAATGACGGGGTTTGGTGTTATTAAAAAAAGTGGTGACAAGATTAGTTATCTTGGAAGTGGTGTGATTAAAACTGTGAGCGCTAAAGAAGAAGCGCGTGATAGTTTGCCAGAGCGCATTCAAATTATTTTAGAAGGGCTCTTCGAAGTGATTGATCAATATAAGCCGAAACAAGTTGCCATTGAAAAAGTATTTGTGAATGTGAATCCACAATCCACCCTTTTATTAGGCCAAGCGCGCGGTGCTGCGATTAGTGCAGCCGTGATTAAAAAATTACCTGTCTATGAATATACAGCCTTACAAGTTAAAAAATCAGTGGTAGGTTCAGGACATGCAAAAAAAGAGCAGGTACAAGAAATGGTAAAACGTTTTTTAAAGTTACCCGAAGTTCCTCAGGCCGATTCTGCTGATGCCCTTGCTTGTGCGATGTGTCATGCACATGCTTATAACCAATTACAAAATATGGATGCTTTAAGTTACCGCATGAAAAAAGGTAGACTCGTATGATAGGTAGAATTTCTGGCATTCTTTTAGATAAAACGCCCCCGCTCGCTTTAATTGATTGCAATGGTGTGGGCTATGAATGCGAAGTGCCTATGAGTACTTTTTACCTACTTCCTCAGGTAGGCGACAAAGTGACATTGCTTACTCATTTTGTAGTGCGTGAAGATGCACAACTCTTATTTGGTTTTGGCACCAACCAAGAACGTTTAATGTTTAGACAACTTTTAAAAGTAAATGGTATTGGAGCAAAATCTGCGCTCGCTATTTTAAGTGGCTTATCTATTGATGAACTCATTCAAGCAGTTTCCCTTCAAGAAGCCGGTCTTTTAACGCGCGTACCTGGTATCGGTAAAAAAACAGCTGAACGATTGTTGTTAGAACTCAAAGATAAATTTACGCTTGATTCAGCTTTGAGTATTAAAGGTTCTGGTATCACATCGATTAGCCAAGATGTGCTTAATGCATTGATTGCGCTCGGTTACAATGAACGTGAATCTTTAAATGCTGTGAAAAGTTTGGATGTAAATCTCACTGTGAATGATGGTATTAAACAAGCTTTAAAATATTTATCTAAAGGCTAATGACGACCCATGATTGAATCAGATCGTTTTGTGGCAAGCACTTTAAATGAGCCCGTCGAGGAATCGATTGAGCGTGCACTTCGCCCGAAAGAACTTCAAGATTATGTAGGTCAAGAAAAGGTGAGAAGCCAATTAGAAATATTTATTTCGGCTGCAAAAAATAGAAATGAAGCCTTAGATCATGTGCTGCTTTTTGGACCGCCCGGTTTAGGCAAAACGACGTTAGCTCACATTATTGCCAAAGAGATGGGCGTTAACCTTCGTCAAACTTCAGGCCCTGTCTTAGAAAAAGCAGGCGACCTCGCAGCGCTTTTAACAAATCTGGAACCGAACGACGTGTTATTCATTGATGAAATACATCGCCTGTCTCCTGTCATTGAAGAAATTTTATATCCCGCGATGGAAGATTATCGACTTGATATTATGATTGGTGAAGGTCCGTCGGCTAGATCCGTCAGGCTCGACTTACCACCATTTACATTAGTCGGGGCGACTACACGTGCAGGTATGCTGACCAATCCATTACGTGATCGTTTTGGCATTGTGTCTCGCTTGGAATTTTATAGTGAAAGTGAACTAGCTAAAATTGTCGATCGCTCATCGACACTTTTGGAAGCCGACATTGATCCTTCAGGTTCATTAGAAATTGCAAAACGTTCGCGTGGCACACCCCGGATTGCAAACCGTTTATTAAGACGTGTACGTGATTTTGCGCAAGTTAAATCTAATGGAAAAATTACAGCTAGTATTGCAGACGATGCACTTAAAATGCTGGATGTCGATTTATTAGGTCTAGATGTGATGGATCGAAAATTACTTCAAGCCATTTTAGAAAAATTTAATGGCGGCCCTGTAGGATTAGATAATTTAGCGGCAGCGATTGGTGAAGAGCGCGAAACGATTGAAGATGTATTAGAGCCTTATTTGATTCAACAAGGTTATCTCATGCGTACGCCGCGTGGACGAGTTGTCACGCAGGCAACGTATCTTCACTTTGGCATGAAACCACCTTCACAACATCTCACCGATAATTTATGGCAGGAATAAAAACCTTTTCTTTTCCCGTTCGTATTTATTTTGAAGATACCGATAGCGGTGGAGTCGTTTATCACTCCAATTATTTAA
>DAIOGA010000030.1:0-9174 GCA_036745495.1 Candidatus Methylopumilus sp.
TTTTCTTTGATACTGAAATTAATATTTTTTAGCGCGTGGAAGGAGCCATAGTAAAAATTAAGATTACGTATTTCCAAAGCATTTTTTGAGTTAGATGATGAAGGCTTGGGAATTGCAGCGTTATTCGTCATAGGTTTTGCTTGCGCCATTTTTTTCTTAGCCTCAGTTTTAGTTTTTTTTGAGTCAGAATTCTTCATATCATCTATCCTTCTTTTTTATCGCTAAATAAAATACGTGTGATTATATTTAAACCTAGTACAGTTAAAGTAATTAAAAGAGAGCCACCCCATGCGAGATTTACCCAGTTATCATAAGGGCTCATCGCAAACTGAAAAATCACTACAGGCAAGTTAGCGAGTGGTGCATTCATATTGGTCGAGAAAAATTGATTGTTTAACGCGGTAAATAAGAGAGGTGCAGTTTCACCACTAACACGCGCAACAGCGAGCAATATCCCTGTCATAACACCACTTTTAGCGGCTCTTAAAATAATAAATAGTGAAACTCTCCATTTAGATGCGCCTAATGCGTAAGCTGCCTCACGAAGGGTGCCGGGAATAAGGCGTAACATATTCTCTGTTGTGCGAACAACTACAGGAATTGCAATAAGAGATAGTGCGATTGTGCCAGACCATCCCGAGAAGTGTTGAGCACGAGCGACAACAAGAGAGTATACAAAAAGGCCAATGACAATCGAGGGAGCTGAAAGCATGATATCGGTGACAAATCTTGTAACAGACGCTACTTTACTTCGTGTACCATATTCTGAAAGATAGATGCCAGCGAGGACACCAAGGGGTGCGCTGATAAAAGTACAACTCCCTACCATCATTAAACTTCCAACAATGGCGTTCGCCAATCCACCACCTTTTGAGTCAGGCGCAGGCGTGCTATTTGCAAAGATAGACCAATCAATCGCAGAGAAGCCTTTAATGAAAAGGATACTTAAGATCCATAGAAGAAATACCATGCCAATCGTCATGGCTGACATTGATAAAATAAGCGCTACAAAATTAGTACGCTTCCTTTTAGCGATTAAAGATTCTTTAAGTTTCATAGCTTCACTCATGAAGAAGCTCCTTCATTTTTTTGCATGCGAATCAGCATGAGTTTTGCGAGAGTTAAAACGATCAACGTAATAATAAAGAGCGTCAGACCCAAAGCAAACAAAGAAGAGAAATGAAGGCCTGGGGACGCTTCGCCAAATTGGTTTGCAAGAGTTGATGCAATTGAACTACCCGGTGCAAATAGAGACGGCTGAATACGTTGTGCATTTCCAATCACAAATGTTACTGCCATCGTTTCGCCTAACGCTCGACCAAGGCCTAACATGATGCCACCAATTAATCCATTTTTTGTATAAGGTAAGACTACAAACCTTGAAACCTCCCAGGTCGTACAACCTATTCCGTAAGCTGACTCTTTTAAAACGGGAGGGACTATTAAAAAAACATCACGCATTACAGCAGAAATAAAAGGCAAAATCATCATGGCTAGAATAAGTCCTGCACAAAGAACACCTATGCCATTACCGCCACCTGAAAATAGAATACCTACGCCTGGGATATGTCCTAAAGTTGCTTGTAAAAATGGCTCAACATAATCAGCAAAGATAGGCGAAAAGACAAAAAGACCAAACATACCATAAATAATAGAAGGAATCGCCGCGAGAAGCTCTACTGCAATTCCTAGAGGTCGGCGTAAAACCATCGGACATATTTCAGTCAAGAAAAGGGCGATACCAAAACTTAGAGGTGTAGCAATCAGAAGTGCAATAAAAGATGATATAACAGTGCCGTAAATGCCAATGAGGCCACCAAATTTATTTTTGGTAATATTCCATTCAGGACTAAAAAAGAAACCAAAACCAAATTCTTTGAAAGAAGGCCATGCGTTAATAAGGAGTGATAAAAAAATTCCGAGAAGCACTACTAAAACAAACATCGAAGATGCTTGAGATGTTCTAAAAAAGATAAATTCAAAAATCTTTTCCCGCTTTGAAATCTTAGCGGCATTTATTTTTTTCTGTTCAGAGGTTAAGGAAGATTCCATGTAATTCTTTATGTTAGTGGTTAAGAATAAAAATCCCCATCATGGTGGATGGGGATTTTTTCATTTCTTAAAAAATCATACTACTTTCTATGAACTTGTGACCATACAGATTTGTTGATAAAGTTTACTGTAGCATCTGGCATAGGCACATAGTCTAAGCTTTTAGCCATATCTTGGCCTTCTTTAAATCCATATTCAAAGAACTTAAGTACTTCATCAGTTTTTTGTTTATCTGTTGGATCTTTGTAGATAACAATAAATGTTGCGCCAGTGATAGGCCATGAATCTGCACCCGGAGCATTTGTAATAAATGTTGCCATGCCTGGGAATTTAGACCATTCTGTACCAGCGGCTGCCGCTGCGAATGATTTTTCTTCAGGCTGTACAAAGTTACCCGCAGCATTTTTGAGTTGTGTGTAAATCATATGGTTTTTCTTTGCATAAGCAAACTCTACATAACCGATTGAATTTTTAACACGGTTAACGTTAGCAGCTACACCCTCATTACCTTTACCACTGATAGTTGAATCAGCCGTCCAGTTTACAGTTGTTCCTTGACCTACTTTTTCTTTAAAGCTAGGTTGAGCTTTTGATAAGTAATCAGTAAAGATTGCAGTTGTACCTGAGCTGTCAGCACGAACAACAACTGAAATAGGTGAAGAAGGAATATTTACACCAGGATTAATTTCTTGAATACGTTTATCATTAAAGTAAGTAATTTTGCCACTGAAAATGTCAGCAAGAATTTCACCTGTTAACTTAAGCTCGCCTGGTTTAATGCCAGGAAGGTTGAGAACTGGAACAACACCACCCACGATTGTTGGGAATTGAACCATGCCACCTGCATCAAGATCAGCTGGGGACATAGGTGCATCTGTTGCACCAAAATCTACTGTTTTTGCTTTAATTTGCTTAATACCACCACCTGATCCAATGGATTGGTAATTTAAGCTGTTACCAGTTTTTGCTTTATAAGCTTCTGACCACTTTGAAAGAACTGGGTAAACGAAAGAAGAGCCTGCGCCTGTCATCTCAGCCGCGATAGAATTCATGTAACTCATTGATCCAATTACGAAAACTGAGGACATGAGCAGTTTTTTTAATAATTTCATGTATTTCTCCGAAGAATTGTTAGTGTTAATAGGTTTGTTAAATCCTGGGACAATTATAGGAATGAAATGTGACAATTTTATGTCACTTACTTAGGTTTTTTGGATAAAAATTTAGGAAACTTAAGCTTTATTCTTTTTAAGAAAAAAGCTAATGACAAGAAGAGCTAAAAATTGGGCGAATAGAAATCCAAAAACATGTTGAGGAGCGATACCCACAAAGGTATTTGTTAGGCTTCTTGCAATTGTCACCGCCGGGTTTGCAAAGAAGGTAGATGAGGTAAACCAATAACCCGCGGTGACAGAAAGTGCGATCATCATAGCTAGATTCTTTTTAAATTGTTTTTGTCCTAGATAGATAACGCTTAATAGAATGAGGGATGAGATAAATTCGCTAAACCAGATACCATAGCCTGTTCTTAATTTTTCAGAAGTTTGTAAAATGGGCAAGCTAAACATCGCATGCGTAAGCCATACACCCGTAATCGCGCCCGTCACTTGAGCCGAAATGTAACCCAATACTAATTTTTGCTTGAATTGTTTGTTGAGCTTTGCCATAAAGGTCACGAGTGGATTGAAGTGTGCTCCAGATATAGGTCCCAAAAGTGAGATAAGGACATAAAGCGCAGCTCCTGTTGCAATACTATTGCCTAATAGAATAATACCGTCATTATTAACGCTTAAGATTTGACCCATAAGTCCCGACCCCGTAATAACAGCTAGGAGAATAGCGGTGCCAAAAAATTCCGCCAAATAACGCTTATTTATTAGAGTGAATGGCTTGAATACTTTTTTTAATAGCTTCATGATTGAGCGACTCTAACGGGAGTTTGATGAATAATTCTATATCTCTTTTAATCATGCCTAAGATTTTTTGAAAAGCCAATCTTTTGTCTTGATCATTTCCTTCTATAGATGCTGGATCTGGAAAGCCCCAATGTGCTGTTGCAGGGTGACCTAACCATATAGGACATGCCTCGTTGGCGGCATTATCGCAAACGGTAATAATAAAATCCATGTGAGGTGCATCAGGCTTTGAAAATTCTTCCCAACTTTTTGACCTTAAATTCTTTTTAGGATAACCCATTTCAATTGCTAATGCTTCGGCGATGGGGTGCACTTTTCCGGTAGGTTTTGAGCCCGCTGAAAAACCGATAAATCTTCCTTGGCTTAATGTGGTCGTTAAGGCTTCAGCTAAGATGCTTCGAGCTGAATTACCTGTACAAAGAAATAAAACGTTAAAGATTTTCAAATTTATTAAAATTTAAAAGTAAACAAAAAAATCTTTATTTAACTAAAATCAAAAACCAAATGACTGCTGCATTAATTAAACTAAAAAAAACTGCCGCACTTCCAATATCTTTAGCACGTTTTGCAAGCTTATGACGCTTAACGGAAATGCGATCTACTGTCGCTTCTACAGATGAATTTAATAGCTCAACAATAATGATTAATAAGATACTAGCAATCATAAGGGCTTGCTCTGTGGCTGTTTGACCAAGATATATTGCGAGAGGAATAAGGATAGCGCTTAAAATCACTTCTTGCCTAAAAGCATCCTCATGTTTAAAAGCAGCTAAAGTGCCCGCTACTGAATATTTAAATGCATTAATTAAACGCTTAATACCTGTTTTACCTTTGTATGGACTTTTCATAGTTTATGAGAAATTAAAAATTTTAAAAATTCAATTCTAAAGCGATTCATACTTTGTTTGAAAATTTAATTCAATTATTCTTAAATTTTGTAAAGAAATTGTCATATTTATTTGAAAAAATCCATTGTGCACAAGATTCTTATCGCAACAGATTCCTTCGATCAAGTAAATGGTGTTTCTACAACTTATAGAAACATCCTCAAATATTCACGTAAAAAAACTTACGTGATTCATCCTGGATTATTTAAATGGAAAAGTTTCTCTATTTATCCGGAAGTTCAGATTTGCAAAGAGCCCCTTAAGGCCTATAGAAAAATTAAGAAAATAGATCCCACTCACATTCATATCGGTACAGAGGGCCCAATTGGTTTGGCAGCAAGAGTTTACTGCAAATTAAATAAAATCCCTTACACCACGGGTTACCATACTAAGTTTCCGGAATACCTTTGGAAGCTTTTAAGAATTCCACATTTTATTACCTATAGCTATCTTAAGGTTTTTCATAACGACAGCAAGGCAATCTTAGTTCCCTCTCATTCTTGCAAGGAAGAGTTAAATAAAAAAGGATTCAACCAGGTTGAAGTATGGACGAGGGGCGTATCAAAAAATTTAATAAGCGATAAACCCATTCGAAAATCAAAATTCCCTAAGATTATTTACGTAGGACGTGTAAGTAAAGAAAAGAATTTGGAAGTCTTGTGTGAATTACAAGATAAGTTTGAAATTACAATCGTCGGTGAAGGGCCAATTCTAAAAAAATTAAAATTAAAATACCCTAAAGTTAATTTTTTAGGTTATCGCTTTGGTTCTGAGTTAGCCGATATTTATAAGCGTCATGATGTCTTCTGCTTTCCAAGTAAAACAGATACATTCGGCATTGTTATGATTGAAGCGCTTGCAAATGGATTGCCTATTGCAGCCTATAAAGTCACAGGCCCTATAGACATTGTCGAAGAGGGTGTCACAGGATATCTTGGAGATGATTTAGAGAATAATATACGTCGATGCTTAAAGCTAGATCGAAGAAGCATTGCTTCTAATATGAATCAAAAATGGTCATGGGCTAACTGCATAGAGATACTTCACACCCATCTATTAAAGGAATCTTAATTATGTGTTTAATCCAAAAAAATAAATGGGCAATCATATTTTTATTATTTTTATTTAATATGCCAGCATGCTTTTCAAATGAAAAATCAAACCATAAGCTCTATATTGATGAACAGATATTCAAGCCTGAAAGAGTACTTCCGTGGCCACCTCAGAATCATTCAAGTGAATCAAACGCTGAAATAGCAATCATGAAAATTACCATGTCAAAGCTCGATCAAAACCAAAAAGATCTTGCAGTTAAAGATGCTTTGAATTTGAGTGTTACTTTTTTTGAGGATGTATTGCTTGGATTTGATATTGAAAAATTGCCTAAAACAAAATTACTTTTTGATGAAGTTAAATATAACGCGAGTTTTGAGAGCCAGCTATTTAAGAAGTATTTTATGAAGAAAAGGCCTTACCAAGAAGATTCTGAAATTCATGCATGTGTTCCACCTGTTGCTGATAATTTAAATCACAGTTATCCAAGTGGCCATACAACTTTAGGTTATGCGATGGGGGTTGTTCTTGCGAATCTCATTCCAGAAAAATCAAAAGTGATTATGGAGCGGGCTCGGTTATATGGCGAAAATAGGATTAACTGCGGAGCTCATTTTCCATCCGATGTAGAGGGCGGACATGTTTTAGGCACGCTTGTTGCGACAGAACTACTTAAAAACAAATCTTTCCAGACCCTTTTGAAAGAATCTAGGGAAGAGTTAATTCTTGCAGGTCTTACAAATTAAACTAAACCCAAAAAATGTTTCGCGTATCTCGGATTAATATCTTTTAAAAATAACATCGTTAAGAAATCTGCAGTATTAAAGTCAGGGTCCCAAGCAGGATCACCACAAATTTTAGCGCCAATCCGTAAATATCCTTTTAACAAAGCCGGAGGTTCAACATCTAAATCTTGATCAAGCTCGTGAATAGGTAGAGGTAACTTTGGTGTGACGCGATACTCTAAACTTGATAAATGGGAAGCGTTAATTTTTTTAGCTAAACTTGCCGCGTAATGACCGCCATCACCCATAGGCACACTCGCGCACCCAATCATCACCTCATAGCCATGCTTTTTCATATATTGAGCTAGCCCACTCCATAAAGCCATGATGACGCCACCAGTGCGATAATCTTTATGAACACATGAACGACCTATTTCAACCATCTTGTCTGAAAGATGATTTAAGCGATCTAAATTAAATTCCATATCAGAGTAATAGAAGCCAGCCTCTTTAGCTTTGTGAGGGGGTAGCACGCGATAAGTACCAATCACTTTTAAAGTTTCCGTGTCTCGGATTAAGAGGTGGTCACAGTATTGATCGAGCACATCCTTATCTAATTTTTCAGCATTGGAGGGTAGATGAGCACCCATCTCTTCTGCAAATACCTTATATCTTAATTGCTGAGCCTCTTTAATCTCGTTATCATTCTGTGCCCAAGAAATTTGAATGGGTTCTTTTAGAGCTTGGTGACTTTGATGTTCTTGTTTTTGAATTAACAATTCATTGGCTAAGGTTGGTTCCAAGGTTAGTTCGCTCATAAAAAATTCCTTTATAAAGTTTGTATCACTTTAGAATTGAAATATGTCATTTATGTGAAGATAGTTTTAATTTTTTATGACAGCGATTGCTTGTGCCAATCGATGAGTTTTAATTTACCCTTCTTAGTTTCAACAAGCGCGGTAAGGCTTTCAACCCAATCACCGTCATTATAGTAATCAATACCATCAATTTTTTTCATGGCAGCTTTATGGATGTGTCCGCAAATCACACCATCACATTTTTTACGTTTAGCCTCTTTCGCCATAAGCTGCTCAAAATTTTCAACGTACTTCACAACATTTTTAATTGAATTTTTAATGTAAGAAGAAAAAGACCAGTAATGAAACCCATACTTATGTCTAATAGCATTTGAGTAATGATTGATTCTCAAAATTACGTAATAAAGACCATCGCCTATAAAAGATAACCACTTAGCGTAGGAGATAATATTATCGAAAAGATCACCATGAGTTACCCAAAGTCTCTTGCCTTGAAGTGTTGTGTGAATGAGATCATTCTTAATCTCAATATCGCCAAAGGTCATATTGATAAATTGCCGACCCAATTCATCATGGTTACCTGGGATATAGATAACCTTAGAGCCTTTTCTTGCCTTACGGAGTAACTTTTGGATGACGTCGTTATGCTTTTGTGGCCAGTACCATCTTTTCTTTAAAGCCCAGCCATCGATGATATCGCCTACTAGGTATATAGTTTCTGCGGTATTGTTTTTAAGGAAGTCGAGAAGATATTCGGCTTTGCACTCGGTGGTGCCGAGGTGAACATCGGATATCCAAATTGCACGATAACGTTTCATATGTGTGCATTAAATATGACAAGTGTGAAAGTTTCGTGACAGAACAATGTCACAAATATGACACAGAAGTTAATTAATATGGCCTACATGAAAACCCTAAAGATACTTTTACATATATTACTGGTGATTCCTCTGTGTCTATTAATCCTTATTTCTTCAAAGAAACAACAGGAAAAAATCATTCAGTTCTGGTGCAAGAGGCTTTTATCTATTTTTGAAATTGAGGTGAGAGTAGAAGGGTTTGAACCCTATCTTTTTAATGAGAAGAGATATTTAATGGTTTCTAACCATATTTCTTGGTTAGACATTATTGTCATTCAGTCTATTAAACCATCTATTTTTGTGGCGAAATCAGATGTGGCCTCGTGGCCTCTCTTTGGCTGGGTAGCCCAGATGACAGGTACGATATTTATTAGGCGCGATAAGGTGTCAGATATAAAAAAAGCCTTGAAGAAAATGAAGCGACGCTTGATCAAGCGATCCGTATGTATATTTCCAGAAGGGACTTCAACAAATGGTCGATTCGTGCTGCCCTTTAAAAGTAATTTATTTCAAGCCTCTATCGATACGAATAAAGCGATCTTACCAATCTGCTTAAGATACATTGAACATAACGCCTACTCAGACAAAGTTGCATTTGTGGATGACATGTCCCTCGTGGATTCGATCATGAAAATTAAAAATGGAAGCAATATCATAGCTATTCTTGATGTGCTTCAGCCTATAAGACCTAGAGGTAATCGGAAAGAGCTTGCAAGTTATACGCATGAGATAGTTTCAAAAAACTTATCTCAAAATCTGTCATAAAAATTTCACAATTTGATATTAACCTAACTCCAATATCTATTATGGATAAATGCTATGCCAAATAAAATTAGGTTGTACATGAATCAGTTTCATCATGT
>DAIOGA010000031.1:0-3773 GCA_036745495.1 Candidatus Methylopumilus sp.
AAATTCATTTTTTATTCGTTCTGTTAGAGAGCCTTCTTCCGTAAGCCATGAAAATTCATGTCCTTTAATTGTGGGTGATTTTAACCAAATCATTTTTATACTTTCACTCTCTCACTTGCATGGCTTAGCCAGCGTTTTAAATGAAGATGAGAAGCTTCAGAATAGTCCTCTAGTAATTGATCGGCAATAGTCTTAGCTTCTTCTAATAATTTAAAATCACGATTGAGATTAGCAATGCGTAACATAGGCACCCCGCTTTGTCGCACTCCTAAAAATTCTCCAGGGCCTCTAATATTCAAATCTTCTTGTGCAATGATAAAACCATCTGTATTTTCGAAAATCACTTTAAGTCGTTGTCGTGCAAGCTCTGATAATTTTTTTTGAAACAATAAAATGCATGTGCTTTTAAGTGATCCGCGTCCCACGCGGCCACGTAATTGATGTAATTGTGAGAGTCCCATGCGCTCTGCATTTTCAATCACCATCAATGTAGCATTAGGCACATCAACGCCGACTTCAATCACTGTGGTTGCTACTAATAATTGAATATTGCCCCTCACAAAATCAGACATGACTTTTTGCTTTTCTGATGATTTCATTCGCCCGTGCACTAAACCTACTTTTAAATCTTTAAAATGAGATTGCATATTTAAGTATGTTTCTTCAGCAGTTTGAAGTTGCAATACTTCGCTTTCTTCAATTAAAGGGCATACCCAGTAAACTTGAGCGCCAGCATGGCATGCCTCATGTACTCTTTTTAAAATCTCGTCTCGCCTATCTTCTGAGAAAAGTTTTGTCACAATCGCTTCGCGACCTTTTGGTAATTCATCAATAACTGACACATCAAGATCTGCAAAATAACTCATCGAAAGCGTTCTTGGAATAGGTGTTGCACTCATCATCAATTGATGAGGCTCGATCACTTTATTTAATTCCCCTTTTTTCCTTAAAGCCAATCTTTGCTCAACCCCAAATCGATGCTGCTCATCGATAATACTCAAACCTAATTTTTTAAATGCCACATGTTCTTGAAAAAGGGCATGTGTTCCTATTACAATCTGCGCTTCACCTGATTGCGTCATATCTAATGAAATCGCACGATCTTTTTTAGATTGACTCCCTGTTAACCATGCGACTTTTATATTTAGAGGAGTCAGCCATTCATAAAGTTTACGATAATGTTGCTCTGCTAAAATTTCCGTAGGCGCCATAAAAGCAACCTGACTTCCATTCTCGATCACTTGGAGCGCAGCAATGGTTGCCACAACTGTTTTACCACTTCCTACATCACCTTGTAATAATCTTTGCATTGGATAGTTTTTTTCAAGGTCATTTTTAATTTCTTGAATCACTTTTTTTTGTGCATGCGTTAAATCAAATTCAAGATGATCTATAAAAATGTTCGTGAGTTTATTTGTCGTTTTGAATGGAGTCGCTGTAAGCGCGCGCCTAATTAAATAATTAGATCTTAAAGATAATTGTTGCGCTAAAAACTCATCAAAGATGATTCTTTGATAAGCCATGCTAGAAAAAGCTTCGTGTTTTGCAACTTCTTTAAAATCTTTTGGGTGATGAATGCTTTTAATACTTTCATAAAGATTTGGTAAGCGTAATTTTTCATAAACTGATGGTGAAAATAAATCTTTTAAATAATTTTTTAAGTCGAAGTGAAGAAACAACTTATCGATCGCATCTTTAACTGTTTTTTGTCCAACACCTGCAACCAAGGAATAAATTGGCGTGAGCGCTTCCGGCAACACATCCCCCTCTTTTATTAATTTACATTGAGGATGAATCATCTCGAAGGCAAATAAATTATGGCGAGCCTCCCCTAAAATACGAATGCGATTACCCGCTTCAAACATCTTCATTTGACTTGGGTAGAAATGTAAAAATCTAAGCTGCAAACTGCCAGACGTATCTTTGACTTGTACGATAAGCATTTTTTTAGGCTTATATACAATTTCTGCCCGAACAACTTCTGCTTCTACTTGAGAAAGCACGCCCATTTCAATTTCACGAATAGGCGTCACAATAGTTTCGTCAATATAACGAATGGGGAGATGCATCACTAAACTAAATATATCTTCAAGGCCCAATTTCTTGAGCTTATTTAATACTGAAGGCGTAAAAAGCTTAAGCTCGGCTAGAGAAGTCAGATTGAAATACTCTTAAATAAAAAATAATTTAAACAACAACAACACCATCAGCTTCAATAAGAGCATTTCTAGGAAGTGATGCAACGCCTACTGCGGCTCTCGCTGGATAAGGCTTTGTAAAATATTCGCCCATGATAGTATTGACCAATGCAAAATGAGATAAATCGGTTAAGTAAATATTAATTTTAACGATATCACCTAACTTAGCTCCAGAAGCTTCAACGACTGATTGTAAATTTTTAAACACCTGATGAATTTGTGCTTCAATGCCTTCAACCAATTGCATGGATTGAGGGTCAAGTGCAATTTGCCCTGACAAATAAATAGTATTGCCTGTTTTGACAGCTTGCGAATAAGTACCAATCGCTTCTGGTGCATTTTTAGTTTGAATAATTTCTTTTGTCATTTCTTTAATCTTTCTTTTTTAATAAGTGGCTTAAAAGTTTTTCATTTTGACACGACTAATTCTGGAAATATTAGTAATCTTTCTTAAATTCCTAATGAGATCTGCTAAGTGAATGCGATTATGCACTTGCACAATAAAATTCACATTTACAAAATGTCCACCATCCGACTCTTCAACATTCACATTATCAATATTTGAATCTGATTCTGCAATCACAGAAGAAATCTTTGCAAGCATCCCGCGTTCATTTAATACCATGATTTGTAAATTCACCTTGAATAATCTATCTGGATTTGGATCCCATTCAACATCAAGCCATTTGTCAGGATCAAGTTTAAATTTTCGTATCGCTAAACAGTCATGTGTATGAACCACAAGACCTTTATCTTTATTAATAAATCCTAAAATAGGATCACCTGGAATAGGATGACAACAAGTTGCCAATTGAATTGCCATGCTCTCAGAGCCTTTAATGGTAATCACATCAAGTTGCTTATGTTTACCTTTTACATGACTCACACCTTCCATAAAACTAATAAGCTGGTGTGCCACCATCACATTCATGCGTTTACCTAAACCAATCTCAGCTAAAATATCTTCTTTACTTTTAACACCGTAATCACTGATTAATTTTTTCCAGTGAGATTCTTTAATGGAAGATGGACTGATATGAAGTGCTTTGAGTGCTTGATTAAGCATACCTTCACCAAGCCTCGAAGACTCCTCTGATTCAATGGATTTTAAGTATTGTCGAATATGTGATCTCGCTTTTCCCGTAATCACAAAATTTAACCATGCAGGATTGGGTTTAGCTAAAGGCGCTGTAATAATCTCAATGTGATCGCCGTTATTTACTTCGGCTCGAAGCGGGACGAGTTCTTGATTGTATTTTGCGGCTACACAACAATTACCCACATCACTATGCACTGCATATGCAAAATCAACTGCGGTCGAACCTTTAGGAAGCGCTAAAATTTTACCTTTAGGTGTAAATACATACACCTCATCAGGGAAAAGATCGACTTTTAAATGTTCTAAGAATTCGAGCGAATCCGAACTATCTGATTGAATTTCTAAAAGACGTTTTAACCATTGATGTGTTTGTTGTTGAAGCTCTGTGAGATGTGCATCTTTCGTTTTATAAAGCCAATGTGCTGCAACACCTGCTTCCGCAAGTTTGTGCATTTTTTCACTACGAATTTGTACTT
>DAIOGA010000031.1:3873-8617 GCA_036745495.1 Candidatus Methylopumilus sp.
GCTGCAACACCTGCTTCCGCAAGTTTGTGCATTTTTTCACTACGAATTTGTACTTCAATGGGCGTTCCAAAAGGTCCAAACAAACTTGTATGCAATGATTGATATCCATTAGCTTTTGGAATCGCAATGTAATCTTTAAATTTACCTGGGAGTGGTTTATAAAGTGCATGCAATGCACCTAATGCTGAGTAGGCGTCGTTAGCTTCTTTCACGATAATTCTAAATGCGTAGATGTCATTGATCTGCGCAAATGACATGCCTTTTTCGCTCATCTTCTTATAAATACTGTAAGTATTTTTTTCACGCCCCGTAACTTCAGCATCCATTTTCATCTCAACGAGTTTTTGTTGAATTGCTGCCGTAATTTTTTCAACAACTTCGCGACGATTTCCTCGAGAAGCTTTCATAGCTTTTTGAATCGCGCGATAGCGCATCGGGTATAGATGTTTAAAACTTAAATCTTCAAGCTCCTGATAAATAGTATTTAAACCTAATCGATTTGCAATGGGGGCGTAAATATCATGTGTTTCTTGTGCAATACGTTTTTGTTTTTCTGGTCTTAAAACATCTAACGTCTGCATATTATGTAAGCGATCTGCAAGCTTCACTAAAATAACGCGAACATCATTCGACATCGCCAATAACATTTTTCTAAAGTTTTCAGCTTGCGCTTGCGTGGCATCTTGAAATTCAATTTTGTCGAGTTTAGATAAACCATCAACTAATACAGAAACTTGTTTACCAAATTTCTTTTCAATTTCTTTAGTGGTAATTGTTGTGTCTTCAACAACGTCATGAAGTAGTGCTGCAAGGATGGTGGGAGCGTCAAGGTGAAGTCTCGCTAATGTGCAGGCTACAGCAACTGGATGAACAATATAGGGCTCACCGCTCCTTCTTGATTGGCCATGATGAGCTTCTTCACTAAATCGATAGGCATCCCATATTTTGTGGATGTCTTTTGTTTTTAGGTAAGTCTTAAGAAGGGTTGTGAGTTCAGAGTTTTCGTTATCGACAGGCAGTAACGGAAGTGGCGGTGTTTTTTGAGCATCCGCTTTATTGAAATGAGCGGTACTAGCCATAGTCTTTAATCTTGTGTGGGCTTTGTGCCCTAGAAATTAATACGTTGTTTTTCTATTTAAGATATCAAGACCAACTTTACCTGCTGCGATTTCTCTTAATGCTAATACCGTAGGCTTATCTCTTAAGCCATGGGTGCTTACTAATGCTTCAGCACCATTGGCTAATTGTCTTGCGCGATAAGCGGCAGCTAAAGTAAGTTTAAAGCGATTAGGAATCATCTCTAAACAATCGTCTACTGTAATTCGTGCCATGTTATTTCTCCAAATTTCAAGTCAAGTTTTTAATTAAGTGGCTATGTCGTGTGAGCTGAATATGACACATTAATCGAGTCGATCGAATAATAGCCATAAGATCGTGGAGCGCTACTTCAAAGTCATCATTGATTGTAACATAATCAAACTCATCTACATGACTCATCTCTTCTCGGGCAACTGCGAGTCTCTTAGCAATCGTCTCATCACTATCATGTCCTCGGTTATTTAATCTTTCAGCGAGCGTTTCAACCGAGGGAGGCAAAACAAAGATTGAAACAGCTTCTTTAAATTGAGCTTTAAGCGCTTGAGCACCTTGCCAATCAATTTCCAAAATTACGTCTTTCTTCTGATCAAGAATCGTCTGAACTGATTTTTTACTCGTGCCATACATGCCACCATGACATTCAGCAGATTCTAAGAATTCACCTTTTTTCTTCAAATCTAAAAAGGTACTCTCATCAACAAAATGATAGTCCACACCATCTACTTCACCTGGGCGTGGTTTTCGCGTGGTGTGTGATACAGAAGCTTGAAGATCTTTATCTTTATTTAATAGCGCTTTTACAAGCGTCGTCTTACCGGCACCAGAAGCTGCTGCAATAATAAATAAATGGGCTTGGCTCATATATATTCTTTAATCATTATTATTCAATATTCTGAATTTGTTCGCGCATTTGCTCAATCAAAACTTTTAAATCGACTGATATTTGTGAAGTTTTAGGTGAAATCGATTTTGAGCCTAGAGTATTCGCTTCGCGATTAAGTTCTTGCATCATAAAGTCTAGTTTTTTACCGATTGCACCATCTGTTTTAAGTAAGCGCCTGACTTCATCGATATGAGATGTAATACGATTAAGCTCTTCATCAATATCCATCTTTTGTATAAAAATAAGAAACTCCTGTTTTAATCGGTCATCATCGATTGCGATTAATGCCTCCTTAAATTTATTTTCGATTTTAGTTTGATACTCTTTGATTAAAACGGGCAAGATTTTTTTAGCTTCATCTACAAGCCCTTCAATATCTTTTAATTTATCCAATAAAATCTTTTGTAATTTTTCACCTTCGCGTGCTTTGGATGCCTGAATTTCTATTAAGGCTTCTTTAAGATTTTTTTTAAGGTCTTGTTCAAGCAAATTCATGTTGACCGATTGGTCATGCATGATCTCGCTTGTTTTTAAAATATCGAGCGCATTAATCGGTTGCACATGAGAAAAATGTTTTGCAATTTCATCGACTGAAGTCGAGAGTTGTTTTAATTTATTGAGATCTACATTTTTAACATCCAGTGCATGCGTTTTAGATTTGAAATAAATCCTGCAATCCACTTTGCCTCTTTTAATTTCCGCGGATATCAAATCGCGAATCATTGGCTCAAAAGACCTTAAGGATTCATCTAATTTAACTTGAAGTTCTAAATATCGATTATTTAAAGACCGAAATTCGAGGAGCAAAATACCCTGTTCTGTATCTGCTTCTTTAAAAGAAAAACCGGTCATGCTTAAAGCCATAAGGTATCCAATTCAATGTTTAAGGGTCATTTTATCAATCTATAGTTGCATTTGCGACTAAAACCTTTAAATGACAAGATATCAATCAATTAAAGCTAGCTTATAATGACGACTTCTATTGAGGAAGAAGACCATGAGATTAAATCAACGTGCTCATAACCAATTAAGACCGGTTGAAATTATTAGGCATTACACAAAACATGCGGAAGGTTCTGTCTTAATTAAATTCGGTGATACCCATGTGTTATGCACTGCAAGTATTGATGAAAAAGTACCCTCTTTTTTAAAAGGCCAAAATCAAGGTTGGATTACAGCGGAATATGGGATGCTTCCAAGATCAACAGGTTCTAGAATGGATCGAGAAGCTGCGCGCGGAAAACAATCAGGCCGCACTCAAGAAATTCAACGTCTTATTGGACGAAGTTTACGTGCCATTATTGATTTAAAAAAACTTGGTGAACGCACCATTCAAATTGATTGTGATGTGATTCAAGCTGACGGTGGGACTCGCACTGCAAGTATCACAGGTGCTTATGTCGCTGTTCACGATGCGATTTCGCATTTAATGAATCAAAAACTCATTTCCGAATCCCCATTGATTGATGCTGTGGCAGCTATTTCTGTCGGTCTCCATGAAGGAAAACCTTTATTAGATTTAGATTATTCGGAAGATTCAAGTTGCGACACAGATATGAATATTGTGATGACAGGATCAGGTGGTTTTGTGGAAATTCAAGGTACTGCCGAAGGCACGCCTTTTTCTCGCGAGCTAATGGATCAAATGTCTGACCTTGCAGCAGAAGGCATCAAAGAACTTATTCAATTACAAAAAAAAGTTTTAAAGTAATTTCATGAAGAAACAAATCGTCATTGCAACAAGCAATGCCAAAAAACTCATCGAAATTCAGTCAATTTTAAATGACATGAACATTGAGATACTTCCTCAATCACACTTTAAAATTGAAGCAGCTGAAGAGCCTTTTCATACATTCGTTGAAAATGCACTTATCAAGGCAAGACATGCAAGCCGTTTATCAAAATTACCTGCGATTGCAGATGATTCAGGTATTTGTGTCGATGCACTTGATGGCAAGCCGGGTGTTTTATCTGCTCGATATGCAGGAGAGCCTTCGTCGGATCAAAAAAATAATGAAAAACTTTTAAAAAGTTTAGAAAACGAATCTAATCGAAAAGCGCATTACATTTGTGTCATTGTATTTGTAAAACATGAATTCGATCCAGAACCCATTATTGTCGAAGGTATTTGGCATGGAGAAATTCTAAAAGTACCTAGAGGTTCCGGTGGTTTTGGTTATGATCCTTTATTTTTAGATCATATGACTGAAAAAGCTGTGGCAGAATTATCTTCAGATATTAAAAACAGAATTAGTCACCGCGGGCAAGCATTACAAAAACTTAAATTAAAACTAAATCAGATTTATGGATAAATCAAAAAACAAATGGCCTACTTGGATACGTGACGACAAAACAGTCGTGTCATGTACAGAAAAAATTAAGGTGATGAAAGAAAATTTTGATGAATTAAAACAGCTTTCTCAAGATGCTATTGAAGATGGCCTTTTAATGGAAGTGTCAGAAAAGCAAATGAAAGAAGCGCTTCATCAAATGGTTGATGATCTTATTAATCCTTATCTAAAAAATAAGTAAATCGTTTATGAGTCAAACTTCAAGACTCACTATTCCACCACCGCTCTCGCTTTATATTCACATTCCTTGGTGTGTAAAAAAATGTCCCTATTGTGATTTCAATTCACATGAACATAAAGAAACGCAAAACTTTACTGATATGGAATCCATGTATGTGGATGCGCTCATTAAAGATCTTGAATACTCTCTACCTAAAATTTGGGGCAGAAAAATTCATTCGATTTTTTTTGG
>DAIOGA010000032.1:0-7064 GCA_036745495.1 Candidatus Methylopumilus sp.
TATTTACTCGCAATATCATGAATATGTTTTTTGATATCAAGCTTAAATTGTTTTTGCGCATTTTTAATTTCGTCAGGCGGCAAACTAGAGTCCAGCATTTTTCTATAACTTTCCAATGGAAATTTAGAATCAATCGCAACACTGCCTGTTGGTTCTGGTAAAAATAAAACGCAATCTGCTCGGTTACCGTTAGATAATGTATGTTGCATTGAAAAAGCATCAGGTGGCAGAGCATTCCGTACAAGACTTTCAAGCTGCACCTCACCAAATGCACCTCTAGATTTTTTATCTCCTAACAGCTCTTGAAAGCTCACAATGTTCGTGGTGAGCCCATCTATTTTTTTCTGTGCTTCATCAATGGTGGAGAGTTGTTTCATGACACGATCAAACGTATCGTTTGTTTTCTTAAATCCTTCTTCTAAACTTTCTTTTACCTTGCTATCAATATCTTGCAATCTCATATTAAGTAGATTTTTTAATTGATTAGTCGCGCTATCCATAGTATGACGAATAATTTCGCCTTGTATCTTACCTTGCTCTGCAAGCGTTAGATTAAGACGATCCGTTAATTTATTTAAACTATCGTTTAAACTTTCAATCATTTTGATATGTTTTTCTTCAAGTGCTTTTAACATGACTTTTTCAGGGGATTGAGTTTGAAAGCGCCATAACAAATAAGCAGCTAAACCACACAAGATAAAGAGAAGAATAAGAATGAAATTAAGCATAACTTGATTATAGCGAATGATTGATTTCGGTCATGGGGAAACGCGCTTTTAATTTATCAAAGTTTTCTTCAGGAAGCTTTATCAAAAGACTCACTTTTTCATTAAAAACTTTATCTAAAACGCTGCCATTCATTGAATGTATAACATGAATATAATTATCTAACTCATTGTAATTAATAATTAATTTTAATTTAATGTATTCAATATAAGGTTCAATTACAGAATGCGTTAAAGCAAGCTTTCCAGTACCGCCATAAGCTCTTGTAAGACCTCCAGTGCCTAAATTTACGCCTCCATAATATCGAATGACACCAATGCCTCCACCTACAATTTGATGAGCATCAATCAATTGAAGTAATGGTTTTCCAGCAGTGCCTGAAGGCTCCCCTGCATCTGAATAATAAGGCTCAAACCCGTGTTCCGATTTCAGTTGATAGGCAAAAGCTAAATGACTTGCATGAGGGTGTTCTTTTGCGATTGATTGCAATGCTCGCAATATATCCTGCTTTGTTTCCCCTATGAATGTATAACCAATAAATCTAGATTTTTGAATCGTTTGTTCTTGGATTGAAATACTCTTAAAACAATTCATTCTCTCAATTTAATCCTTGGAGAAGGCCTTTGGAAGTTAATCGTATTTTTTCACTTGCAGGAATCTTAGGTAATCCCGGCATTGTCATAAGGTCGCCACAGATAGCTACTACAAAACCAGCGCCTCTTGCTAATCTTAATTCTCTTATCATAAGCTTGTGATTATCGGGAGCACCGTGTGCCTTAGGGTCGCTTGAAAATGAATAAGGTGTTTTAGCAATACAAACTGGTAAATTGGCATAATTTTTTTCAAGTGATTCAAGTTTATTTAAAGCGCTATCCGAAAACTGTATTTCTGTTGCACGATATATTTTCAAAGCAATAGTCGTAATTTTTTCTTTTAGACTTAAATTGTCTTCATATAAAAATTTAAATGTTTGAGGTTTATTCAATGCCTCTAAAACAACTTTAGCTAGATTTTGAGCCCCTTTGGCGCCATCCGCCCAATGCGAGCATAGAACAGATTTAAATCCCATTTTATCTATCGCACTGTGAACCCATGTTATTTCTTTTTCTGTATCAGAATTAAATTGATTAATTGCAACAATCACTTCTAAGCCAAAGTGATGAGAACAGTTTTCAATATGGCGTTTTAGGTTATTAAACCCGACTTCAAGTGCTTTTAAGTTCTCCTGATTTAATTCAGCAACGCTTACGCTGCCATGAAATTTAAGTGCACGAATGGTGGCAACTAAAACAATAATGTCAGGCTTAATGCCAGATTGTCTGCATTTGATATCAATGAATTTTTCAGCGCCTAAATCTGCACCAAAGCCAGCCTCTGTGACCACATAATCAGCTAACTTTAATGCTGTTTTTGTCGCAACCACTGAATTGCATCCGTGAGCAATATTGGCAAATGGCCCTCCGTGAATAAAAGCTGGTGTTCCATTCAACGTTTGAACAACATTAGGCTGAAATGCATCTTTCAATAATGCTGTCATAGCACCTTCTGCTTTTAAATCTTTAGCGTAAATAGATGTTGTATCTTTTCTTTTTGCAACTTCGATCTCACCTAAGCGATATTGAAGATCATCTAATGATTCTGCTAAGCAAAAAATTGCCATTACTTCACTTGCAACTGTGATATCAAAACCTGTATTTCGATGATGATGGTCAAGCTTTAATTCAATATTGCGTAAGGCACGATCATTCATATCAAGACATCGTCTAAATGAAATTTGATCAATATCGATATTTAATTCATTTCCGTGGTGAATATGATTATCAATTAATGCAGCTAAAAGATTATTAGCAGATGTAATGGCATGAAAATCACCTGTGAAATGTAAATTAATTTTATCCATAGGTGCCACTTGAGCATAACCGCCACCTGTTGCACCGCCCTTCATACCAAAAACAGGCCCTAAAGAAGGTTCGCGAATACAAACTGTTGATTTTTTTCCTATTGAGAAAAGTGCGTCAGCTAATCCAATTGTGGTTGTTGTTTTACCTTCACCTGCGGGGGTAGGACTCATCGCTGTGACTAAAATTAATTTAGATGCTTTATTTTCTTTTAGTTGATTTGTAAAAGAAGCTTTTAATTTAGCTTGATAGGCGCCATAAAAATCCAAATCATCTGTTTTGATATGAAGTGATTTGACAATCTCATCGATAGATTTTAATTGTGCTGCTTGATTAATGTCTAAATCAGATTTCATGTAATTTTTAAGAGTTAAATATTTTCTTGTTCTAACATCATTTTCTTAATGGTTTGTTTTGTAAATTGAGGTGTAAACATTTCAATAAAGTCATACATAAAACCTCTTAAGAAAACGTCGCGCCTGATACCAAGATAAGTTGTGCTTGTGGGGAACAAATGACTCACATCAACACTTACGAGACCATGGTCTCTTTTAAGATCGTAAGCCATTTGCGCAATAAGGCCTATACCTAACCCTAAATTCACATAAGTTTTAATCACATCGGCATCGATTGCAGTTAATACAATATTAGGTGTAAGGCCTGCATCATGAAAAACTTTTGAGACAATAGTACTTCCAGTAAATGCATAGTCATAAGTAATAATCGGATAAGTGGCAAGCTTTGCAAGTGAAATCGATTTTTCTTTAGCTAAAGGATGCTTTACTGGCATGACCAAACAACGATTCCATGTATAGCAAGGTATACAAAATAATTTTTCATTTTGACTGATTGATTCGGTAGCGATCCCTATATCAGCCTCACCTTTAACCACTTGATCGGTCACTTGCGTTGGATTTCCTTGATGAATATTAAGCTTTACTTCTGGATATTTGGTCATAAATGCCTGAACCACACTTGGTAATTTATAACGTGCTTGTGTATGGGTTGTTGCAATCGTCAATTCACCAGCATTCGAATGACTAAATTCGTCACTAACTTGTTTGATGCTTTTAATTTCTCGTATCACTTCACTAATGCGTTTATAAACATGCTGTCCTGGCTCAGTCAGTCCTACGAGACGTTTTCCATGTCTTAAGAAAATATGGAGACCTACTTCTTCTTCTAGCAATTGGATTTGTTTGCTGACGCCCGGCTGCGAAGTATGCAGCGCTTCTGCGGCTTTAGAGATGCTAAAGCCATTTTTGACAACCTCATGGATACAACGTAATTGCTGGAGTTTCATGTCTTATTCCAATATAACCAAAAGGTATAATGATAGAATATTATATTATTAATTTATAATATCAAAATTTGCTATATTGACGTCCACTTTAGCACTAAAAAGTTAAATTTTTATAGGGTTGTATGGATATTGGTTTTATATTTTCAGGATTTTTAGTAGGTCTACTTGTGGGCTTAACAGGTGTAGGCGGCGGATCACTCATGACCCCTATTCTCGTCCTATTTTTTCATATCAAACCAGCACTTGCCGTCGGTACCGACCTTCTTTATGCGTCAGTCACTAAATCTGTGGGTATATTTGCTCACGGAAAATTAGGTAATATCGATTGGAAAATTGTGAAAAGGCTGATGCTTGGTAGTATCCCTGCTTCTATTTTTACCACTTATTATTTAAGACAAATTGATGTAGCTTCCACAGGCGCAGTTGATATCATTAAGTTCTATCTCGGTATTGCATTATTACTTACATCGATTGCTGTGATCTTTAGGCCATTTTTAATTGAAAAATCAAAAATTGAGCTTTTTAAATCAGATACTTCAATTGCTCTTGTGACAATCTTTCTTGGTCTTGTTTTAGGTGGGCTAGTGACGCTGACTTCAGTAGGTGCCGGAGCGCTTGGTGTTACAGCTTTGCTACTTATCTATCCTAAGATAGGTATCACAAAAATTGTTGGAACCGATATTGCGCATGCGGTACCATTAACGCTTGTTGCAGGTCTTGGTCATGCGAGCTTAGGTACTGTTGATTATTCTCTCTTAAGCGTGCTTTTAATCGGCTCAATTCCAGGTATTTATATTGGCAGCCATCTAAGCTCTAAAGTCAGCGAACAATCCGTTCGCTATGTTTTGGCTTTAATCTTAATTTATGTTGGCCAAAAACTTATTTTTCATTAAGCGTTAATAAAAGAATTTATGTATCAGTACGATAATATCGATCAAACCATTGTCAATGAACGTGTCGCACAATTCCGTGATCAAACTTTACGTTATTTAAGTGGCAAGCTTACCGACGATGAATTTAGACCACTTCGTTTACAAAACGGTCTTTATATTCAACGTCATGCACCTATGCTTCGCGTTGCGATTCCTTACGGTCTTTTATCTTCAAAACAATTACGCAAATTAGCTGATATTTCGGATCGATTTGACCGAGGATACGGTCACTTTAGTACAAGACAAAATCTACAACTTAACTGGCCTAAATTAGAAGAGACGCCCGATATTTTAGAAGAGCTTTCTAAAGTTGAAATGCACGCTATTCAAACTTCTGGAAATTGTATTCGTAACATTACGACCGACCAATTTGCAGGCGTGGCTCCTGACGAAATTATTGATCCAAGAGCTATTGCAGAAATCTTAAGACAATGGAGTACTTTTCATCCTGAATTTTCACTACTACCTCGTAAATTTAAAATTGCAGTCTCAGGTAGTAAACAAGATCGTGCGATTGTTCAAGCACATGATATTGGTCTTGAGTTTTATTATGACAAAGAACAAAAGATGGCCATTCGCATTTGGGTGGGTGGTGGATTAGGAAGAACACCAATTCTTGGATCTATTATTCGCGAACATCTCGAATGGGAGCATGTGCTCACTTATTGCGAAGCTATCATTCGCGTTTACAACCTTCATGGTCGTCGTGACAATATCTATAAAGCACGAATTAAGATTTTAGTAAAAGCTCTGGGCATTGAAGAATTCAAAAAACAAGTCGAGGCAGAATGGAGTCATTTAAAAAATTCACCAAACACAATTAATGAAAATGAATTAAAACGTGTTGCTAAATTTTTTACTAGCATGCCTTATGAAAAATTAAATGATCAAGATGACGATTTCGATCAAGCTATTCAAAACAATAAAGCTTTTGCATCTTGGGTGAAGCGATCTGTTCATCCGCACAAACAAAAAGGTTATCGTGCGATTACACTATCGCTTAAGCCCCATGGCCTAGCCCCAGGCGATGCAACTTCAGCGCAAATGAGAATTGTGGCTGATTTAGCTGAGCTCTATAGCTTTGGGGAACTTCGTGTATCCCATGAACAAAATCTCATCCTGGCCGATGTAAAACTAAAAGATATTTTTCATATATGGGAAAAAGCAAAAGCGCATCAATTAGCCACACCTAATATTGGCCTTTTAACAGATATCATCTGTTGCCCTGGTGGCGACTTTTGTTCACTTGCGAATGCAAAAAGTATTCCAATTGCAACTTCTATTCAAGAAGCTTTCGATAATCTAGATTATCTCCATGATATTGGAGAATTAGAACTTAATATTTCTGGATGTATGAATGCATGCGGTCATCATCATATTGGTCATATTGGCGTATTGGGAGTCGATAAAGATGGATCAGAATGGTATCAGGTGACCATTGGTGGCAAACAAGGAAATGACGCGAGTTTAGGGACTGTCATAGGACCTTCTTTCGCTGCAGAAGAAATGCCAGGGGTTGTTAAAAAACTTATCGATGTTTATATCAAACATCGCAATCCTGAAGAAAGATTCATCGATACGGTAAGACGCTTAGGTGTGAATCCATTTAAGGAGCATGTCTATGCTTAATTCACAACTCATACTTAATCAAAGCATCGTTGATGACGAATGGACGTTTGTTGCACTTCCAAGTGGCAATGAAGAAGTAAAAAAACAAGCAGGTAAAGTAGTGTTATTTAAATTAACAGGCGAATCACTACCTTCAGAATTACAAATTAACGAAACTGTGATTCCGCAAAATGGCAAAATTATTTTGCCACTAAGTGTCTACTTAAAAAATCGTGAGGCATTACAAACTCGACTTCAAAATAATGAAATTGCATTATGGTTAGCCACGCATGAAACTCTAGATGCGCTAATAAATATAGAAAAAGATATTAATGTATTTCCACTCATTGCTGTATTTGTGGAGCGCTTTCAAGATGGCCGTATATTTTCATTGGGTAATTTGCTTCGTACGCGTTATCAATTTAAAAATACCCTCAGAGCCTTTGGTGATGTATTACAAGATCAATTGTTTTATTTAAAACGCTCAGGATTTGATAGTTATCTCATTAAAACTGGTAAAGATGTTCATGAAGCTTTAAAAGCACTTCAATCTTTTAGTGATCCATATCAAGGTGCTGTCGATATAAAAGAACCTGT
>DAIOGA010000032.1:7164-8614 GCA_036745495.1 Candidatus Methylopumilus sp.
GGAAGACTACCTTCTGAAACTTATAATTTGATTCAAAAAGTAGAAGATAAATATCAATTTAAAATTAAACTTTACTTTCCAAATCAAGAAAAAGTTGAAAACTACGTCAATACAAATGGTATCAACGCTTTTTATAATTCTCTTGATTTAAGAAAATCTTGCTGCGCTATTCGAAAAGTAGAGCCTTTAAATCGCGCTTTGAAAAATAAAAAAGCTTGGATCACAGGCATGAGACAAGAGCAATCACAAACAAGACAAACGCTTCAAGAAGAAGAATTTGACGAAGCTCATCAATCTCAAAAATTAAATCCCTTAAGCTCATGGAGCGAAGTTGAAATTTGGGCTTACATTAAAATTCATGACGTACCTTATAACGCACTTCATGATCAATTTTATCCAAGCATCGGCTGTGCACCTTGTACGCGTGCAATTTCTGCAGGAGAAGATGTCAGAGCTGGGCGATGGTGGTGGGAAGATCCTCAAAATAAAGAATGCGGACTACACGTAAAATAATATGACAACACTTTCAAATTTAACACATCTCGATTGGCTTGAATCTGAAGCTATTCATATCTTACGAGAAGTCGCAGGGCAATGCAGCAATCCAGTTTTGCTTTTCTCAGGCGGCAAAGATTCGCTTTGTTTATTAAGACTAGCTGAAAAAGCATTTAGGCCTGGACGCTTTCCTTTTCCGCTTCTTCATATTGATACGGGGCACAACTATGATGAAGTCATCCAATTTAGAGACCTTCGCGCGAAAGAACTTAACGAAAGACTCATCGTAAGGTCTGTTGAGGATTCTATGAAACGTGGTACGGTTGTTTTAAAAACACCGGATGAACCTCGTAATAAACATCAATCAGTGACACTCCTAGAAGCTATTGCTGAATTTGAATTTGATTGTTGTATTGGTGGTGCGAGACGTGACGAAGAAAAAGCGCGCGCTAAAGAACGTATCATGAGCTTTAGAGATGAATTTGGTCAGTGGGATCCTAAAAACCAAAGACCTGAATTATGGAATTTGTATAACGCTAAAGTACATAAAGGTGAAAATATTCGTGCCTTCCCTATTTCAAATTGGACTGAAATGGATGTTTGGCAATATATCGAACGTGAAAAATTAGGCTTACCTAGTATTTACTTTGCACATAAGCGTCCTATTGTGAGACGTGGAGGAGCTATTGTACCTATCACCCCTCTTACCCCTAAAAAAGATAATGAAGTCGTTGAAGAAATTATGGTGCGCTATAGAACTGTAGGCGATATTACTTGCACAGCACCTGTTGAAAGTGTGGCTGATAGCGTTGAAAAAATTATTATCGAAACAGCAACTACCACAATTACAGAACGTGGTGCAACAAGGTTAGATGATCAAACATCGGATGCCTCCATGGAACAACGCAAAAAAGAAGGTTATTTCTAAAATGTCACAAGAAAATATTCAAGATAG
>DAIOGA010000033.1:0-8465 GCA_036745495.1 Candidatus Methylopumilus sp.
GCTTAAAGATGGTTTTAGGTGGTGATACTTTATCAACAGAAGCAATACAAAACCTTTATGCCCGTATAGAAAAAGAAACCTTTTATAAAGGTCAGGGAATAGAAAAGAAATATGACATTGCCAATGACTATATTGAAGCTATCAAAAATCATATCCATTTAAAACGTCCCATGAAAATCGTCATTGACTGCGGCAATGGTGTGGCAGGCGCTTATGCGAGACAAATTTATGAAAGTATTGGTTGCTCTGTGGAAGAATTATTCTGTGACGTAGATGGTACATTTCCGAATCATCACCCCGACCCTTCTGAGCCACATAATTTAAATGATGTCATAGCACATCTTAAAAATAGTGAAGCTGAATTAGGTTTTGCATTTGATGGTGATGCTGATCGTTTAGGTGTGGTCACAAAAGATGGTCAAATCATTTATCCAGATCGACAACTTTTATTATTCGCAGAAGATGTATTAAGTCGCAATCCAAATGCCACCATTATCTTTGATGTGAAATCAACGCGTAATTTATTTCAATGGATTAAAGATAAAGGCGGTAAACCTTTGATGTGGAAAACAGGTCACTCTCTTATTAAAGCCAAAATGAAAGAAGAGAACGCAGCACTTGCTGGCGAAATGAGCGGACACACATTCTTTAAAGAACGCTGGTATGGTTTTGATGATGGGATTTATGCTGGCGTTAGGCTTTTAGAAATTTTAAGTCGCTTTGATAATTCATCAGAAGTTTTAAATAGCTTGCCTAATAGTATAAGTACACCTGAACTTCAAATTAAAATGAAGGAAGGTGAGCCTCACTCTCTAATTAAAAAATTACAAACTGAAGCAGAGTTCGATAATGCACTCGAAATTATTAAAGTTGATGGATTGCGCGTTGAGTATCAAGACGGGTTTGGATTAATGCGCGCATCAAACACAACGCCTGTTATTGTTTTAAGATTTGAAGCTGAGAACAAAGTTGCGCTTGAAAGAATTCAGCAATCATTCAAAGAGGTACTTTTAAAAGCGTCTCCAGAATCAAAATTACCTTTTTAAATTCTAGTTTTTCTCGCTTTCAGCGCTGGCAATGTAATAGAGAATAATGCGCCTCCTTTAGGCACATTCTTAAATTTGATTTCTCCTTTATTTCTCTCAATAATATACCTTGATAACCATAAGCCAACACCAAGTCCAGTTTTCTTATTTGTTTTGAGCAAGTTAAAAAGGTCACTCTGAATTTCTTTATTTACTCCAGGTCCATTATCTTGAAAATCAATCTGAACAAAGTCTTTTTTATCATATGTAGATATATGAATCGTCTTACTTGCTTTCTTGCTATTTCTAAACGCTTCAATAGAATTATTAACTAGATTTAAAAAAACTTGTCGGAGCTGATCGGTATTTACATACACAAATGATCTAGAACTTAAGTTGGTAGTAATTTTTATTTTTATGTTCTTTCGATCTAAATTTACTAATGAAAGCGTTGAGTGAATTATTTCATTTATATTTAATGCGCTATAACCTACTTCTTTATTAGAAAATATATTCCTTAGTGAAGAGACAATACCGCTAGCACGCTTGTTGTCATCAATAATTCTATCGATAATTTTTTTTAAGTCTTCACTATTATTTTTTCCTGCTTTTAAATGCATTTGAAGGAATTGGCTATTTAATTGAATAGCGCCAAGTGGTTGATTTAATTCGTGAGCAATTGATGCGGAAAGAGCACCAGTTGAAGCTAGTTTATTTGAATTAAGAATCGATGAAATCATTGCCTCTCTTTCGGATAACAATGTTGCTAATTTCTTCTTTTCTAAATTAGATACATCAAGCATCGTCGATTGATTTTTAATTTTCTTTAAGGCTTTTTTTTCATTATTAAGCAATCTTAAATAAAAATAATTTGATATGAATATATAGATTAATAACAACGAACATGAAAAAATAAATCGTGCAAGCTGAGATGCTTCGCTTTCTTGATAAAAATATTTAATATTCGCATCAATGCTATTAGCTTGAATTGCGAATATAAATCTAGCGATTGCTAGGACAGCTGAAAAAGCTATTATTCCCAATAAAAAATTAATATGAATAGATTTTTCTTTTGTTCTTAATTTCAGCAATTCAAAAAATTGTGCAGCCAAAAGAAATGTTGCCGTGCTGGTAGTCAAGAAAACTCGATGAATATATTGAAAATTAAATAATATATAAATGAATGCGATACCAAAAATAACAGTTAATAAGATAGCGTTATAAATAAGTTTTTTTGATATAGGCCCATTCCACGATTTAAATAAAAGCACCAAAGTAATTAACGCAGCTATAAAACTTATATTGAATGGAATGGCTAATATATTTATACCAAAAGGCATAATAAAAGCTGAAATATCAGAAATCATAATGAATGCTAAAGACCAAAACCAATATGGGCTCATTTTTTTACTTTTGCCAATATTTTGTATATCTAAATAACTGTTAAATCCAACACCAAATATTAAGAAAATAAAAATGAGATATACGAGTTGATTCTGATTAAGACCCAATTTGATTTAACCTTTTGTGAATTTTTTTCATCATATCGCAAAATACATATAGATTAATTTGAATGTCTTAATGCCGCCCTTTTTTATTGTGCAATTTACATTACAATGAATCAACTTACATTTTAAATGTATATCCATATTACGTATATTTCATGCTGGCTTTATTTTTTATATTCACCTTCGTTGCATTAACGATCCCAAATGCCTATGCAATTGATCTTCAGCCAGCAGATCTTATTCCTTTAAAATCAGATTTAACTCTTATTCAATTTTCATATTTACAGAGTGATTTTAGTAAGTCCGCAAGTCTCCGATACAACACTGCACAAAGCCTAGTGCGACTTGGTCGATCTTTTGAAATTGAAAAACATCCCTCATTATTTTATGTACAGACTCCTATTGGCTATGTACATCCTCAAGAAGGGTTTGGAGCAAGCAAAGGTGATTCTGGTATTGGAGACACGACTATGCTTCTTGCATTTTGGCCTTACGCTAACCGTGAAACACAAACCTACTTTGCAATAGGCGGTTATCTCACTTTGCCAACTGGAAATTATGATGGGAGCCGTGCTTTTAATATGGGTGCCAATCGATACCAGTCAGCTATCCAAGCTGGATATCAAACACCTATATATAAAAATGTTGAATGGTCAGCTGCATTCGATACCCTGTGGTCAGGCGATAATCGTGACTATTTTTCAGTAACAGGGGCTCATACGTATATGGAACAAGACCCTCTTTACACATTGCAAACAGCTCTGAGATACACATTTAACGCAACTTATGCTGCAGGACTTACTTACTTTTATACCGAAGGTGGTGATAAAACAATTAATGGGATCGCCAATCATCTTCCAATAGAACTTCAACGCTATCAATTAACACTCACAGGACAATACTCCTTTGGAAGACTCACTTTTCAATACGGTGAAGATATTCAAGCTGAAAATAACTACAAAGAAGATCAAAGAGTCATTTTCAGATATACAAAAGTTTTCTAATAATGAGATTCTTTTAATTGTCTACCAATACAATAAAATTTAAACATTCCGACTTTCATATCTATTTAGTTGAAGACAATGTCTCACAAAGAGAAAGCGTTGAATCCATTCTTAACTTCATTGGATATAACGTATTAAGCTTCAGCAATGCCAATGCATTTTTGAAAAATAAAATTCAACGTCCTGGCGTATTGATTACTGACATGCAAATGCCTGACATATCAGGCGTAGAGCTTCAAGAACAATTAATTGAATTAAATATTGATATACCTATTATTTTTATAAGTGGTGAAGCCTCTATTTCGCAAAGTATTAAAGCTATGCAGCAAGGCGCTATTGATTTTTTAGTAAAACCTTTTGATGCTGACCAATTAATTCAAGTTGTAAAAAAAGCGTGTGAACTTGATGCCAAAAAAATATATTTAAAAGAACTTCTTGAAACATTGTCACCAAGAGAATTGGAAGTATATAAACTCTTGAATGAAGGTTTAAATAATAATGAGCTTATAGACAAACTAAAATTATCTTTGCCTACAGTAAAACAATATAAATCTGAAGTGATGCGAAAACTTAAAATTAAAACACTTTCTGAGCTTATTCATTTGAGCAGGTAAGTCTCTACCCCCCCGTAATATCATGCTTTCGCAGGATATGCTTACTGAGAATATCTTAGTAGTATGCTGCCATGGAAAAGGAGATCTACAACTACAATCTGTTAAAGCAAAAAAGAATTGAGCGCGGTCTTTCTCCTTTAGATATTGCCCACGAATTGTGTTTAGCTGAAAGACAGATTTTATCTATTGAGGAAAACAAACCTCATCACTTTCCCTCCCCTTCTTTAAAATTGGTATGCGTACGAAGATATGCCGAAGCACTAGGTTTAAATGTTTCCGAAGTCATTCCAAACTTTGAAAATATGCTAGGTAATTAAATGATGAATTCAACTCCACATAAAGCAATTGAATTAGCTCAGCAATATATTCGATTGCACCTTTCAGAGAAGATAACTATGAGTGATTTAAAAAATGCTTCCGGATATTCAGAGCGATCTTTGCAACTCTTATTTAAAAAGAATTTTAATAAAACACCTTTTGAATATATAGAAGAAGAAAGGCTTGTTCTGGCTTTTGATTTAATTAAGCGACATAAAAGTACCAAAAAAACGACTGAGGTTGCTTTAAATGTTGGATGTAAGCATTTAGGAAGATTCTCTGTGAAATTCAAAGCCAGATTTGGAATTCACCCATCTGTTCTAGCTAAGACCGCATAAAAAACTGTCTTTCGGGATAGTTTTTATCCCACGTATATATCGCGGTATGTGGGATTTTTTATTTTAAGTTAATAACAACTTAAATCCTGCTATCACCAAGACTAAAGCCAGTGTTTTTTTAATGGTATTGGCTGTATAAAACTTTATCCCAAGCGTTGTACCAATAATTGCACCAATTAAAGTTGCACTTATAAATAGAGGTAATTGAGTTGGTAAATTCTGAACAGAAGAATAATTTCCAAGCAAACCAAAACTTGAATTAATTAAAATAAAAAGTGCGGTGATACCCGAAGTTGTTTTAGTTGAACTCCAACCTAAAAACAATATAAGCGGGGAGAGAAAAATGCCGCCACCTGTTCCAGTCAATCCTGCCAAAAATCCAATAAATGAACCGATGATCACTGCTAAAAGAAATGGTGGCTTCTTAAGATTTTTATCAATTTTCTTGGAAAGATTGGTCACAAGAGATATAGCAGATAATAAAAGAATCATACCGACAATAGATTTATAAATATGGCTCGGCGCATTAATAAAGCCACCTAAAAATGCAAAAGGTATAGCGCCTATTGCGATAGGCAATAAAACTTTTAAATCAAAAAAACCTTTTCTTATAAAACGCCAGCTCGTAAATGAGGCGATAAAAATATTTAAAACTAATGCAGTAGGTTTAATGACTGTGCTCGGAATATTAAATAGCGTCATGATCGCAATATAAATTGAAGCGCCTGCATGTCCCACTGAGGTATACAAAATTGCGCCGAGCAATAAACATAAGCTAATAGCTAAATCGATTAATTCAAAATGCATATAAATTTTCTGATCAGTGGAATAATTACTTTAACTAATTAATTATAAAGCGTTTAATAGGTTTATCGGAGTAAAATACTCAACTATGCAAACGACTGCTCAATCTTCACTAAAAGCCATTAATAAATATCGCCCTTATTGGGCGAAGCGCTTTGGTATTTCTCCAATGCTCCCTATGACACGTAAGGAAATGGACGCATTAGGCTGGGATAGTTGCGACATTATTTTAGTGACAGGAGATGCTTATATTGATCATCCAAGTTTTGGTATGGCCTTAGTGGGTCGATTACTAGAAGATCAAGGATTCCGAGTAGGCATTATCTCTCAGCCCAATTGGTCGAGTGCTCAACCATTCAAAGCGCTAGGTAAACCCAACCTCTATTTCGGTATCACCGCTGGCAATATGGATAGCATGGTGAATCGATATACAGCTGATCGAAAAATTCGTTCAGATGATGCTTATACGCCGGGTGCGATTGCAGGTAAACGTCCTGATCGAGCAGTGCTCGTCTATTCTCAAAGATGTCGCGAAGCATTTTCAGACGTACCTTTGGTTATTGGAAGTATTGAAGCTAGTCTCCGACGTATTGCCCATTATGATTATTGGTCTGACAAAGTACGTCGTTCAATATTGGTGGATTCGAAAGCTGATATTTTGTTATATGGCAATGCTGAACGCGCACTTATTGAACTCACACATCGCATCGCTGATGGCGAAAAAGTAGAAGACATTCAAGATATCAGAGGTACTGCATTCTTGCGTAAAAAAATCCCTGATGGCTGGGAAGAAGTTGCATCCACACACCTTGATCGACCTGGAAAAATTGAAGCGCATGTTGATCCTTATGAAATGAAAATGGGTGTTGGGAGTGATTGCGAAACCAAAGAAAAATTACCTGAAGATGTCAAAGTTATTCAAGTGGTTCGAAAAACAAAAACGGATCGAAGTAAACAAGTGGTTCGATTACCAAGCTTTGAAGAAGTGGTTGATAATCCTGTGCTCTATGCGCACGCATCACGCGTCCTTCATTTAGAAGCAAATCCAGGTAATGCCCGTGCACTCATCCAAAAGCATGGGGATCGTGAAGTATGGTTAAACCCACCTCCTATTCCCCTCACAACAAAAGAGATGGATTATGTATACGGTATGCCTTATGCAAGAAAGCCTCATCCTTCTTATGGCGACGCTAAAATTTCTGCATGGGAAATGATTCGTTTCTCAGTCAATATTATGCGCGGCTGTTTTGGAGGATGCACTTTCTGTTCTATTACAGAACATGAAGGTCGTATTATTCAAAGTAGATCTGAAGAAAGTATCTTAAAAGAAGTTGAAGAGATTAGAGATAAAGTGGATGGCTTCACAGGTGTCATTTCAGATTTAGGCGGGCCCACAGCGAATATGTATCGCATGGCTTGTAAATCAGAAACGATTGAGGCGTCATGCAGAAAACTCTCATGCGTCTATCCAGGTATTTGTGAAAATTTAAACACTGATCACTCAGCCCTCATAGAACTTTATCGCAAAGCAAGAAATACCAAAGGCATTAAAAAAGTACTGATTGGATCAGGGCTTCGTTATGATTTGGCTGTAACCTCGCCAGAATATGTCAAAGAGCTTGTGCAACATCATGTCGGCGGTTATTTGAAAATTGCACCCGAACACTCAGAAGAAAATGTCTTATCCAAAATGATGAAGCCTGGTATGGGCTCATATAATAAATTTAAAGAAATGTTTGATCGCTTCTCAAAAGAAGTAGGTAAAGAGCAATATTTAATCCCTTACTTTATTGCAGCACATCCAGGCGCTACTGATGAAGATATGTTGAATTTAGCTCTATGGCTCAAAGAACATGATTTTAAATTAGATCAAGTGCAAACTTTTACCCCTACACCCATGGCGATGGCTACAGCCATGTATCACTCAGGTAAAAATCCTTTAAGAAAAGTAACGAACGATAGTGAAGAAGTTCCTATTCCTCGCGCAGGCGGTGTGCGTCGACTTCATAAAGCTTTTATTCGATATCACGATCCAAAAAATTGGCCTATGCTTCGTGAAGCATTACAACGCATGGGTCGCTCTGACTTAATTGGAGACAGCAAAAAACATCTCATCCCTGGAAGACAACCACTTTCTGAAAATCACTCTAAGAGAATGCATCAATTTGCTAGAAATAAACCATCGACCGCAAAACCTTTTAAACGCGACCGCTAACCATTAACTTCGCCTAGAAGTTGGAAGTCAACAATGAAAAATAAAAAAATAAAAAATCTCCTTGATCAGATGGAGGCTATTGAAAAAGAACTTAATGAAACAATCCACCAACAAGAGATTCAATTTAATTATAAATTTAAAGGAAAAAAAGTTGAGTTTGAAAGCTCTATTAAAGAAGCGCATAAGAAATTAAAAATAGGGCTTATCAATTGGTTTTCAACAAGACCACAAAACCTTATTACCGGTCCTATCATCTATAGCATGATCTTTCCAATGTTAATTTTAGATTTATGTATTAGCTTCTATCAAATTACTTGCTTTCCAATCTATGAAATTAAGTCAGTGAAGAGAAGTGATTACATTTCATTTGATCGCCATCATCTCCATTATCTCAATTGGATCGAGAAATTTCATTGCACTTATTGTGCTTATGGGGCCGGCCTTCTTGCATATATCACTGAAATCGTTGCTAAAACTGAGCAGTATTTTTGCCCTATCAAGCATGCAAGAAAAGTCATGGGTTCACACGCGAGATACTTAAAGTTTTTAGAATATGGGGATGCTCAAAATTACCAGATCAACCTTGAAAACTATAGAAAACAACTTGCAAAGAATTAACCTCTTTTTTTGTGAACTTTT
>DAIOGA010000034.1:0-4011 GCA_036745495.1 Candidatus Methylopumilus sp.
CGTGGCAATGGCAAAATCATTCAAGAACTTGAATCTGATTTTAGAGGTTCGGGTTGGAATGTAATTAAAGTCATTTGGGGCTCTTACTGGGATCCATTGATTGCTATGGATAAAACAGGATTACTTAAAAAGCGCATGGAAGAATGTGTAGACGGCGAATACCAAAACTTTAAAGCTAAAGGTGGTGCTTACACGCGTGAACACTTCTTTGGTAAATATCCAGAATTAAAAGAGATGGTCGCTGCTATGTCAGATCAAGATATCTGGCGATTAAATCGTGGTGGGCATGATCCTCATAAAGTATATGCAGCGTATGCCGCAGCCACTTCACACAAAGGCCAACCTTCAGTCGTTTTAGCTAAAACGGTTAAAGGTTACGGTATGGGGGATGCAGGTGAAGGACAAAATATTACGCATCAACAAAAGAGTATGGATATCGATTCATTGAAAGCTTTCCGTGATCGTTTTGATTTGCAAATTACCGATGAAGAAGTTGAAAAATTATCTTTCCATAAACCGGCACCTGATTCACCTGAAATTAAATACATGATGGAAAGACGTGAAGCGCTAGGTGGCTTTGTACCGCAACGTAAACGTAAAGGTAATCCACTTAAAACACCGCCGTTATCTGCTTTTGAAAATATGCTAACAGCTACAGGTGAGCGTGAAATTTCAACCACAATGGCATTCGTTAGAATTCTATCTACACTTGTGCGCGATAAAGAACTTGGTAAATATATTGTACCGATTGTGCCTGATGAAGCTCGCACGTTTGGTATGGAAGGTATGTTTAGACAGCTAGGTATCTATTCGTCTGTCGGTCAATTATACGAACCACAAGATTCTGACCAAGTGATGTTCTATAAAGAACAACAAGACGGCCAAATTCTAGAAGAAGGTATTAATGAAGCAGGCTCATTCTCGTCATGGGTAGCGGCAGCCACTTCATATACGGTCAACGGCATTCAAATGATTCCGTTTTATATTTTCTATTCGATGTTTGGTTTCCAACGTATTGGAGATCTTGCATGGGCAGCTGGCGATTCCAGAGCTCGCGGATTCTTGCTAGGTGCTACTGCAGGTCGAACCACACTCAATGGTGAAGGCTTACAACATGAAGATGGTCATAGCCAATTAATGGCGGCTATGATTCCTAACTGTGTGTCATACGACCCAACCTTCGCATACGAACTTGCTGTCATCATGCAAGACGGTTTAAAACGTATGGTGGAAAATCAAGAAGATGTGTTCTATTACATCACGGTGATGAATGAAAATTATAGCCACCCTGAAATGCCTAAAGGGGTTGAGGCAGATATCATCAAAGGTATGTATCAATTCTCTACTTCCAAAGCCAAGGGTGAAAAAGTACAGCTCATGGGTAGCGGTGTGATCTTACGCGAAGTCATTGAAGCACAAAAAATTCTCGAGACTGATTATGGTGTATCAGCAGATGTATGGAGTGTCACAAGCTTTAACGAACTTCGTAAGGATGCATTAGAGATAGATCGTTGGAATCGCATGAATCCTGATAAGCCACAAAAAGAATCTCACGTTGAAAAGCTTCTCAAAAAAGCAGAAGGTCCAATCATTGCATCAACTGATTATATGAAATCATTTGCAGAACAAATTGCTGTCTTCTTGCCGCATAAATTTGTAGCGCTTGGTACTGACGGATTTGGACGCTCTGATTCACGTGAAAACTTACGCCACTTCTTTGAAGTCGATCGTCATTACGTTGTTGTGGCAACACTCAAAGCATTAAGTGATGAAGGCAAAATCAAATCATCTATCGTGACTGATGCAATTAAGAAATTTAAACTCGATCCTAATAAACCTAATCCGGTGACACAGTAATTATGGCTATTGAAAAAATACTCGTCCCCGATATAGGTAACTTCGACAGTGTCGATGTGATTGAAGTCATTGCTAAAGTGGGTGATGCAATCAAAAAAGATGATCCATTGATTACGCTCGAATCCGATAAAGCGTCTATGGATATTCCGGCACCAAGCAATGGTGTGGTGAAGGAAATTCTTTTAAAAGTGGGCGACAAAATTAAACAGGGCTCCCCTATTTTAATGCTTGAGGTTGTGGAATCTGACAAAAAATCAGAAGCGAAAGAAGAAATAAAAGAAATTAAAAAAGAAGAGGCTCCGAAAGCTTCTATTCCTGAACCCACGCGTCCAGCTCCAGAGCCTCCGCAAAAAATTAAGCCACAGCAAACACCGGCACCTATCGGTGACAGTATTGCTGTAGCACCTAATAAAAAATCGCACGCGAGTCCTTCGGTCAGAAAATTTGCGCGTGAGCTTGGTGTTAATTTGGCATTCGTTCAAGGATCAGGACCTAAAAATCGCATTCTAGAATCTGATGTTCAAAATTATGTCAAAGGGGAGTTAGCAAGACCTCGCACAGATAATATGGGTAACGCACCTACGGTCATGTCTATGCCTGTCATTGATTTTAGTCAGTATGGTGAAATAGAAACAAAACCACTTTCTAAAATTAAAAAATTGTCAGGTGCCAATCTTCACCGTAATTGGGTGACAGCTCCTCACGTCACACAATTTGATGAAGCTGATATTACTGACCTCGAAGCATTTAGAAAATCCATGCAAACGGATGCCGAGAAAAAAGGTGTCAAACTTACTCTCTTAGCTTTTCTTATGAAAGCTTGTGTGAATGCACTCAAAACTTATCCTAATTTTAATGCATCACTTTCAGCGAATGGCGATGAGCTCATTTTAAAATCTTATTACAACATCGGTTTTGCATGCGATACGCCTGACGGATTAGTTGTACCAGTTGTTCGTGATGTTCATCAAAAGGATGTGCTTGATATTGCAAAAGACTTAGGTGAGTTATCTGCTAAAGCACGTGAACGCAAACTTAAACTAGAAGAAATGCAAGGTGGATGCTTTACGATTTCAAGTTTAGGTGGCATTGGTGGCACTAAATTTACACCGATCATTAATTGCCCTGAAGTCGCAATCTTAGGTATATCACGATCATCGATGGAACCTATTTACGACCCCAAAACAAAAACATTTGAAGCAAGACTGATCTTGCCACTCTCCCTTTCATACGATCACCGTGTGATTGATGGTGCAGATGGGGCGCGCTTTACAAGTCACTTACGCATGATGTTGTCTGATGTGAGACGACTCCTTCTCTAATTTTTATGGCCAATACTTTTCAAATCACGGTACCTGATATCGGTAACTTCGATAGCGTTGAAGTCATCGATATTATTGTTAAAGTTGGCGATACCATTAAAAAAGAAGATCCTTTAATTACTCTAGAGTCAGATAAAGCTTCGATGGATATTCCATCCATGCATGAAGGAAAAGTCACCAGCATTAATTTAAAGGTGGGTGATAAAGTGAAACAAGGCTCTAATATCCTTGTCATTGAATTAAATGAATCAGTTGAAAAACCTCAAAAAGCTGAAACTCAAAAAGAGGTTAAATCTGAAACAAAGGCAGATATAAAAAAGGAATCGCCTCCTGAAATAACTTCACAAGCAGTCGCTAAAAAATCAGATGTTGTGTCCACTCATGAAACTGAAGTCGTCGTCTTAGGTTCAGGCCCTGGTGGCTATACCGCTGCATTCCGTGCTGCAGATTTAGGTAAGAAAGTCATTCTCATTGAAAGATATGGAACCCTAGGTGGTGTATGTCTTAATGTAGGTTGTATTCCATCCAAAGCACTCTTACATACCGCTAAAGTCATCACAGAAGCTGAAGAAACAGCACAGCATGGTGTTTCTTTTGGTCCACCCGATATTAACTTAGAAAAAATTCGCCATTGGAAAGCCAATGATGTCGTCGGTAAATTGACGCAAGGTTTAAGTGCGATGGCAAAACAAAGACAAGTCACAGTGATTCAAGGTGTCGGTGAATTTACAACATCGCATCAAATTAAAGTGACTAAAGCGGATGGTCAAACTGAGACTGTAGGTTTTGAACATTGCATTATTGCAGCAGGCTCACAATCGACAAAATTCCC
>DAIOGA010000034.1:4111-8035 GCA_036745495.1 Candidatus Methylopumilus sp.
CGCCCTAACGGAAAAGCAATCAAAGCGGAAGTCGCAGGTGTCACGGTCACTGACCAAGGGTTTATTCCTGTGAATAAACAAATGCGAACGAATGTATCCCACATCTTTGCGATTGGCGATATTGTAGGTCAACCTATGCTAGCTCACAAAGCAACACATGAAGGTAAAGTAGCAGCTGAAGTGATTGCAGGGCATAAGGTTGAATTCCAAGCTCTTACCATTCCATCTGTCGCGTATACCGATCCTGAAGTCGCATGGGCAGGTATCACTGAATTAGAAGCGAAACTAAAAAATATTGAAATTGAAAAAGCAAGTTTCCCTTGGGCAGCAAGTGGTCGTGCGCTATCTAATAATCGCAGCGAAGGTACCACTAAACTTATTTTTGATAAGGAAACGCATCGATTGATTGGTGCAGGTATTACCGGTGTGAATGCAGGAGAGCTTATTGCTGAAACCGTATTAGCGATTGAAATGGGTGCCGATGCACATGACCTTGGTTTAACCATTCATCCACATCCGACACTATCTGAAACTGTTTGCTTTGCAGCAGAAGTTAAAGAAGGTACGATCACCGATCTTTATATTAAAAAACGCTAAAACGTTTTTTTAATTATTCGCTAGAACAAAAAGTCCATCGAGTACTAAATCTTTTTTGATGGTTGTATGGCTCTTTAAATCTTCATTTAAGTGCTGATAGATATATTCAGCATCCCCTCCACTCAAAATAATGTGTACATCTTTAGATTTTGACAGTGCTAATTCAAAGAAAGATTTAAGATTACCTAAAACACTTAAAATAAATCCAGATTGAATGGCATTGGCTGTATTGATTGCTGGTATTTGAAGTACACCTTCATCATTTTTTAATTGCGCTGTATTTTGAGATAAAGCATTTTTTGTAAGATAAAGCCCTGGTAAGATGACACCCCCTTCAAATATATATTGATGTTCTTTTTTATCAAAGCTCAAATAATCAATCGTCACCGCAGTACCCACTGAGACAATTACTGCAGCATTTTGAATACTATTGGATACACTCAATGCAGATAGCCAACGGTCAACACCAAGAGATGAGCTATCTTGATAGCCATTCAAAAGATGTTTCCATTTTTTTTGTGGTTTCACAAATTCAATGGGACATGCAAATTTTTTCAGTTTAATTTTTAATATCGCTTCTTTTTCAAAGCTAGCGACATTTGAAATTAATATTTTTTGGATCTTGTCACTAAACATAAAATGATCTTGATCGATATCTTCTGTTAAAAAAGAATCCTCTTGATAGATTTTTCTTTGATCACGAAGCATCCATTTTGTTTTGGTATTACCTATATCAATCAGTAGAAACATGTTTATGCTTTTCTTAATGTAATTTCACCGGATGAGAATATTTCAATACCACTGGATGGTGTTTCAATCATAAGTGCACCATCATCAGTGACGCCTTGCGCTAAACCTGTCACAGATCTTCCATCTCCGAGTGATAAGGTCACAATTTGATGTTGGTAAACATGATGGCTTATCCACTCTTCCTTTAAAGATGCAAACTTAGATGCATTAAATTGACCTAATACATCCGCTAAATCTTTTAAAATCTGGCCCAATAATAAATTAGGATCGATATCATCAACACTCACACTGTCCAAATCAATCGCCGGCTGATCAATTTGATTTAAACTTTTTTTGGATAACTTTAAGTTAATGCCAATACCAATCACCGCAGTACTCTGTCCTTCCATATCGCCTTGAAGCTCAATCAAAATACCCGCTAGTTTTTTATATTGCGGCCCATCTTGCACTAAAACATCGTTCGGCCATTTTAACTGTGCGCTCAATATACCAAATCGATGAAGGCTACGAATGATTGCAACGCCTACAGCTAAACTTAACCCTGAAAGAGTAGCCGCTCCTCCGTTAAATCGCCAAAGAAGTGAAAACGTTAAACTTTCACCTAAGGCTGATTGCCATGATCTACCTCGTCTGCCCCTCCCCTTGGTTTGAATATGGGTCGCTGCAACCGATGCATGAGGATGCCCTAAAGAAGCTTTTTCCATTAAATAACTATTCGTAGAATCCATCACATCGAAAATTTCTAAATTAAACCAATGATGAATTTCCCCCATCACCTGCTCAATACTAGGTTTCTTTAAAAGCATAATAGGCTGAATGAGTTTGTAACCTCGGCCGCGAACGGAATAAATCTCTACACCAAACTCTTCTGCTTTTTTAATAGCATTCCAGATAGAAACGCGAGAGATGTCGAATGTTTTGGCAATCGACTCACCAGAGTGAAATTTACCATCAGACAGAACGTCTAAAACTTTAAAGACGAGGTTATGTTGCATTAAGTATTAGATTAAAAATCAAAAGTTGATCTTATCATAGCGTATCTTTTTTAGCTTTAAGATCAATGGATTGGGGCTAAGGAAGCTGCCATTTCGGTGTAGAATATCGTTCTATTATGTCAGACCATAAAACCACAACTCAAGCACCTTCCAACTTTATCCGCGGCGTCATTGAGCGCGATTTAGCGAATAAAAGTTTTGAAGGTAAAACCTGGGCAGGCTCTCCTGGAGATGCATCACATCATTCGACAGCACCGATTGATCAAGCTAAAATCAGAACACGCTTTCCCCCTGAGCCTAATGGCTATCTTCATATAGGACATGCAAAAAGTATTTTTTTAAACTTTGGATTAGCCAAAGATTACGATGGCATTTGTCATTTACGTTTTGATGACACGAATCCTGAAAAAGAAAATCAAGAATATGTCGATAGCATTAAAAGTAATGTTTCATGGTTAGGTTTCTCATGGGAACAAAATAAAACTTCTCATCTTTATTTTGCGAGTAACTATTTTGACTTTATGTATCAAGCGGCTGAATCTCTCATTCAATCGGGTCACGCCTATGTCGATAAACAAACACCCGATGAAATTCGAATTAATCGCGGCTCATTGACTGAGCCAGGTAAAAATTCTCCTTGGCGAGATAAATCTGTAGAAGAGCACCTTGCATGGTTCCGCGAAATGCGAGATGGTAAGCATCCTGATGGGTCGATGATCTTACGCGCTAAAATTGATATGGCTTCCCCCAATATTAATTTACGAGACCCTGCCATCTATCGCATTAAACGTGCACACCATCACAATACAGGGGATACATGGTGTATTTATCCTATGTATACCTTTGCGCATCCTATTGAAGATGCCTTAGAAAAAATTACACATTCTATTTGTACATTAGAATTTGAAGATCAACGTCCATTCTATGATTGGATATTAGATCGCCTAATTGAAAATGGTTTATTAACTAAACCGCAACCACGTCAGTATGAATTTGCAAGACTTAATTTAACATACGCTGTGCTTTCAAAAAGAAAATTGATTGAACTAGTCGAAGATAAACATGTTACTGGCTGGGATGATCCAAGACTGCCAACGCTTGAAGGTGCGCGTCGTCGTGGTTACACACCTGAAGGATTTAAACTATTTACAGATCGCATTGGTGTATCCAAAGCCGATTCATGGATTGACTATGCAACGCTCGAAGAATCTATGCGTGAAGTTTTAAATGTCTCTTGCGAAAGACGTATTGCAGTTTTAGATCCGATTGAACTTGAAATTACAAACTACCCAGACAATAAAGAGGAAGATTGTTTTGCACCTAATCATCCATTAAAACCTGAATTAGAAAAGCGTATCGTGAAATTATCTAAGTCGCTTTGGATTGAACGAGAAGATTTTATGGAAGAGCCTACAAAACAATTTTTCAGATTGTACCCAGGAAATATGGTACGTCTCAGATATGGATATGTGGTTAAGTGCACATCTTTCGAGAAAGATTCAAACGGCAAAATTACAAAAGTATTGTGCGAATATTTGCCTGATACAAAGTCAGGTACACCTGGTAGTGATAGCGTTAAAGT
>DAIOGA010000035.1:0-4754 GCA_036745495.1 Candidatus Methylopumilus sp.
TGAAGACATCGGCCAGCTTGTAAGATCAGCCAAAGAAAATAATGATAAAACAAATTTACTGATTGAGTTAAGAGTCGATCAAGCGCATGAAGCACTTTTTATTAAAAACGAATTGATTGAAATCCTCTTAGAAGACCAAAAAAGATTTGATTAGTGCTTAGCTTGTGAGTTACTTGGAGTCTCGGTATCTTTCTTATCTTTTTCATGATTTGTCACTTGGAAAAAGATTTCATCTTGCTTAATCATACCAAGTTCACTGCGCGCCCTCTCCTCAATGGCTGAGAAGCCTTGCTTAAGATCGCTTACTTCAGCATTTAATACGTTGTTTCTGATCTGATTATCTGTATTTGTTTTTTTCTGCACTTCAATTTGATGATTTAAACTCCAAACGCGAAACCAACTACCTTTTCCAAACCATAACGGATATTGCATTAACGCTACTAACACTACAAAAATAGCAGTTAAGGATTTCATGTTATTTATTCAATTGATAAAAACAAGAAAGGCCTGCATAAGACGAAGCTGTTCCGAGTTCTTCTTCTATGCGCAGGAGTTGATTATATTTTGCAATACGCTCTGATCTTGAAAGCGAACCTGTCTTAATTTGTAACGCATTTGTAGCAACTGCTAAATCAGCAATTGTCGTGTCCTCAGTTTCACCTGAGCGATGCGAAATAACAGCGGTATATCCTGCTTTTTTAGCCATTGCAATGGTCTCAAATGTTTCAGTGAGCGTACCAATTTGATTCACTTTAATTAAAACAGAATTAGCAACTTTGCGTTTAATACCTTCATCTAGAATTTTAGGATTTGTTACAAAAAGATCATCGCCTACAAGTTGAATATTTTTACCTAATCTTTGCGTCAACACATGCCAACCATCCCAATCGAATTCACCCATACCATCTTCAATACTGATGATCGGATATTTATCACACCATGTCGCTAGATAATCTGTAAATTGCTCACTTGATAAAGATAGGTTTTCTGAAGCGAGATGATATTTACCATCTTTATAGAATTCAGTACTTGCACAATCAAGACCAAGATAAACATCACGGCCTGGTTCGTAACCAGCCTGAGAAATAGCTTCCATAATCATTTGTATAGCTGATTCATTAGATGGGAGGTTAGGTGCAAAACCACCTTCATCACCTACAGTCGTTGAAAAACCTTTTTTACTTAATGTTTTTTTGAGCGCTTGAAAAACTTCTGCGCCACAACGCATCGCTTCTCTAAATGTAGGTCTTCCAGCAGGAATAATCATAAACTCTTGCATATCGACACTATTATCTGCATGCGCACCACCGTTAATCACATTCATCATTGGTGTAGGTAATTGCATAGGGCCTGAACCACCAAGATAACGATAGAGAGGTAAATTAGAATTTTTTGCTGCGGCCACTGCTGAGGCCATAGACACTGCGAGAATTGCATTAGCGCCTAAACGACCCTTATTTTCTGTGCCGTCTAATTCAATCATGGTTTGATCAATTAATGTTTGATCATCTACATCAAGACCAATTACTGCTTTAGCAATTTCAGTATTAACATGCTTTACTGCATTTAAAACACCTTTTCCAAAATAACGTTTTGCATCACCATCACGAAGCTCAATCGCCTCTTTACTACCTGTAGAAGCACCAGATGGCACCATTGCTCTTCCCATCACACCAGAATCTAATAAAACATCAGCTTCTATAGTTGGATTGCCTCTTGAATCAATAACCTCTCGAGCAACAATTTGTTTCACAAAACTCATTCTTTTTCCTTCATTTACAGTTAATTGTTTAAGACATCTCAATGAAGCCTGCTTTTTTCACTGATCGATCAATTTCAGCTAACACTTCAAGCAGTGCTTTCATTTTTTTAAGTGGCCATGCATTAGGTCCGTCAGATAAAGCTTCTTTTGGATTAGGATGTGTTTCCATAAAAATACCTGCAATACCGCTCGCAACAGCAGCCCTTGCAAGAACAGGTACAAATTCACTTTGTCCACCACTCTTATCACCTTGACCGCCAGGTTGTTGAACTGAGTGCGTTGCATCAAATACAACAGGACAATTTGTTTCTCGCATAATAGACAAACTTCTCATATCTGAAACGAGTGTGTTGTAACCGAAAGATGCGCCTCGTTCACAGACCATAATATTATCGAGACCACCGTTAGCTTCTTTAGCTTTTGTGACAACTTGTTTCATATCGCCTGGCGCTAAAAATTGACCCTTCTTAATATTTACAGGCTTGCCTGAGGTTGCAACAGCTGTAATAAAATCAGTTTGTCGACACAAGAAAGCGGGTGTTTGGAGTACATCCACAACACTTGCAACCTGCTCAACTTGAAATTGATCATGCACATCTGTTAGAACTGGGACACCAATTTGCTTTTTCACTTCAGACAAAATTCTTAATCCTTCATCAATACCAAAGCCTCTGAAAGTTTTATTTGAGCTTCGATTGGCTTTGTCATAAGACGATTTAAAAATAAATGGGATATTGAGTGCTGCGGTTATTTCTTTTAATTGGCCTGCAACATCTAAAGTCATTGCTTCAGATTCAATCACACAAGGACCTGCAATTAAAAATAATGGATGATTTAATCCAACATCAAAGTTGCATAGTTTCATGATGCACTTCCTTTAGATTGTTTGTATTTTAGTGCAGCTTGAATATAGGCCTTAAATAATGGATGGCCTGTTCTTGGATTGGAAGTAAATTCAGGATGGAACTGACAGCCCATAAACCAAGGATGTTGGTCTTGAGGCAATTCAATGATTTCACAAAGCTGCTCAAAAGGTGTTCTGGCGGACACTATAAGGCCTGCTTTAATTAATTGATCTACATAATGGTTATTTACTTCATAACGATGACGATGACGCTCATTCACTTCAGCTCCATAAATTTTATGCGCTAAAGTTCCAGATTCGATTGGACACTTCTGTGCACCCAGTCTCATTGTGCCGCCTAAGTCTGAGGAGTCATCTCTTTTTTCAATTGTGCCTTCAGATGATTTCCATTCAGTAATTAATCCAATCACTTGATGCTGAGCCTCTTGATCGAATTCAGTGCTGTTTGCATTTTTAAGCATGGCTTTATGTCTTGCAAACTCAACAACAGCTAATTGCATGCCTAAACAAATACCTAAATATGGAATTTTATTTTCACGTGCAAATTGAATTGCTTTAATTTTGCCTTCTGTGCCTCGTTTACCAAAGCCACCGGGCACTAAAATAGCATCCATATCTGCTAATGCTTTAGCACCACTTTTTTCAATTTCTTCTGAATCAAGATAATGGATTTTTATTTTTGATGACGTGTGTATTCCTGCGTGAATCAATGCTTCTGTGAGTGACTTGTATGATTCAGTCAAATCTACATATTTACCAACAAATGCAATATCAACATGATGTTTTGTATGTTTCAACGCATCGGTAATTTTGTCCCAGCTTGAAAGATCTGCAGGTTTCGCCAAAATATTTAATTTGTGGCAAACAATTTCATCAATCATTTGCTGATGAAGTAAGCTTGGTATTTTATAAATGGAATCTGAATCAACTGCCGAAATAACTGCTTCAGGTGCAACGTTTGTAAATAAAGCTATTTTCTTTCTTTCATCATCCGGGATAGCACGATCAGCTCTACAAATTAAAATGTCTGGCTGAATACCAATTTCTCTTAATTCTTTAACAGAGTGCTGCGTTGGTTTTGTTTTTAATTCGCCTGCTGTTGAAATAAAAGGAAGTAAAGTGAGATGAATATAGCAAGCATTTTCACGGCCTTCTTCAAATCCAATTTGACGAATAGCTTCTAGAAAAGGTAATGACTCAATATCACCTACTGTACCGCCGACTTCAACGATCGCAACATCAGCGCCATTTGCACCATTCTTAATATGTAATTTAATTTCATCTGTAATATGGGGGATAACTTGAACGGTCTTACCTAAATATTCACCGCGACGCTCTTTGCGAATAACGCTGTCGTATATTTGGCCTGTCGTAAAATTATTCTTCTTGCCCATACGCGCTGATATAAAACGCTCGTAATGGCCAAGATCAAGATCGGTTTCAGCGCCATCATCGGTCACAAAGACTTCCCCATGCTGAAATGGACTCATCGTACCTGGGTCGACATTAATATAGGGATCAAGTTTTAGCATCGTCACTTTGATGCCGCGTGACTCTAGAATTGCGCCGAGACTAGCGGCTGCGATACCTTTCCCCAAGGAAGAAACGACACCGCCAGTAACAAACACGTATTTGGTCATGGAAAGGCTTTTAAATAATTGCTGACGGGAGTCTATTTTACTTTAAAGCTATGTGTCTCACAATTGAAGTTTGAGATTTCTCAGAGAGGGAAAGGGATTTCAAAGGTTTTTATCCAAATTAACCTAAAAATTGGCTTTCTTTTAATGGATAAAATAATCCAGTGTCAACCCGTTTTGATAAAAAAACATCTCCACAAAATCTGTGGATAACTTTGTGGATAAAGCTGACATAAATTTATAACTCTTGAATTTATATACGTTTTTTTAAATCGCTTATTTTTTAAGCTAAATAAAAGTTGTTTAAAATCAATGGGTTAACTTATGTGTCTAATTCCATTAGGATTTTTGCTTACACTTAATGTAATTTCTTAGCAGATGTGCATAACTGCACTATTTTGGGGAGCGCATCGAGTGTATTTTGATGCGATATCTCAATCACTGAAGTTAAATTCATGCCACGTAATTCAGCAAAAAAAGTTGCGATTTG
>DAIOGA010000035.1:4854-7393 GCA_036745495.1 Candidatus Methylopumilus sp.
GGATGAAAACCTAAAGCATAAAAACAATTGGGAAATTTTTTTCTAAGATTAATAACGTCATCGAAACTTTTTCGATTTACTGCGGGAACAATAATTTTTTCAACGCCATGATCAAGCGCCAGTTTAACAATATCATCTTGCTCTTGATTAAACTCTAATGCATCTAGGTGACAGTGGCTATCAATAAGCATTGGGAATGATTACTTTAATTTAAATCGCATTCTAAGGTCTTGACCGACCCAACGATGATCGATAAGTGTCGTAGTAATTTTGTTCTCTAGATTTTCATAGGTAGGTAATGTAAACATACCTTTAGCTTCTGAACCTAGAATCACAGGTGCATAATAAATCATGAGTTCATCAATTAAATTAGCTTTTAAGAATGCGCCATTTAATCCTTCACCTGCTTCAAGCCATACTTCATTTATTTCACGCTCAGCAAGCGCTTTAAGAAGAGCTGATAAATCAACTTTGCCATGATCGTCTAATTGAAGACATTCAATACCTAAAGCTTTTAATTGCGGTAATTTTTTTTGCTTGTCATTGGCATAAACTAGAAGCAAAGGTTTTTCATGCAGGATATTCGCATCCAATGGAATTTTTAATTCTGAATCTATTACCACACGTAAAGGTTGGCGTGCATTTTCATAAAGCCTGACAGAAAGTTTTGGGTTATCAGATAATACAGTGCCAATGCCAGTGACAATAGCGCAAGATGAAGCGCGCCAGTATTGAACATCCGCCCTTGCGGCATCACCTGTAATCCATTGACTCTTACCATTATGAAGTGCAGTTTTTCCATCTAATGACACTGCAAGTTTGGCTCTTACATAAGGTAGCTTCTTTGTCATACGAGAAACAAAACCTATATTTAATTGTTCCGCTTGCGCTTCCATCACACCAACTTCAACTTCAATATGGGCTTCTTTTAATTTTTGAATACCTTGACCTGAAACTAAAGGATTGGGATCTTGCATAGCAATAAATACTTTTTTAACTTTAGCTTCAATTAAAGCATTCACACATGGAGGTGTCCTACCGGTATGAGAGCAAGGCTCTAATGTGACATAAACATCGCTACCTTCTGATTTACTTCCCGCTTCTTTTAATGCGATCACTTCAGCGTGAGACTCACCCGCTTTAACATGATAACCGCGACCTACAATCTCATTGTTTTGAACAATGACACAACCTACTCTAGGATTGGGTGATGTTGTGAATAAAGCTTTTTCTGCAAGCCTCAAAGCTTCACTCATGAAAAATTGAGGTGAATGAGAGTTCATTTAATCAAGGTCGCGAATAACATCGTGAAAGTCTTCCACATCTGAAAAACTTCTATAAACAGAAGCGAAACGAATATAAGCAACCTTATCCATTTTTTTTAATTCGTGCATCACATTTTCACCTAACTCGCGCGCAGTAATTTCTTTCTCACCATACGCTAAAACTTTTTGAATAATCCGTTCAATCGCTTGATCTATATATTCAACAGGTACAGGACGTTTATGAAGTGCACGACTAAATGATTGATGAAGTTTATTACGGCTAAAATCTTCTCGTTTGCCATTTTGCTTCACCACTTGAGGGAATGTAAGTTCAACTGATTCGTATGTAGTAAAACGCTTATCGCATTCTGAACAACGGCGACGGCGGCGGATTGAATTACCTTCATCGTTCACTCTTGAGTCAACGACTTGGGTATCATCAGTTCCGCAGAATGGGCATTTCACTTGATGTATTTAAATCTAAATTAAGGCCCGTAGACGGGGAATTGAGCGGTTAAGGCAACAACCTTAGCTTTAGTTTCATTAATCACTTTTTCATCATGAGGATGATCAAGTATGTCCGCTATCATTTGTGCCACCATGTCAGCTTCTTTTTCTTTAAAGCCTCGTGTCGTAATCGCGGGTGATCCAATACGAATACCTGAAGTCACAAAAGGACTTTCTGGATCATTAGGAATTGAATTTTTATTAACTGTAATATGTGCTTGACCCAAAAGTACATCCGCAGCTTTTCCAGTTAATCCTTTAGGTCTTAAATCAACTAAAAACACATGAGATTCTGTGCGACCAGAAATAATTCGCACACCGCGTTTACTTAATGACTCAGCCATGGTTTGTGCATTTTTAATAACTTGTGTTTGATAAACTTTAAATTCTGGTTTTAATGCTTCTAGGAAGGCGACGGCTTTTGCTGCGATCACATGCATTAAAGGTCCGCCTTGAATACCAGGGAATACATAACTATTAATACTTTTTTCAAATTCAGCTTTCGCCAAAATGATACCGCCACGAGGGCCTCTTAGAGTTTTATGTGTGGTTGATGTTACAAAATCTGCAAAGGGCACTGGGTTGGGATAAACGCCCCCAGCAATTAATCCCGAGTAGTGCGCCATATCCACCATGAAATAAGCACCCACTTTTTTTGCAATTTGCGACATGCGTTCCCAATCGAAACGCAACGCATAAGCTGAAGCGCCGCCAATAATGAGTTTAGGTTTTGATTCGATCGCGAGCTTTTCCATTTCATCGTAATC
>DAIOGA010000036.1:0-4558 GCA_036745495.1 Candidatus Methylopumilus sp.
TTTTATTGAATCGAAGAATTTCTTTAATCATCTTATAAAAAGTTGGGCTTATAAGATTCTTTCTTTGCGCAAAAAGCGCATTCAAATTTGTGCCGTTATATTCAAAGTCTTTTTGACTATCTTTCACACTAAAACTCATGGCACTATTTTCATAAGGCACTTTAAGTTCATGTAATAGATTTAAAAAATGAGGGTATGTTTTTTTATTAAAAACAATAAATCCTGTGTCTACATTTAACTTTTGATTAGCAATCTCGATTTCATGAGTATGAGAATGTCCACCGACTCTTGAATTAGATTCAAATAGTGTAATTTGATGATTTGAATTTAAGTGGTATGCAAGCGTATTTCCGGAGATACCCGATCCTATGATTGCTATCTTCATAACTTAATGATGAAGATGATCTATTTTTTTAGATTCTCGGATGTTTTCAGAGACAGTGCGGACATCCCATATTACGCCAATCATAGCTAAGAACTTTAAAACATAATAAGTTAAATCAATTTCCCACCAATAAAATCCCTGCCTTGCAGAGCCCGGGTAATGGTGATGATTATTATGCCAACCTTCACCAAACGTTAAAATTGCAATAATAAAATTATTACGACTAGTATCTTGAGTTTCGTATCTCTTTTTCCCCCATTGGTGTGCCACTGAATTGACTAAAAAAGTAGCGTGATAGAGCATCACTGTTGAAATTGAAAATCCCCAGATAAATAATTGGAATCCATTAGTATGTAATTGCGGCTCATATTGATTTAGATAGTAGCCAATCATAAATAAGCTGATAGACAATGCGAGTGGCATTAAAAGATCAAATCGATCGATCATTCTCAATTCTGGAAACCTTATTAATTCTCGAATAAATTTTGTATTGGTCACAAAATTAGATTTAGTTAAAAACCATCCCATATGACTCCAAAAAAACCCGTGCTCTTTGGGAGAATGCTTATCTTCTGGCGTATCTGAATGCATATGGTGACCCCGGTGATGTGCTGCCCACCAAAGAGGGCCTCTTTGCACTGCTGTAGCACCAATCATCGCAAAAATGAGCTGAACAAAACGAGAGGTCCTAAAAGTTTTATGAGAAAAGTAACGATGATAAAAACCTGTGATTGCGAACATGCGAATCGCAAATAAAAAGATACATACTGTAAATGCAGTCCAACTGAATCCTACGATGAAAATAAATAAACAAGATAAATGCAGGAGGATAAATGGAATCACACGCATCCAATCAATTTCCTTACCTGACGTGATAGATGCATACTTTTCTTCTAGAAAAGAATTATCGAACCAAAAAAATAATTTTTCAAAAATTTTACGCATCATTAATTTGAATGTTCAATCCAACGGATTTTTTTAATATCATAACCATCATTCTCGATTTTCTTAACCAAGATCTTTAATGTGTCTTGATCTATCTTTTTTTGGCGTGACATGATCCATACATAATCGCGATCATCTCTAGCGATAATAGTATTTTGATAATTTTGATCCAAATAGACAATTTTATATTGCGCTTTGATAGGCCATATAAATTGCATTCCCCATAAAGCATTTCCCGAATCTTTCATCACAAATCCTTTTGGATGATAAGTTTTAAGTGGTCCAGACAAGGATCCTTCATTAAAAGTGAAAGTAGTCGCGATTGTACCGTCTTCATTTAATTGGTATGACTCAACAGCATTAAATGCATTTTTTTCAATGAAGGTTGGAATATGCGCAATGACAAACCATGGGCCCATGAATTGTTTCAGATTGACCTCGGGGACAGTTTTAATAGGAATTTGACTCATACATCCATTCAATAATAAAAAAAATGCTGCCAGTAAAAAATATCGATATCGCATATTATGTCTTCCAAAATCGAGGAATCAAAGTATTAACTTTTTTCTTGTAATTTTCATACCCATCAAACTTTCTCGTAAGGTTAGCTTCAAGAAGTGTCACCCCTGAAAATTTTAATATTAAAAAGGTCATAAGGAGTGGCGCTATCAAATTAAAATGAATCCCTGTCACAATCGTTGTCACAAAAAACCCCCACCAAACTAATAGTTCGCCAAAATAGTTCGGATGGCGGCTGAATTTCCATAGTCCTGATTGTAGAAGCTTCCCACGATTTTTAATATCATTCTTAAATTGCATTAATTGATAATCAGCGATCGATTCATAAGCGATACCCAATAATGTCAATGAAAAACCTAACGTATCTAGCCAAGTTAAAGGGTGATTATTTTCTATAGCTAGAAAAAGGATGGACCCTATTATCCACGCTAAAATTGATTGCAAGCCAAAAATTATATATACGCTTTTATATCTAAAATTGGGCTCATTGTTTTGTCTAATTTTTAAATAACGTGCATCTTCTGGTTTACCCCAATTTCTCATAGCAAGATATACGCTAAGTCGAAGCCCCCATATCAAGGTCAATATAAGAACCAGGGTTGATCTTAAGGATGGCGCGAATGTAATGTAAAAATAAAGGGCGTTTAAAACAAAAAATAAACTCCACATGGTATCCACGTGTGTAACATTGTTTTTTTTAAGGCTGATAAGCCACCCAAAATAAGCGAATGTCACATTAATTAGTAATGCATTAAAAAATATCATGCGCGAAATCCATTCCATTTTTGAGCAAGCATAAGAGATAAAGGCGTTAATAAAGCCCATCCTATAGCCAGTGAAATGAATGCATAAGGACTTATCAATTGAACAGCATCTAATCTTTCCGCAGCGATATAAGCAAGAGGGCCACCTATAAGACCAAAAATCACAGCAAGAAGCTTATAGTGTTTTAGCCAGCTTAAAGATAGATTTAATGTGCTTGCAAACAATCCCCATAAAGCGAATATCCAGATTGGTACAATATGCTCAGATAATTGGCTTTTATATTCTATTAAATTTAAAAACAATAAACATTGGTCGAATATAGGCCCTAATAACATGATGATGAGAAGCAAAATGAATGCTTCTTTTTTAAATCGTGCTTGCGTGATATGAATCATTAATATGAGCGCCACTGCTATCATCGATGGAAATAATTTTTGATGAGCCGCACCCCATACCGAGATAAACCAGCCCAATTGAAAAAGAATGAAATTAATTAATTTCATTATTTCTTTGGTCTTTCAAATTGATAATGGGTTACCCACCACTCTTGGCCATGTCGATAACCAAATAGTTCAGCGCAGGCCATATAAAAGATTCGCCAACGATTAAACCATTGTGTTGCGTTTCGATGGCCATAAGTTTTTTTAAGGATAAAATAGATGTCTGATTTCTTCTGATCCATATTATCTAACCAAGCATTTGCTGTTTTTTCATAATGCGTACCATCCCAGCACCATTTTTGATTAAGCTTTAAATGCTCCTGAAAATGTAATGGCAAATCATCACTTGGCATCATCCCACCTGAAAAGAAAAATCTACTCATCCAGTCATCTTGGTCTTTGACTTCAAATGCATAGGGCGTATGTTGATGCACAAAAATATGCATAAAGAATTTACCACCGGGCTTTAACCAATCATGAAGCATGCGATAAAGCTTTCTATGATTTCGCATATGTTCAAACATTTCGATCGAAACAATGCGATCAAAAGTTTTTGGAATTTTAAAATTTTTAGGTTGGAATCGATTCATGTCACATGTAATGACATGAATATTTTTAAGCTTTCTTTTTTTTGCTTCGTTCTCAATAAAAACTCTTTGGCTATTTGAATTGGATACCGCATATATTCGGCTCTTTGGGTAATGTTGAGCCATAAAAAGCGTTAATGAGCCCCAGCCACATCCCAATTCTAAAATAGTCTGACCATCTTTTAAATCTGCATGTGTGGCACTTATTTTTAAGGCATTAAATTCTGCATCATCAAGATTTTTTGTATGCTTATCCCAGTAGCAGCTACTGTATTTTTTATACTTACCTAAGCAGAAATCAAAAAAAGTTGAGGGTACTTCATAATGTTGTTTATTTGCAAGGTGAGGGACTAATGCAATAGGTGCTTGATCCATACTTTTTAGAAAAGTAGTTTTTAAAAATTGTGATTTTTCTGCATCAAAATTGTTGATTTCATCAAGGCGTTTTTTTAAAAGCTGTCTAATTCCAAAACGAACGAGCGAATCAGGAAGCCAGCCTTTTTCTGCGAGCAATAGGGCTTGTTTTAGCATATTGAAATATCTTTACTTTAAGATTTAATAAAGAATAAATCTTACTTTAACTTATTTAATTTATTCGAAATAACTTCTGCGAGACTTGTATTTAATTGATTGACCTTTGTTTGAATATTTTGTAGGCTCGCCAAATCTTTCTCAGATTCTGCGATTTCGGCTAAGCCCATCATGGCATCAACGTGCCTAGGGTTTATTTTTTCAGCTTTCAAAAATGCCTCTTTCGCGGCTTTAAGATCTTTTTTTCCTTGGTCAGCTAAGCCTAAAAAATACCAAGCATCAGATGAATTAGGCTCTTCTTTAATCCATAAATCTGAAATGGATTTAAGTGTATCCCATTCTTTATTTTGATAAGGAATCACCACCTTCATAAAATAAGGCTTTTG
>DAIOGA010000036.1:4658-5969 GCA_036745495.1 Candidatus Methylopumilus sp.
CTAAAAACATCCTCTTCGTATTGGAGTGTTTTACTGTCACGAATAGGGACTGGCTTAAAAGGTAATTCCTCGAATTTAAGTAAACATAAGTCATGTTTCCAGTCAGCTTTAAATGCGATTGGCTTATAAGCATCGTCAAATTTAGAAATGTTGGCACCCAAGGTATTTGCAATCACATGGCAATCGGTTGCAACATACTCTTTACTTACCACCACACCCGTTCCTGAACCTGATGAGCCATCGGGAAGGTCGACATTCACGGCTACAATTGAATTATTGAGTTCTAATAATTTTTCAAGAGTGGGAATCGCTTGGACTTGGGATGCGATTAGCAACAATAATAAACTTATAATTTTTTTCATAGTCTATGTGACTCGTCTATACAAATATCGTTCATAGTGAAATCTTAAAAAAAATGACAATTAAAAATGTTCTTGGAACAAAATTAGAAGTATGTAACCTAAACCCTATCACAGGATTCACAAGAAATGGTTGCTGTGAAACAGGTCTTGAGGATATCGGCCAGCACACAGTATGTGCTGAAGTGACAGATGAGTTTCTCCAATTCTCTAAATTACAAGGTAATGACTTAATAACTCCAAAGCCTGAATTTCAATTTTCGGGACTTAAAAAAGGTGATCGTTGGTGTTTATGTGCCAACAGATGGCTCGAGGCTCTTGAAGAAGGTATTGCACCCCCGGTTGTTTTAGAAGCCACACATGAAAAGGCTCTGGAAATAATAGATCTTGCAGAACTTAAATATCACCAACTAAGGTAATCCATGGCATACAACACCAAAGAAATAGAAGAAAAATTAAAGCTTAAATGCACATCTTGGACTTATGTTTTTCCATCCATTGAGAGAAAATACCTAACAAAGAATTTTGACGAATCGATTCGTATTGGAAACGAGATTGCTAAAATTGCGAATCAATTAGATCACCATCCTGAATTGATATTTAAATATAATGCGCTCATTATCAAAACACATACGCACAGCGCTTCAGGAATAACAGATAAAGATTTCGAATTAGCCGAAAAAATTGATCAATTACTATTAACTTAAATCTACTCTTTAAGTACTTTCAAGTCGTCAATAATTTCTTGGCTATGTTTTGAAGTATCTACACTAAGATAGATTTTTGCAATTTTGCCTTGAGGGTTAATCAAATAGGTATATCTTTTAGCGAGTTTGATCACTAAAAAATTATTTAATGCACCATAGCGACTTGCAACCTCGCCTGAAGCATCTGATAGGAGTGGGAAAGGTAGATTGTATTTTTCAGCAAACTTTTTATGAGAAAAACTATC
>DAIOGA010000036.1:6069-7273 GCA_036745495.1 Candidatus Methylopumilus sp.
CTAAATAAATAAAATGCTATGGCAAGGCTAATTAAGATAAATATTTTCATGAAGGTATTTTATTTTTTTAACGAATTGTTTTAATAAGCTCTAGAAGTTTAGTGGCCATTTTAATAAGCGTTTCTTTTAAAACTTTAGCCTCTTCTGCAAGAATTGTTTGATTTTTATTATCTCTATCTGATGCCTGAAGATCCTTAATATAAAAAAGACGGCTGTCCAGTTTTAACCATAAAATTAAAACCATGATTCTTTCTTGATTCGGAAATGATAAGCCCTTAAGCCATTTTCTTGCAGACTCTTGAGAGATATAAAGTGATGGTTTTTTACATTGCTTATTAAACTGGGTTGCAAAATAGAGCGCTGAAATTTTTTTAGATTTATATCTAAGCTTTAATGCTTTATTAAGCTCATCAGAAAATAATTTATGTTTATTCATAGTTATGAATAGCATGGTACATGATTTTCACCTACCTCCCGGCTAATTACATCCCTAAGTTGCATTTATTAGGCACTTACAACTTTGACTTCAAATCATGTCAGCTAAGAATGGCAGAATTTATTTTTAATTTAATGCATAGTGACTCAGTGAATCAACTAACAAAAATTGATAACGCCTTTGGTGTTGTGCTCAGAAAAAAGAGGCTTGGGAAAAAAATGACACAAGAGGTTTTATCAAATGAGTCTGGGCTGTCTCGCGCATATATCAGCGAACTAGAAATGGGCCACAAAGACCCAAGTCTCTATACAATATTTAGATTATCAAGCGCATTAAAAATTAAACCTTCCACCATGATTGATGAAGTCGAGCGGCAGATTTAGTTTTAATTACTGCGGTGGTGCTGCGGGTGCTTTTCTACCTGGTGCTGCTGGCGGTGTATAGCCTGCAATACGACACTGAATACCCTCAATGAGTTTACCTTTTGCGCCATGCTGAATAATGGTGCATGTCTGAATAAGATTCTTACTTTGTAATTCAGAAATCGTTTTTCTTAATTCTTTTAAATCAATGCCTGTATCTTTGACGATTTCGTAATCAATCTTTTGACCGTGCTTTTGTAAATATTTTAAAACTACTTCTTTTGTCATATTATTACCTTCCTTTTACTTAATTTGGTGGGCCCACCTGGACTCGAACCAGGGACCAAAGGATTATGAGTCCTCTGCTCTAACCAACTGAGCTATAGGCCCTCTGATAGATTGGTTT
>DAIOGA010000037.1:0-6721 GCA_036745495.1 Candidatus Methylopumilus sp.
TGAAAACTATAGAAAACAACTTGCAAAGAATTAACCTCTTTTTTTGTGAACTTTTCCTTAAAAATCAGGACAAAAAAGCACTTTTATTTACAAGGTATTTTATGAAAACTTTAGTCTTATTACTCACCTCATTCTTCAGCCTTTCAGTGGCGATGGCAAATCAAGACATCAATACGCAGAAACTTGAACTGCAAAAGAAGTTTATCAGCGATATCAACCAATGTAGCAACCCTCAGCAGTTGGATCGATTCATACAAAATGCACTTAAAAATATATCCAACCATGAAGAGAGAGCTAGGCACGCAGCACTTCTTGAAGAACTCATCAAATATAACCCTTCATGTTTTGTTGCAAGCATTAAAAAATTAGACCCGAAAAGCTGTGAAAAAATTGAAGAGTCATACCTTAGCGAGCCATTCTTTTACCCAAGAGAAGATTTAAAAGCTTCGCTCGCAACTGCAAAAGACTTTAAGGCAAGTTGCTTAGCAAGTTAAGCCAATGAAATTCATTCAGCTATTTGTAATCGTTCTTTTTTTATTTTTTAACGTATTTTCTTATGCGAAAGACTCAGCAGATAAGGCATTTACTGGGACTCAAATTGAAAAATATCAAAATGGGAATACTAAGTACGAAGTTCATTATCTCAATGGCAAAAAAGAAGGTTTAGAAACTTTTTGGTACAACAGTGGATTAAAGTACATTCAAACCAATTACAAAGACGACAAAGAAGATGGTGTATGGAATCAGTGGTATGAAAATGGCCAACTCAAACTAGAGGCCCATTATAAAGATGGCAAAGAGAATGGCTTATTTACTCAATGGTTTGATAATGGCGCCAAACGTTCTGAAGCAACCTTTAAAGATGGCAAAAAAGAAGGTTATGAGATTTATTGGGAAAGAAACGGTGACATTAAATCAAAAACTTTGTATGAAGATGGTAAGCCAGCCAAATAACCCTCAGAAGTAAAATATACACATCAATATAGCTTTTTACTTTTATTTGCGATAAAGTCCTGCCTCCCCTATTTAATTTAAGGAAATTTAATGAAAATTATTGCTACAGCTGCACTTACAGCTTCGATTGCACTATCTTTTATTTCATTAGCTGAAGCTGAGCAATGGACAGTGATTAATGATACAGATTCAGTGAAGATTGAACGTACAAACACAACTAAAAAATCCGATACTGGTTTTACGGGTACGTTCAGAAAAATTGATAAAGCAACAAAAACAACTTCACCTCTTGTGATTTCTGTTGACTGCACAACAAAATTCTACGAATTAAAAGATGTGCCTAAACCTGGTGATGACGCAACTGTCATTTCTAGTGGTATTGCTAATCCAGATCATAAATTATTTGCCTACATTGAAAAAGGTTGTAAATAATTTAACTTGTTAAGATCTAAATAACAAAAAGCCACTTTATAAAGTGGCTTTTTTATTTAAAACTTTGTTAAAAACTATCTTATTTATCAAATGAATTTTCTGACCTCAACCTTTCGATACGTTTATTTTCAAAAGTTCTCAAACCTATAAAAGTAAGCAATCCAATTGCAATCATGACTAAAATAAAACAGCCGTATGCTAATGGCCATGGAATACCGTTGGTCATCATACTGAATTCAGACATACCGCCAATTCCCGCAATGATATTGACCGGCATGAAAACCACACTAATAATTGTCAATCTTTTCAAATCAATATTTTGATTTACATTAAGGAAACCGACAGTAGCATCCATTTGGAAGTTGATTTTATTAAATAAGAATGATGTATGGCCATCCAGAGAATCAATGTCACGAAGAATTTCTTTTACATCTTCATGTTGACTGACGGATAAAAGTTTTGAGCGCATTAAAAATGATAAAGCATTTCTAGTATCCATCACATTGCGTCTAATCTTACCGTTCAAATCTTCCTCGATCGCAATATCAGAAAGAATGGTCGCAGCCTGACTATTTGTCATGTATGACTTCACGACTTGCTTACCCACTTTTTCTAGTCTTGAATAGACATCTTCAAGGGCATTGGCTGAATACTCAATATCGGCAGCATACAAATCTAATAAAACATCTTTAGCTTGTGATACATAACCTGCTTCCGCACGCGCTCTTAACCGCTGAAGTCTAAATACAGGCAATTCTTCATTTCTAACTGTAAATAATATTTTATCCTTGAGGACGAAAGCAACCGTTACGTTCTTAGATTCTTTAGTGGTATCAAGCAAGAAATTAGAATGAAGATGAATTTCACCATTATCTTCAATATAAAATCGAGCGCTTGTCTCCAAGTCTGTAAGTTCGTTAGGATTGGGAATATGCGCACCAAAGATTTCCCTCGCCCATTCGAGCTGTTCAATTTCAGGCGTGACAAGATCTACCCAAATAGGTTTGGCTTTTTCAAGATCTTTTCGGCTGTATATAGGAATCTGACGTAAACGGCCTTTAAATAAGTCGAATACTCGAATAACGGTAATTTGTTCTTTGTTTGGAGTCTCGTCAGACACAAGATCCATACGGATGTCATCAGACACATCAAGAAGAACGTCATCGCGACGGTTCGTTTCAATATGATCCCATACGACGATACGCTCTTGCTCTGCTAAAGCCTCTAGAATTCTGGCAATTTCATTGATTTCTAGCTTTTTGATTAGTCTTTCTAATTCAATTGAGTTTTGCTTTTGAACGAGAGACTCAACAATATCTTGGCGAGACATCTCTTGTCTGTGAATGAGGTTTTCAACCAAATTTTGCTTAGCGAGCAAATTTTTGATGGTGGATAATTTCTTATCAATGTTGTTTTTTTCTGACATGATAATTGCCTCGAATTCAGATTAAGCTTAAGGTTTCGGCAATTGTAAAGTAATAGCCCTCAAATTGAAACCTTGATGACTAATAAAAATAAATAACTTAGGTATGCCTTGAATATAACGCTTCTTGGCAAGCAATTAAGCTGCTAAATCAAACACTAATACTTCAGCTTCCCTACCGTTTGAAATATTAATTAAAGGCTCACCTTCCAGCATTAATGCATCACCGGCTTTTAAATAATTACCATTAATTTCTAATGCTCCTTTAATCAGATGAACATATGCTTTTCTATTTAAGTTTAATTGCAAAGTCGTTTTTTGATTTTCATTAAAAATACCTGCATACAAAGATGCATCTGCATGAATTAAAACTGACTGATCTTTTGGATCCGAAGAGGCAATAAGAGCCAGCTTGCCCTCCTTCTTTATTTGGGGAATAACTTTTTGCTCATAGCTTGGCTCAATATTCATCACATTAGGCTCAATCCAAATTTGCAATAAGTGAGTCGTTGCATTAGTAGCGCTGTTAAATTCACTATGCACAACAAGGCTCCCCGCACTCATTCTTTGGACTTCCCCTGGATTGATTGTTTCAACATTGCCCATACTATCTTTATGAGCCAACTGACCTGAAAGCACGTAAGTGATAATCTCCATATTTCTATGAGGATGATCTCCAAAGCCACCACCTGCTTCAATGTAGTCATCATTAATAACTCGAAGATTACCCCAGCCCATATACTCGGGGTCGTAATAATCTGCAAACGAAAATGAATGGTAGCTTTTTAACCAGCCATGGTCGGCATATCCGCGATCTTCTGATTTTCTTAGTTTAATCATTGGATAAATTTCTTCACATTTTTCTTGTAACGATAAACAAGCAAAATTGTCAGCAATAAAATATTTGGATACCAAATATACCAATGCGACCATGGAATTCCATCAACTTTATAATTTGATAGCGGCCAAAAAATTGGGGTCGCAAAAAAAGCTTTTGAGTGAAAAGGGAAATCGAGGACGATATGAAATGGCCAGGCTAACATCGCCATAGCAAATGCTCGGTTAAAACGATAAACAATATAAATGATAGGCAAGCAAATAATAAAGCTATGGCCTATTGAATAGGCTAGAAAAATCCAAGATGGAAGAGAATCTAATGCAGGTTTGCCAAAATGCCAATGTCCTGTCATTAGATTTATAAACATCAACAATCCAAATGAAATAAGATCTGGCATAGCGCCAAAGAATATGGCTGACCAAGGATATCGCTTGTATCCAAACAAACCATAGCCCCATAAAGCATGACTCAAAGTATCCATCAACTAAGTATAGGTTCTTTACTAAAAAAATTGAATTTTTATTAAAAAATGAAATCCATGGAATAAGCAATAAGCTGAAATATTGCTCGATGGGCTCCAAATTCACCCTGAATGGTTTGGGGCCTTTCTTTTTTATATGGCTTTAAATTATGATAAAAATTTTATTCGACAATCAGTGCAATATTTGTAAAAAAGAGATTCAATACTATCAATCGATCTCTCCGCCAAGAATTTTTCTATGGTGCAATCTTCATACAAATAAAACATTACTGCGTAAATATAATATTACTCAAAAAGATGCTTTATTAAGCCTTCATGCCATAGATGAAAAAGAAAGTCTCCATAAGGGGGTAGATGCATTTTGTTTGATATGGAAGCATTTAAGAGGTTGGAACGTGTTAAGCCTCATAATAAAAATGCCAATCATTTATCCTATAAGCAAAATACTCTATAAATATTTTGCCTTATGGCGTTTTAATAAACTCAATTATTGCCGAGTCAATTAATTGTCACTTATTATTGGAATTGATGGCTGCAAATCAGGTTGGTTTTCTGTTTGGGAAAATCAAGATAAGAGCATTCATTCATCGGTTTTTTCAAATCTAAATGAATTAAAAAATTTCTTTAAAAATGAAAGTCAGCTAATTGTTGGCATTGATATGCCAGTTATCTTATCTGAAGTGATTCCTCGTCAAGCAGATCAATTAGCTAGGAAATTACTTAGCAAAAAAGCTTCTTCAGTATTTACAGCCCCTACCCCCGAAATGCTAGATCAGCCCAATTATGAAAAAGCATCTTTAGTATCAAAAAAACTTTTTGGTAAATCTATGTCGCTTCAATCATGGTATTTATTTCCTAAAATTAAAGATGTGCAAACAATGATCCACCATGAAGACATGCAAATTTATGAAATACATCCCGAATTGAGCTTTAGGGCAATGAATAATGAGCAAGTAATCTTAGAGAGTAAGAAGAGTCATGAAGGCTTTGCAATAAGGAATTCATTATTGGCTATGCATTTTAAAAATTTTATTTTTGAAGAGATAAGGCATCAATATGCAAGAAAAGATGTAATGGACAATGATATTTTAGATGCTCTAGCCGTCTTATGGAGCGCAAAAAGAATTCAATCTAACCAAGCATCTTTCCTGCCACAAAGCCCAGAAAAACCAAATATGCAGATTGTTTACTGATGGCTTACTTTATCAAAATTATTATTGCTACTCTGGTTATTGTATTAGTCACTGAATTAAGTAAAAAAGATACTAAATTAGCGGCACTTCTCTTAGCCCTTCCTATTATTTCTTTTACGGCGTACACCATGATTTGGTTTGAAAGCAAGGATGTGGACAGAATTGCTAAATTAGCTAATGAAAATTTTATCTATGTCTTGCCTGTGATGCCTGTATTACCTTTATTAAGTTGGCTACTCAAAAATGGCTATAGTTATTTCACTGCTATGATTATGGTTATTACAATCATGATAATACTCTTTTATTTTTTACAAAAAATGCTTTGATTGTGAGATTATTAAGTTACGTTCAAATCACGTAGAGATGTTATGAGAAAAACTTTTGGAAAAGTAAGTTTCGTATTATCACTTATTGCATCTTTATGGCTCATTCTGGGTATGTTAAAAATTGTTCCATTCTTGCTAGAAATCCATGGTGAAACAGATGTAAGAGCGCATGCATCCCTTGCTGTTTTCTTTCTTGTTTGCTCAGCTTGGGGTTTTTGGAAAAATGATCATTAGTTTTTTTAAAAAAAGGAGCAGCAATGTTAAAAATGTCTGAAATTTGTATCTTGATGTCAATTTTTATTGCTTTTGTAACAACCGGTTACTTATGGTTTTCAGGTCAACAGCAAGAAGCTTTATTTACGGCAACTTGGATTCCATCAATCTTAACTTTTGTGATCTACACAGAAATTATAAGTAGAAAGGATTAAATTATGCCTAATATATTAATATTCTTTTTAGGGCTCGCCTGCTTTCTCCTTGCTGGATTCGGAATTATTCTTAATAAAAATTCTGGTAAGAAAAAACGCTAATAAAGTTATCCCGCCTTTAGGTGGATGCAGATAAAAAATATTGCATCTTTATTTTTTTAAGTTCTTCATATGAAAACCCTAAGGCTTATTCTCGGCGATCAGCTCAATCCCAATCATTCCTGGTTTAAAAACGTAGATGATGAAATCATTTACGTTTTAATGGAAGTCAAACAGGAAACAAATTACGTACTGCATCATGCACAAAAAATCATAGCCATATTTGCCGCTATGAGAGATTTTCAATTAAGCCTTACCAAAAATGGCCATCAGGTTATTTACTTAAAAATAAATGACAGCGTTAATCAGCATTCTTTTAAAACAAACTTAAATGCTTTGTTTAATCAACATAATATTAAAAAATTTGAATACCAAGAACCCGATGAGTATCGGCTAGACCAGGATTTAGTTAAATTTTGTAGTGAAATTTCAATTCCATCTGAATGTTATTCTTCAGAGCACTTCTATACCGAACGATATGAAATTGGCGATTTTTTTAAAAATAAAAAAAGTTGGCTTATGGAATCATTTTATCGCTCAATGAGAA
>DAIOGA010000038.1:0-5546 GCA_036745495.1 Candidatus Methylopumilus sp.
CGTCAGCAATCAAAGAGATTTAATTACAAAAAAATAACGTTTGCTTACACACCCCTATTCCACTCCTGCTAATTTTGAAGGAACCAAACCCTCTACAACCCCCACAAATACTGTAAAATATCCCATATTGGGGGATTAGCTCAGTTGGTAGAGCAGCGGACTCTTAACATCACCGGCCTGAAAGAGTTACCACCCTAGCCGACCCTAGATCTTGGAATATCTCGAATTTAATCCTGAAAGTTTTCTGCTTGCACACCGATGCGCAGTTTTGAAAAGTCGCTTTAAACGACTTTTTGAAAATAGTCCTTTTGAAGCGACTCATTAAAAAATACGGAAAGTTTTAAAACCAGTTTGGGTTTTTTAAGCTTGTAAAAACTTTTTTAAGTCCAGCTGACCATTCTTGCCTTAATTGAATAAAGTAAGGATCATTATCAGTAATACGTTTTTTGTTTTTTGAGGTGAAGCTATTTATTTTATAAAGAAGTAGATCTATTGGCGCTGCCACAGAAATATTACTTCTGATGGTTGAATCAAAAGATACAAGCAAACATTTCACTACATCCATCATTTTAGAATCATGTTTTACAACTCGATCAATAATAGGCTTTCCGTACTTTGTTTCACCAATTTGAAAGTAAGGAGTTTCAGGGCATGTTTCAATAAAATTCCCTGCAGCATAAACATTAAATAATCTTGGCTTTTCACCTTTAATTTGACCGCCAACTAAAATTGTTGCATTAAATTCAATATTTTGACTTTTAAGATGCTTAGCATCGCGCTCATAAGCTAGGCGCATTTCCTCCCCTACCAATTCAGCAGCATCAAACATACTCACTACATTATTGATGTGTTTTGATTTGCCTTTTTTTAAAGTATTAGCTTTAAGGGCATTCACGACAGACTGTGTAATCGCTAAATTACCTGCCGTGAGTAAAACAATTACTCTTTTATTTTTTACTTCAAAAATGTGCATCTTGGGAACAATAGCAACCTGATCAACACCCGCATTTGTTCTGGTATCTGATGCGAAGACTAGGCCTTCATTTAATAATAGGCCTACGCAATAGGTCATATGATTTCCTTTATTATTATTATTGTTGCTGCTGCTGAGTAGCTTGAATTATAAGCTCAGATTTATCTATTTTTTTTCTTTTATCAATAGGTGTATTTGATTGATTAATAATAACACTAGAAGCCATACCTTCGACACCACCTCCTAATCTGACACCTACTACAGGACTTGCCGACTTATAATCTAGCCCTACAGCTAACCTTACATATAAATCATTCACGCGACATCCATTAGAAACATCAAAACTTTGCCATCCTAAATTTTCAAACCAAACATCTGCCCATGCGTGAGACTGCATCAAATGACCATCTTCTGTAAACATGTATCCACTCACATATCGAGCTGGGAGATTAAGCTCATGGCAACAAGCAATAAAAATATGTGCGTGGTCTTGGCATACACCTTTTTTTAATTGGAATGCTTCTGCAGCTGTAGTTGTTACTCTCGTTGCACCTTTTATGTATTCAACCTGATTAAGTATTTCATGCATCATCTTCTCAACTAATTCATTTTGCTTATCAGTTGAAGTTTTAAACTTATGAGCAAATCGACTTAATTTTGTGTTTGCTTCTGTAAGTTTGGTATTTCGCAAAAATATTGGCAACGGCAAGCGATCTTGATCATTTTTTTTATCTAATCCTGTTTCGACTTCACCCATTGCAACTATATCAATCTCTTGGTGTAGCTCATTTACAATTAAACGATGACTAATATTTTTATAAGCATCTTGAAATTGATGTAAATCACCCTTAACTTTAATATCCCACCGTCTCACATATTGTCCAAATTCGCTATTAGGTGTTAGGCGAAGGTGTTGTATGGTGTAATTTACAAAATCGCTATAACTATAGTGTGTATGATGTTCTATTTTAAGTAGCATAATTAGTAAGTTGCACTTAGAAAGTGTTTATGAATTTCTTGCCCAATTAAATCATTAGACTTAATAAAATCACTTAAAAATTCATGTAAGCCATACTGAAAAATATCTTTAATTTTGCCGTAATGAAGTCTAGCGTGAATCTCACCTGCAAGTCTAAATGCTTCATTGTTTTTAGATTTAGATAGCGCTTCTAGAATGAGAATAATTTCGTCAAAACAAGCATGAAGAGATCTTGGCATGTCACATCTTAAGATTAGTAATTCAGCTACACGCCATGGCTCGATCGTATCATTAAATATTTTTTGGTAAGCTTGAAGTGCAGAGACTGATCTTAATACAGAGCTCCATTCGTAATAATCTACAGCACCTCCTACTTCTTGGCCACTAGGTAAAAGTAAATGATATTTCACATCTAACAAACGCGCTGTATTATCAGCACGCTCAATAAATGTGCCAAGCCTCACAAAATTAAAAGCATCATCTCGTAACATAGTTCCGAAACAAACACCTCTAAATAAATGCGATCTTGTTTTTACCCAATCACAAAATTCTCGCAATCCTTTTTTAGAAAAATCCTGCTTATGAAATTGACTAAACTCTAACCAAATAGAATTAATGCTCTCCCAAGTTTCTGAAGTCATAGTGACTCTTACAGCGTGTGCATTCTCTCGAGCATATTTAAGTGCAGAATAAATACTTGAGGGATTTCTTTGGTCCATCGCCAAATAATTAATCACATTAGCTGCAGTAACTTCACCAATATCTCTTTCATATATTTCTGTAGTGCCTGATATTTCTAAGGCGGGTGACCAAAACATAGACTCCGTAATATCTTCATTGGGCACTAATGACATGTTATAAGTCACATCAAGTGTACGTGCCATATTTTCTGCACGCTCAATATATCTTGCCATCCAATAGAGATGATCTGCGGTTCGGCTAAGCATGATGGTTCTTTTCTAAAATCCATGTGTCTTTTGTGCCACCACCTTGAGAAGAATTCACTACCAGCGATCCTTTCTTTAAAGCAACTCGGCATAACCCACCCGGAACTACACTTGTCTCTTTACCTGATAAAACAAAAGGTCTTAAATCTACATGCCTTGAATCAATGCTTTCATCAATTAATGTAGGGCACTGAGAAAGAGATAAAGTAGGTTGGGCAATATAGTTATTTGGATTTTTTAAAATAACTTCACGGAATGTTTCAATTTCTTTTTTAGTTGAGGTTGGTCCTACAAGCATACCGTAACCCCCTGAGCCTTGAACCTCTTTAACAACTAACTCATTTAAATTCGCGAGAGCATATTTCAAATCGTCCTCTTTACTTAAATCATAAGTGGGGACATTTTCCAAAATAGGTTTTTCATTTAAATAAAATTCGATCATCTTAGGAACATACATATAAGTTGCTTTGTCATCCGCAACCCCTGTTCCAATAGCATTAGCTAAAGTCACGCCACCTTCGCGATAAACAGAAAGTAATCCGGGTACACCTAACATTGATCCTTCATTAAAAGCTAAAGGATCAATAAAATCATCGTCAATACGTCGATAAATAACATCTACTCTTCTTGGGCCTTCAGTTGTTTTCATATAAACCGCGTTCTTGCTAACAAAAAGATCTTTTCCTTCTACAAGCTCAACACCCATCTGCTGAGCAATAAATGCATGCTCGAAATAAGCACTGTTATATGCACCTGGTGTTAAAAGAACTACTGTGGGCTCTTCTAAACCGCCTTGCGCGACAGAGCGTAAATTATTTAATAAGACTTGTGGGTAGTGTTCTACAGGAGCTACTGAATAACGACGAAATAACTCTGGAAATAATCGCATCATCATTTTTCTGTTCTCAAGCATATAAGAGACGCCTGATGGCGTTCTTAAGTTATCTTCGAGAACATAAAATTGTGATTCATCTGTTCTTACAATATCGATTCCAGCAATATGCGCATAAATTTGGTTAGGTACATCAACACCAAACATTTCGGGACGATATTGTGAATTTTGCAATAAAGATTGAGGGAGCAATCCCTCTTTAATAATAAGCTGATCATGATAAATATCATGCAAAAACATATTCAATGCTTTTACACGCTGAACTGTGCCTTTAGAAATAAAATCCCATTCTTGAGAAGAAAGAAGTCTTGGAATGATATCAAAAGGAATTAATCGCTCAGCACCATCAGTTTCGCCATAAACGTTGAATGTAATTCCGACTCGACGAAAAAGTAATTCTGCTTCCTGATTTTTACTTTTAAGTTGTGTGTTTGAAGTGTCTTTGAGCCACTGACTGTAAGCCGAATAGATGCTCCTTATTTGATCCTTACCTAAGGCCATTTCATCAAAATATGTATTTGTTTTTGCCATTTAACGCCCTAAAAGGATGCATTCTCTATATTTGAATCTGAAAAGTGCTTCTTTTAGCCCATTATTGGTGAAAAAATGCACCTACAATACAAATAGAGCAAAAGTCATGCCAAATAATGGAGCCTAGACTAACCGAATTAATCAGATAAAAAACGATTTCTGAGTGATTTGACACTTTGGAAAGTGGGTGCCAACATAAAGCGATTTTGAAATGTTAAGAGGTTTAAATGATTTTTCATACACTGCCTGATATTCAATCAGTATCTGAAGCCATTCATGATGCAGTAGCACCTGTTTTTTTGATCACAGGTATCGGCTCAATACTTTCCGTCCTTGTAAATAGATTAGGTAGAGCTGTAGATCGGGCACGCATCATCAATGACATGCCTTTGAAAGAAAAAAAAGCTTACTTCAATGAGCTCAACATTATTATTAGTCGAACCACTTGGATCAGAAGAGCAATTACTTTAATTACAATTTCAGCTTTAAGTGTATGTATTTCAATTGGATCTCTTTTTGTTGAAGTTAACTTAGGCCTCAATCTTCCCAACGTCGTGACAATTATGTTTATCACAGCGATGTCAGCACTGATTTTAGGTTTGCTTTGTTTTTTACGTGAAGTGATTCTTGCATCGCAAGAAGTGATAGCGCCAAATCGCCATCGTTAAATCAATACCTCGATTTTTATTTATGGCCGAATAAAATTTCGAAAAAGTAAATCGCAGGAATAATCAGTAGAAAGAAAATAAGAAGAAAAGAAAAAAGAAATCTTTTATCTTGGGACGAGAGTCTTAAAGGTAAATAGTCTTTAATAAATCTAATAATTATGTTTTTTAGCGAATGCATTGCTGACTCTAAACTTGCCCTAAATAAATGCACTTGAACCAAATCAATGCATAAAAATAATTAAGAGGGCGACTTAGGGGCACCCTCTTAATTACAACTTCACTACTTCGCTTTCGCGTCAGCAGCTGGTTTAGCTTCTGGAGCTGGCTTCGCAGCAGGCGCTTTTTTTTCTGCTTTCTTTGCAGCAGGTGCTGGTTTTGCATCCGCAGCGGGTGCATCTGCAGCGAATATATTTAATGAAACTGCAAATAAACCTGATACTAATAAAGCAACTAATTTTGACATTTCTTTCCCTTAATAAAAGTTAGTAAGTAAATGAGAGTTCAACGTTAACTATGGAGAAAAAATTAAAGCTCTCAGTTTAAATAAAGCAAAAGA
>DAIOGA010000039.1:0-5413 GCA_036745495.1 Candidatus Methylopumilus sp.
TAGAATCTAATCTTGCATAACCTAATTTAATATAGGCCAAAGTATCTTTATTAATGTAGTAACCAGGCTCTATAGATAAACCAATATTATTCTTGGTTTTTCCCGTAACTCCACTTGTTGAGCCTGTTTTGTCATTACTTAAATTAAAAAATACATTAGTAGTTAAATTAAAATCTTGATTTATATCAAAGCCATAACCTGCTGTTATTTGTCCTAAAAAATGAGTATCGGACATTTTTTCATTTGTTAAATTGCCATTATCGCCTGTCGCGTTTTTATTCTCGGCATATTGACCACCTGCTCCAGCACCTACGTAAGCGCCTTCAAAGCTTCCTGCGAAAGCTAGCGAACTTGAAGCCAAAGCCAATAAAGAAACTATTAATTTTTTCATAATTTACACCTTTAGTTAGACATCTTCGGAGAAAGATTAGGATTATTCTCTGCTCAAATTAGTTTGATGTCAAACTATTTTACGTAAAAATTGTTACAGTTTTTTGACAACTACTTTTTATCGACAATCTTCTTTAAAAGATCGTTAATTTCTTTTCGGCGACCCTCATCAGCAATTTCTCTGCCTTCACGTGGAGCTGCCAATAAAGCCTTCTTCAAAACCTCAGAAGCTTTATTGAATTCACCTCGCTTAACTAAGAATTCACCATAGAAATAATTAGAATCAATACCATCAGGGTTAATTTCTAAGCCTTTTAGTAACATTTCTCTTGCAGTATCGTTATCGCCATAGGCAATAGGCCATGGTGGCACTTGATGGTATAGCGAACCTAAGCTTGTATAAGCTGAGCCATTTGAACCTTTTGGATCTATTTTGATAGCTTGTTCAAAATGCTTTTTCGCATCTTTTACTAATGAAAGCGCAGCTAATTGACCTCGAATACCATTTCTAACTCCTGCAAATGTGCCTTCAATAATGCCTTGCCAAACTAGAGGCTCGGCATTATCCGGATATTGCGCTGTGACTTTTTCAGATTGAGCAAGAAGCGCTTCAAAACCTTTTTCTTGTTCATTTAAAGGTGTTTTATATTTTAATTGTTCCCATGTCTTTTTTAATTGAAAGACATCTTCATCAACGCCAGCTATCGCAGATTGTAAAAAAATGAGAGATACACATAGGGAAACTATGATTCTTTTAAATAAATGCATTCATGACTCCTTATTTATTGAGATATTTTTTAATAATGGGTAATTGCTTGCCAATAGCGATATCAGGTAAGCGTGGAAATAACTTATTAATAAATACAAAAAATGATTCTTTTAAACCAATCTTCTTTTGATAGGTATTTGTGGCCAGAAAAGCCATAAATTTATCAGCAACTTTTTCTGGTGAATCCATCGCATTACCTAACTTTTCATTCATCTCTGTAATATTGCTTGTATTAAATGTAGTTCTCGTTGCTCGTGGTGCAAAATATCTTACTTTCACACTTGTATCAGTTAATTCCCGCCTTAGTGCTTGTGTGAATCCTCGAAGCCCAAATTTACTTGCGCAATAAGCAGTGAATCCTGGGTAGCCTATATAGCCAAATATAGAGCCTGTATTAATAATTTCAGCTTTTGCCTCTTCTTTAAGTAAAGGTAAAAGTGTCTGGGTAAGAAGCATAGGTGCTTTGAGATTCACATCTAAAATATTTTTAACCATTTCAGGATCTTGATCTTCAAACATAAAGTAATCACCTATGCCAGCGTTATTGATGAGTAGGTTTACTCCACCTTCCCTCTGCGCTAATGCTTTAATTTGTTCACGCACATGTAATTCATTGATATCACCTTCAACAATAAATACTCGCTTTGTATGTAATTCTTTTTTAAGATCTTCTAGAGCATCTTTGATAAGTCCTACCAAAATAATTAATTCTGATTTTGTATCTAGTCTTTTAACAATTTCTCGACCGATACCACCTGTAGCACCTGTAATAACAACCTTATAATGTTGGCTCATTTAAAATTTGCTCCTTGTTATGCCGGTAAATTTCTAAAAATATTTCCATAAAGGAAATAGAATTTTTTTGCGCATTGAATAACTAATTTCTGATCTTCTTCTTTTGTTAATTGATTAACTAATGATTTAAAAAATTCGATATGAGTCAAATCGAGGCTGCCATGTGAAGTGAGATAAGTAAAAGCTTCGTTTGGCAATTGCAGTGATTTTTGTATGGCTTCTGCAGCATTTGTTGCAATTGCAATACTCGTACCTTCAAGCACGAACACCATCCCTAAGAATCCTATGGGGTTAATTTGGTGAATTTGATAATAAGCATCTGCCACCATAAGCTCTGTAGCTAGGCTTGGTTCGCTGTGTCTTACTTCTTCTGACATTCCACCCGCTGCTTTAATATCACTTAAGATCCATTCTTCATGGCCCATTTCATCTTCTATGTAATGTGCCATACCTTTTTTAAGCCATTCGTAGTCATGGGACGCTTGGCTTTCGCAAGCTCTCAATAAAGGCACAGTATGCTTGACGTGATGGTAAGCTTCTTTTAAAAAAGCTAAATATTGGTGGCGCGTAATTTCGCCTTTTAATGCATATTGAATAATAGGAATCGAAAAGAGTGCTTCACGATCTTGATTGGTTTCTATTTGTAATTGATCAAAAAAACTCATAGCACACTTAAATCCTTTGATGATTCATATAGGGCATTAATCTCTTTTTTATATCTCAATTCAATAGCATCGCGTCTTAATCTTCCATTCTCGGTGATTTGTCCATTAGCAAAAGTAAAAGACTCATCTAAAACAAAGTAATTAAGTATCCAAGCATAATCAGGCAATTGTTTATTTACAGAACGAATCGCTACTTCTATCTCTTCATGGCTTATAGTAGATAAAGGTAATATCAACACTGATAAATAAGGCTGGGCTTCACCTATAACCATCACTTGTCTAAATAATCCTTGTTCCATGAGGAGAGCTTCAGGCCATTCGGGAGAAATATTTCTACCGTAGCCAGTAATGATGAGATTTTTCTTTCTACCATCAATAAATAAAAAACCATCTTCATCAATATGGCCTATATCGCCTGTCTTAAACCAAGTATATGAAGTTGAGGCCTCTCCTAAATAATGCACAGTATCTGTCATGAATATTTCAATTTCATGATCATCTGCAATTCTTATTTTTCTATTGCTGAGCGGCTTACCTACCGAACCTATCTTATGTGCGTGCGGTAAGTTAAGCGATATGACAGAACTACATTCAGATAATCCATAGCCCTCATATACAGGCAATCCAAACTCTTTGGCTTTTTCTAGAAGTAAACGAGGCGTTTTAGCACCGCCAAGCGCCACAAACTTTAAAGATTGAATGCGAGGATCGTTGGGCTCAATCACACTCAAAATACTATGCAACATTTGAGGTAACAGAATAATGCTTTCAATCTTATATTCATCAATTTTAGATAAGCATTGAATGGCATCAAAATTAAAAAGATTTTGAAATCCTATATCTTTAAGAGGAAAAACAAATACTTCTGTATGGCTTAAAAAGGATGTATAAACCCCAGCGACATTTTCCAATAAAACAGATAAGGGAAGTAAACATAGATGTTTTTTAATTTCTAAATGCTCTAAGGCATACTCTAAACTCTTAGCAACTGACCATTGTTGGTTACTTGATAAACATACACCTTTGGGGTGTGATGTTGTGCCAGAAGTAAATGTAATCTTTTGTATATCTTTATTAATATGGTGAGATTCATAACTTAACGATCGGCTTATATAAAAGCTATGGCATTGACCGATGTTTTCATCGAAACCGAGTAAATCAAATACATCTTGATGATCACTAAATAAAGTAAATAGATTAGCGCTCTTTATTAAGTGCTGCTTTTGTTCATTAGAAAAAAAATGTGGTATAGGAATTAAAGTAATATCAAGATGCTGTGTTGCAAGATCGAGCGCAATCCATTGAGGAGAATTGTCTGCTAATACACCCACAGGTGCATTAGGATATTTTCTATTTTTTAATACCTCGGAAAAGTCATTTACAAGCGCTTCTAGTGAAGAAACGCCATGAATCTTGGCTTGCTTAATAACTAATTCTGCTGACAAAATTAAATACTAGAAGGCACTTCGATAAACATGACTTGTGGACTTGTTTCATAATAATGTCCCCAATTAATGCCATGGTTTGGAAGTCGATTTGGATCGGCTCTTGAAATCACTTGTGGGTTTAAACCTAACTTATGGAATGCATTGAGTACCAAATTATTAGCTGTAAATACTACCCACCTGCCACCTTGGTTATAAATCATCGATGTCATCTTTTTGATGAGTCGTCTTGTAGCTCCTGGATAATCAGCAGCAAGATTGCCTAACTCGAATATCTGGCTCCTCTCAACCTTTTTGTCTGTCATAAAAGCTATATAATGTTCAATTGGTTGATCTAGGTATTGCTCTAAATAAGCATTTTTATCTGCTAATTTAGACATTCCGAATGCTGCCATCCAGTGATGGTCTTCATCGCTTTTACAGCCAATAAGAAGATCAGCAAAATGATCTACCTGGGCTTGATAAGCTTTGTAAAAATTGTGTGTAATAAACTGCTGAATATTTGGACGCTCTGTATCTATGCTTTTAACCATAGAAACAGAACAGCTAGGTTCGGGAGTTGGTATTGGTTTCATTTGATATTGAGAATCAATCTCTAATAGAACTGAGTTCAATGAATTACTCCATGCAAGAAATTGTGTGTATTATGAACCTATATTTAGTTTTATATCAAACTATTTATTGTAAAAATATGTAACATTGTTATTCAATCTTAATAAAACTAAATATTTAGATAAGATTTATGAAAATAAAATTACAAAAAGAAATCCTACGACACTTTAGAGAAATCTATATTCAAGCCAAATCCGAATTAAAGGAAAATGTGAAGGAAACTGGATTAAGTGGATCGCAACTTTGGATCATGCAACAAATCTACAATAATAACGGTATTAGCAATGCGGAGTTAGCTAAGAACCTTACTCTCCATGTTTCGACTTGCAGTATTCTTGTAAACAAACTTATTAAGAAAAATCTTGTAGAAAAAACTAGAAGCGAAACTGATGAAAGAAAGATTTTGATAGCTATGACATCAAAAGGTAAGCAATTAATGTCAAATGCACCTAAATCTCCTGAAGGAGCAATTCCTAAAACTTTAAAAAAATTAGAAGTGGAAGAATTGCAAGAATTAAACAACGCCTTAACTAAATTCGCAAAAAAAATGAAGGTTTACAACAAAACTTTCAAAGAACCCCCTTTAGATATCAAATAGGTTTTCATTCAAAATCTCCGGATTCCGGATGTTTTCTAACACACCCCAATTCCACCCCTGCTAATTTTGAAGGAACCAAACCCGCTACAACCCAGACAATTACTGTAAAATCATCATTATTGGGGGATTAGCTCAGTTG
>DAIOGA010000040.1:0-4811 GCA_036745495.1 Candidatus Methylopumilus sp.
TTTTCTTTAATACCAGTCTTGTGGCGTTGATGATTAATATTGCATCAGGCTTGATTTAGAATATTAGCCTCTTCTAAATAGCTGTATTGGCAGAGCAGCTGACTCTTATCATTACCGGCCTATTAGAGAGATAACCTTAGCTAACTCTGGATCTTGGAATATCTTAAATTTAATTCCAGAAGTTTTTTACTTTCGCACCGATATGCAGTTTTTAAAATTCATTTCTAAACGACTTTTTGAAAAAAAGGAGAAAGTTTTGACAATATAATAATTCCCTAAAATTAGAATTCTAAATGAGCTCTGAACGCTAAAATATTTATAGGTCCTCTAGCTGGATTGTAAGCCGGATTATTTGCAAATTGATAATCCAAAGTTATTGTCGTATGTTTTTCAACCTGTGCTGAGTAGAATGCTTCAATTATTTCTTCAGAGCCATATCCTGTATGTGCTGCGTCACCAATAAGAATTCCTTGCCCACCTAATTTAAAAAACTGTTGAGCTTCAGAAGATAATTGATTAATAGCAAATGCTATTCCAATCTTATCGCTAGATCTATTCCAGAATTTTCCATCGAACACAAATCCTGTTGAATAAGAACGATTTATCTCGGTAAAGTCATAAGCTTCTTTGGATCCATCATTCATACTAAACCGTCCAAACCATCCAATGCAATCATTCATAGCTTGTTCTAAATTGATCACTAAGCCAGTTTTTGTTGAATACTTTCTATTAAGAGCTAAGCTTGGAATTCCACTACCCATATTGGCTATTGCATCGTTATAGCTCGCCATATTTGCTTTATTTGCAAAGACCAATACTTTAAATTTGCCTGATTGATTTAAAAGTTGATGGCGCTCTTCTAGCTCAATAACACTTTCATACTGATGAAATGAATTGTCTAGTGTTTGCATATTAGGTTCAGTCGATAAAGCAAAAATACCTACTCTCGCTGTCCACCAATCCTTTGTTAGCTCTGCTGCTCCACCATACGTATATCCCCAAGAGTCCGCTGCATAATCAAATGCACCCCCTTCTAAAATTGACCAATTTAAAAAATCACTTTTAGGGTCATGCGCATAAGTGTTGGTATCAAAGATATCCACAACAGAAAATTTACCTGCAGTAATAATTAAATTATCGGTACTAATATTTCCATTTGTTTGATTAATATCGTCATCAACTTTAATTGTATTACCACCTAAATTAAATGTTTGACGAACAAAATATCTAGGGACTTTATAGTATGGGTAACCCTTACCCACTTTATAAGCTTCACCACTCGGAAAACCTGCCATACCTAAAGTATTAGTAAGTCCATAACCTTGATCTATCTCAGGATTGAAAAAAGCTTCAGTACCTTCAGCTAATCGAACACCGAGATAAAGAGTGACGTCATTTGTAGATTTAGTGGAAGATAATGCAGTCATGCTATTAGCGCCTGTCGATTGATATGGCGAAGTAAAACTCGCATGATATTGCGTCACATTCGTATATTGGCTATGTAGGGAAAGCCATGAAGGAACTTTTAAAATCCAATCCTCATTTGAGGTTGATTTGGAAGAAACGCTATCATCAGCAGCTGCTATGTTGTAAGCAAAAAACAAAAAATATATAAAAATATGAAGTTTCTTTAAAGGCATACCAAGGAAGAGAGAGTTTTTGAAGCTTTATTAAAAGTGTATTGCAATATTATTACATTTAATTCAATTAACTTGAACCATTGCTTTCATAACCTTGCGCACCAAGAAATAAAAAAGCCACTACTAAGAGTGGCTTTTTTAAATTACTAAACCAAATTATTTCTTAGCTGGTGCTTCTGCAGCTGGCGCAGGTACTGCTTTTTTGTCTGCTGCTGGAGCTGCTTTCTTATCTGCAGGCTTTGCAGTTGCTTTTGGATCTGCAGCTGGTGCATCCGCTGCAATTGCGCTGAATGAGATTAAAGCTGTGATTACTAAAGCTAAAAGTTTTTTCATTTAATATTCCTCTTAATTAAAGTTAAGTTGACTGATCAACTCCAACACCTTACCAAGATAGTATTTAATATTTGTGACAAAACTTAAAAAAGTTCAAGATATGAAGATACTTTTACTCTAAAAGGATTTAATGCCAAATAAATTAGGTGCTTTGATTTGATAATGTCACACCCGTGAAATATCTGAGCATTAATATAAAGATGTAGTTTCTCCAAAAAACTACTGCAAATTGCGTTTTACTTGATCCCCATTTAAGTCAATTACGATTTAAGTGGGGTTTTTATTTATAGCGTCTAAATTAAAAAAAGAAATTGAATCTTAAACATTCAATACATCAATCATCTGCCCAGTCATGAAAATCAAAATGTGGATCAATTTTCTCGATTTTGAGTTCTGTATTCTTTCGATATTCACAGCTTGGTAAGTGTCGCTCTAACTTATTATTAAGTTCAGTATCAATTCCACAAAAAGGGCATTTAGTATTTGGGATATTTACATTAGGAGTTGTTGAAGCCATTTATATAAGTCCTAAACCAGCTCTTCAATGATGCCAAAAACTTCTGCAATAATTAAAAGCATAGCTGCTGACATCCAAAATTGAAGTGCTATGTTCCCTGCTGCCAAAATACGAAAAAAACTCTTAACCAAGCTTGCGCTTTTATGAGTCCAAAAATTATTCTTTTCTTTTTGCTTACGTTTATTCTTTTTTTTCATAGAAAATCCTTATTAAACTTCTCTATAAGAGTTAGCTTACTTTAATTTTATTAAAAGCTTTGGAACGTTATTCCACCATTGATTCTTGACTGTAATAGGGTTTGAGGTCGTGTAAGATCCAGGTAGATCATCAATAATAGAAGCCAATAAAGGCAATTCATCCTTATTACTTTTTCTTTGCGTATAGTTTTTTTCTAATAATTTCATCATTGAAGCTCCATAATTAAAGGGCATAACTTCTTAATGATTAGGCAGAAGTTATTAAAGTGCTAAGGATTAAGGTTTAGGAGAATACTGAGACTACGAATCTATTAAGCAATACAAATATAAAACTTTTATGACAAAAAACTAAGTTTAATTTTACTGTCATAAAAGCCACTTAAACTCATCAAGATGAACTCAAACTTATTAATCAGTATCATTTTTACGTTGATAGCTGGGGTATCTTTTTATTTTAATTACGAAGCGCAGATTCATATTGATGCGAAAACAAAGGAAATCCAAAATTATAAAGTTGAGATTAAAGGCCTAAATGAAAGACTCATAACGCTTCAAGATACGGAAGATAAGAAAAAAGCATTGGAAATCCTGGCCAAAGAACAAGAAGCAAAGATTATTGAGCAAGCTCAAGATATTGATAATTTAAAAAATCTTATCCTCGAGTCTTCTAAAAATAAGAAACGTAGTCGAAATTAATTAATTTTTTTGGTGCTGATAGTCGTAATGAGCATTAAGAAATGCTCCAGTTATATTTGATTCAATAATATTTGTAATTGAACCCCAATTGTCGTGATAGTGCTTTTGCAAATACTCTCTTATTCCAGCAACAGCTAACCAATGCTCTATCATGTCAGGTAATTGGGGCGAAACTGTTTTTCTTTTTTCTAAGCCAGAAAAACACATATCAACAAAAAAGAAATTTAAACATTCATCAATTTCTTTTATCAGCTGTTTTGAATGAGTAAATTCTTTTAGATCCGAAGCCAATTCTTTCATTAAGTATTTTTTTATACTTTTTAGAAAAATGTCTGTAATTGTGGCTTTCATTTTTCGTAATAGTAAAAAGAATTAATGGGAATAATTTTCTTCTAACAATCTTTGCTTGCTAATGCGATATTCACAAGAAGGTAAATGTCTTTCTAATCTATCGCCTATATATTCAGCATCTACTTTGCAATGCGCACAATACATAAAATGAATACCTTCACCTGCTTGTTGCTTTAAATAATCAAAAAATCCTTTTTTCTTCATACTTCAATCTTTCACTGTATATTTTTGAATGATAGAAAATAGTAAAGGGTAATTATGATGTCCATGTGACAGACGAAAAAAAGCCCCATGACTGGGGCTAATGCGAACTTGTATTACATTAATACAGAGACATATATGAAAATATAAAAGCATTATATCAAGTCATTACGTGAGAATTATGACAACGGATTGTGACAAGTCTTGCTGCTCTAGGGATTCAAAAGAATGTTTTATTGCAATATTTTTTTTCTTACATTAAAATTATGACAATAGTGTGACGCTATTATTAAAAACAACATAACGCGAGGTATTACATTGAAAAAAAATTCAAAAACAACGAAAAAAGTTACACGCAAACCAGTTGTTACAAAAAATAAGAAAGTAAATGATATTGCTAAAGCATTAGATGCTTATTTAAGAGCAGAAATGCAAGCACAACAAAAAGCTTCGATTAACGCTATCAAGAGTGCTGATAAAGCTACTCAGAAAAAGAGAAAAGCAGAATCTGAAAAACTTGCTAAATCATTAGCAACTTCTCTAAGTGGCGTTGCTAAAAAATGGAGTGTTGCTGCTCCAGTAAAGGTCAAAGCAAAGCCAAAAGCAAAACCAAAGGTAAAAGCAAAATCTAAAACTAAACCAAGAATTAAAAAAATAACTTCAACTTCAAAACCAGTTTCACAAAACTAAATAGGAGTATTTTATGTTTAAAGAACAAAACGTAAATGCAGTGATTGGTATTTTATGGGGTCTTGCTGTTTATTTTAATCTTAGTAACTTAGATCCAATGGCATTGAATGTATTTGCAATATGGGCGGTAAGCGTCAATCGTTTATATCACCATTTCAATAAAGGTAAAAAGAAAAAGTAATTATT
>DAIOGA010000041.1:0-4303 GCA_036745495.1 Candidatus Methylopumilus sp.
AAAGGACTTAATTTTATTGAATGCTTACAAATGTTTGAGGAAGATAAAAATACCAACGGCATTATCTTAGTCGGCGAAATTGGTGGATCGGATGAGGAAGCTGCTGCTGAATATATTAAACAACACATTAAAAAACCTATTGCAGGTTATATTGCCGGCATTACAGCCCCCGAAGGAAAAAGAATGGGTCATGCAGGGGCGATTATTTCGCAAGGCTCTGGTCTTGCAATAGATAAAATCAAAGCATTAGAAAAAGTCGGGGTCAGCATGTCTAAATCACCTGCGGACATGGGACTTACCATGCAAGCCTTATTAAAAAAATAAAAATTGTATAAAAAAACTCTTTTCGTTTTTCTTTTGATTACTTCTTTATTTGCATCAATTGCATATGCTGAAGAGTCTGTGAATTATCTTTTAACTGCAGCCTCAAAAGGTGATGTTGAAACAGTAAGCGCTATTTTAGAAAGTGGTGGCAATCCAAATACTAAAGATGAAGATGGTGTCACAGCATTAATGTATGCCGCAAGAAAAGATATGGATAAGATTGTGGCGCTTTTAATTAAAAAAGGTGCGGCAGTAAATGCAACTGAAAACAATGGTTGGACTGCACTAATGTTCGCAGCCAAAAAAAATTATGTACGATCAGCTCAATTGCTACTCGATAATGGAGCAGATCCTAAAATAAGAGACAATGATGGCTGGAGTGCTTATGGATTAGCTGCCATATCAGGATTTCATGACACCGTAGACCTTTTAATTAAGCATGGTATTGACCCTAATAACGCCAACGATGCTGGACAAACTGTTTTAATGTATGCAGCCAAGAATGGTGACATTAAAACAATTGAAACACTACTTGATCATGGCGCTGATCCAAATATTGTAGATAAATATAAATGTAGCCCTCTTATGTATGCTGCCAGGGAAGGTAATGCAGACGCAGTAACTCTCTTTATAAAACGTGGCGTAAAAATTGATTATGAAGATCAATTTAATTGGACAGCGCTTACTTGGGCTACTAAAAAGAATCATTTAGCAGTCGCCAAAATCCTCATAGGAAACGGCGCCAATATTGATCGTAAAGATTCTGATGGCACACCAATTCTTCATTACGCCATAGCAAATAAATCCAAAGAAATGACTCAACTTTTCATTGATGCAAAAGTTAATTTAAAAGCAAAAGATCGTTATGGTTTAACAGCGCTCGTATATGCGCTTAAAGCTAAAAATAATGAGATTGTTGATCTGATTAAAAATGCGGGTGGCAATTACTAAACATCATGAAAATAGCGCTAGCGCAAATAAATTCATTTGTTGGTGATATTGAAAATAATAGTAACCTTATCATTAAGCGCGCTAAAGAAGCTTCTAAAAAAGGAGTTGAATTATTTATTACTCCCGAACTTTCCATATGTGGCTATCCACCTGAAGATCTTGTTTTAAGAGAAGATTTTCTTGATGCTTGTTCAAAGGCTTTAAAAAAGATTGCGAAAGCCTTGCCTTCAATCAAAGTCATCGTGGGGCATCCATTAAAAAAGGGTAGCAAAATATATAATGCAGCTTCTTTGCTTTTTAATGGAAAAATTCAAGGTACCTATTTCAAGCAAACTCTACCAAATTATGGCGTATTCGATGAAAATAGATATTTTGATTCGGGTAAAAAAGAATTTATTTTTACACATAAAAGTTTAAAAATTGGTCTCTTAATCTGTGAAGATGCTTGGAGTATTTCACCAAGCAAATTGCTCAATAAAAAATCGGTGGATGGCATTATCGTAATTAATGCATCTCCGTATGAAATAGAAAAATCTGATACTCGAATCAAAGTTATTTCTAAATTAGCGAAAGAAACTAAGTCTACTGTGATCTACCTCAATGCAATTGGTGGTCAAGATGAACTCATATTTGATGGCGGTTCTTTCGTTGTCAATAAAGAAGCAAAACTGTTGCATCAATCATCCTTCTTTAAAGAAGAAACAGCCATTATCGATATTTTTTCAAAAACAACTATCAAAAATAATAGCCATAAAACTCCCTATAGCAAGGAGGCGCACCTATATGAAGCGCTTAAATTAGCGCTCAAAGATTATGTAGTTAAAAATAATTTTAAAAACCTATTTATAGGCTTATCTGGTGGCATTGATTCTGCTTTAGTTTTGGCGCTAGCAAACGACACATTTGATAAAAAAAATATTACTGCCGTGATGATGCCTTCAGAATTTACCGCAAAAATAAGCATTACAGAGTCTAGAAGAATGATTAAAAATACTGGTGTGAATTATAAAGAGATAGACATTCAATCTATTTTCAAGCTTTTTAGAAAAACTTTGTCTAGTGAATTTAAAAATAAACCTTTTGATACCACCGAAGAAAATTTACAAGCGCGTATTAGAGGTGTTTTATTGATGGCGCTATCTAATAAATTTAATGGCCTCGTGATATCGACAAGTAATAAAAGTGAAACAGCTGTAGGTTACACAACTCTCTATGGTGATATGGTCGGAGGATTCGCCCTTCTTAAAGATGTGCCAAAGACGTGGGTTTATAAGCTAGCGCATTATAGAAATTCAATATCTACAATCATTCCAAATGAAATAATCAAGAGGCCGCCTACAGCTGAACTAAGACCCAATCAACTTGATCAGAATAGCCTACCTAAATATGAAATTCTTGATAAGATAATTGAGCTTTATATTGAAAAAGATTTGGATATATCTTCAATTGTGAAAAAAGGTTTTTCTAGCAAAAATGTGAATCACGTTGTAAAGTTAATTAATAATAACGAATTTAAAAGAGCTCAGAGTCCAATAGGTCCAAAAATTACTCATAGAGCTTTTGGTAAAGATAGAAGATACCCCATTACCTTTAAACATTAATGTATAAAAGAGGGAAAACAGATGAAAAAAATTGAAGCGGTAATCAAGCCATTTAAGTTAGACGAGGTGAGAGACGCTCTTTCTGAAATTGGTATTAATGGAATTACAGCGACCGAAGTCAAAGGCTTCGGAAGACAAAAAGGGCATACCGAGCTATACAGAGGTGCTGAATATGTAATTGATTTTTTACCTAAAATCAAATTAGACATTATTGTTTCAGACAAAATGGTGAAAAAAGTGATTGAAGCAATATCAACTGCCGCACATACAGGCAAAATTGGTGATGGTAAAATTTTTGTCAGCAATATAGAGGAAGTGGTAAGAATTAGAACGGGCGAAACAGGCGAATCTGCTATTTAATTAGAAAATAGCTTTCGAACTTTTTCAAGATCTTCAGGTGTATCAACACCAATCATTGGGCTGTCAACTGATGCTACAACGCCAATTTTATAACCTGCATAAAGAATTCTAAGCTGCTCTAACTTTTCAATATCTTCCAATTCAGTCTGCGCAATATCCTTATAGTTTTTTAGAAACTTAGCGCGATAAGCATATATACCAATATGTTTATAAAATCCTTCTTTTCCGATCATCTTTTGAGCAAATTCATCTCTCGGAAAAGGGATGGGTGCTCGACTAAAATACAAAGCTTGAGAATTTTTATCTAGTACGACTTTGACATTATTTGGATTAATAAAATCATTGTAATCTGAGTTGGAATGGCATGCTGTAGAGACAAAAACGTCTTTATGATGATGCAGATACTCTGCAACTTGATTAATTAATGAGGGGTTAATAAGAGGCTCATCACCCTGAACATTAACGACAATTTCATGGTCTGACCAACCCATCAAATTAACGACTTCTACTGTGCGGTCAGTGCCCGACTTATGATTGATATTGGTCATAATGGCTTTGTAACCAAATTTTTCAACAATATCAAAAATCTTTTGATCATCAGTTGCAACCACAACATCATTAACCTTGCTTTTCAATGATTGCTTTACAACATGAATTACCATAGGAATGCCGCCAATATCCAAAAGAGGTTTTCCCTCTAATCGACTGCTTTGATATCTAGCTGGAATAACGACTTTAAATGTCATGAATAATCTTCATTATCTTTGAGCATTCTCGCTTCACTTTCCAGCAAAATAGGAATGCCATCTTTAATCGGGTAAGCAAGCTTAGCAGACTTTGATATGAGCTCATTCTGCTCTTTTTTATAAATTAACGGTCCCTTTGTCACTGGGCAAACTAAGATTTTTAATAGATTTTTATCCATGGCTTATGTATTTCAACTTTTTTAAAATAACGTTGGTAAACTTCGAATTTATATCAACATCAACTGGCAAATACCAAAAATTATCTTGAGCAAACTTTTCGCATTTCACAGCATCTTTCTCGGTCATTATAATATTCTTGCC
>DAIOGA010000042.1:0-2107 GCA_036745495.1 Candidatus Methylopumilus sp.
GATATTAAAGAGCCAAGTGACGAAAATATTCAAAATTATTTTAAAAAATATTTTAATGTCTATCTTGCTACCAATATGGACGGCTCTGAAACGGGCATGATTACAGGATACTACCAACCTGTCTTAAAAGGAAGCAAGGTAAAAACTTCTCACTATAAAATTCCTCTTTATACCACGCCTAAAGATTTAATCACTGTTGACTTGAGCGAAATTTATCCAGAACTTAAATCAAAACGCTTACGTGGAAAATTAGTGGGAAATAAATTAGTGCCTTACCTATCAAGAGCTGAGATTGATGGACAAGGAGCACCCTTAGCAGGTAATGAAATTGTATGGGTGGAAGATCCTGTGGAAGCTTTCTTTTTAGAAATTCAAGGTTCTGGCATTATTCATTTTGATAATGGAGACATCATGCAAATTGGTTATGCCGATCAAAATGGTTACCCATTTAAAGCGATTGGTTCAGCTCTTATTCAGAAAAAAGAAATTACGATGGCTGAAGCTTCAATGGATGGCATTAAGAGTTGGGCAAAGAAAAATATTGCTAAACTCAAAGAGTTTTTAAATATCAATGCAAGTTATGTATTTTTTAGAAAGCTTCCTAACGATTTACCAGGACCGATCGGTGCTTTAGGTGTATCGATTGAAGCTGAGCGAAGTGTCGCGATTGATCCAAAATTTATTCCATTAGGCGCACCTATTTTTTTATCGACCACACAACCAAATACTTCTGATCCGCTTGAGCGATTGATGGTAGCCCAAGATACCGGAGGTGCCATTCGAGGCGGTGTGCGCGCAGACTTTTATTGGGGTAGTGGAGATGAGGCAGGACGTAAAGCAGGGTCTATGAAACAACAAGGTAAAATTTGGGCACTACTTCCTAAAGATTACGTCTTTCCGATAGCGACGCAAGAATTTGCAATGAAGCGCAATCGTATAGAAGAAGCTTCTAAATAAAAAAAGGAAGCTTAGAAAGCTTCCTTTTTAAGTAACCGTAATTAACGAACAATTACTTGTTCATTACGTACATAGTTACTTCAAAGCCAAAACGCATTTCTGTAGCTGCTGGAGTTGTCCACATAGTATTTCTCCTTAAAATTGATTAATCAACTGCATTCGAAGATGCATTGAATAAACTATAGCCCTTGCGCTATTTAAACACACGGAACAGGTGATTAAATGGGCCTCATGATTTTCATGATAGGACCATGATATTAGTCACATTAAGATCTAAGGCTTTTGGCGTATCGATAAAGACAATAGGTTCCATGGATTTCCACACCAGATAGATGGGTGTATCTGTAATTTTAAATTGAGTACGATCAATGATATCCCCATGGCTATCATATATTTTAGCGGCATAGATATCTTCGATATGATAAAAGCTCTCTGGGTTCAAGACCTTGTCATCTCGAGCCCATATGGCATGCATCTGCTCCTTATCATTTTTAAAGTGATGAATTTCAAAGGGCACATCATTAAATAAAGAGCCTTGATAAGTCATGCCTTCCATGCGATTTATTAAAAATAAAATACCTTCTGCATTGCGATAAGGTAAGTAAAGTTTTGTGAGACGGCCCGATGCAATGAGTAAAGTAATGGCGCGTAAAGTGTATGAGGTAATTTCATGACGCTTTAATTCAATTGCCCCATAAATAGTTTTGATATTAAAGCTTTCGGCAATTCTTTGGACCAGCGCTAACTTTTTAATGAGGTTGAATTTAAAAAACTTACCTAGCTTAGGAATTAAAAAATTTGAATAGATGAGCTCGGGCTCCTTATCCATTTCATTGGTTAGGTTAATTGTATGTATATCAGGGAGTTGATATTTATCCTTTAAAAGCTTGAACACCATGTCATTAAAGAAGGGACTAAAAGATGGAATCGAAGGCCCTGCGACTTTAATCTTTTTAAGTCTTGCGATATTAAAAGTCATTGCCCAAAGATTTAAGAATGCAAGAAGTGCTTTCTGACTAAAACTTGTCATTTCAATTTCAATAGATGCAATATGCGTTTGATAGCCTAGCAATGTAAGATCTAAAAGCTCTCGCCACTGAAGATAAATATCTTCTTGATCCACGAGGACTAATTTGAGATTAAATTTAAT
>DAIOGA010000042.1:2207-4291 GCA_036745495.1 Candidatus Methylopumilus sp.
CTTTATTATAACTTCAAGTGAATAAATTTCATGGATAAAAAAAGGGCGCTTAAAAAGCGCCCTAAAGAAGTCACTACTTTCAGGTTATTTTATTTGTGATATGCCTGTTCGCCGTGTTCAGCGATGTCTAAGCCTTCACGCTCAGCATCTGGTTTCACACGAAGACCGATTGTAAGATCGATAAGCTTTAATGCTACAAATGATACCACTGCAGAAACTACAATCGCCGTTCCCACAGCCCAAAGTTGAGAGATCACTTGAGCGTGCATATCAAAATCAGCAACTTTATTTGCAACGTAGTCATATACGCCTGTGCCACCTAAAGCTGGGCTTACGAATACACCAGTCATAATGGCACCGAAGATACCACCGATACCGTGTACACCGAATACATCAAGTGTATCGTCGTAACCAAAAGCTTGTTTAACCTTAGTTACGAAGAATAGGCATAGCGGTGACACACCTGCGCCGATAATCAATGCACCCATTGGGCCCACGAATCCGCATGCTGGGGTAATTGCAACAAGACCTGCGACTGCGCCTGATGCTGCACCTAACATGGATGGTTTTGATTTAAATATCCATTCAAATGCCATCCATGAAAGTGTTGCCATGGCAGTTGCAAGCATTGTGTTGACGAATGCTAAGGCTGCAACACCTGTTGCTTCAAGATTTGAACCTGCATTGAAACCAAACCAACCCACCCATAGTAATGACGCACCTACCATGGTTAATGTGAGGCTGTGTGGAGGCATAGCTTCCTTGCCATAACCAATTCTCTTACCTAGTACTAAGGCTGCCACAAGTGCTGCAATACCTGCGTTGATGTGAACCACTGTACCACCCGCAAAGTCGAGTGCACCTTTAGCCCACAACCAACCAGCATTTGCTGTTACTGTGTCAAGTGTTTTAGCGCTTGTGATTGCATCTGGACCGTCCCAATACCACACCATGTGAGCCATTGGTAAGTATGCAAATGTAAACCAAAGTCCAATGAAAAGAAGAATGGCTGAGAATTTCATACGCTCTGCAAACGCACCGATGATCAATGCAGGTGTAATTGCAGCGAACGTTAATTGGAACGCCACGAAAATATACTCAGGAATGACCACACCTTTACTGAACGTTGCCGCTACTGAATCAGGTGTAATGCCGCCTAAGAATGCTTTACTTAAGCCACCAAAGACTTGGTGAAATAAACCACCTTGAATATCTGTGCCGCCTGAGAATGCGACACTGTAACCATAGATCGCCCATAACACACCGCAAAGCGAGAAGATCACAAATGTTTGCATCAAGACAGACAACATATTTTTTGATCGGACTAATCCACCGTAGAAAAGTGCTAAACCAGGAATGGTCATGAGCGTGACTAAAGCTGTCGCTACAATCATCCATGAGGTGTCACCCTTGTTAGGCACAGGTGGCGGAGGCTCATCTTTTTTTGCTTCAGCAGGCTTATCTGCTGGTGTTGCATCCGCAACCAAGGTCACAGCATCAGCTGCTTTCACTGAAGTTGCTTCATCAGCAAAACTTACACTTGTCATACCTAAGAAGTTTAGGCACAAGAAGCTAATTAATGCGAAAGTTGATAATAGTTTTTTCATAATTTTTTCCTCTGATTAAAGAGCGTCCTCCCCAGTTTCACCGGTTCGTATGCGATACACTTCTTCAAGTTCCATTACAAAAATTTTGCCATCACCGATCTTGCCGGTGAGTGCTGATTTTTGAATCGCCTCAATTGCGCGCTTGAGTAATTTATTCGGGATTGCTGCCTCGATTTTTACTTTGGGTAAGAAATCGATCACGTATTCAGCACCACGATAAAGTTCAGTGTGACCTTTTTGGCGACCAAAACCCTTCACCTCAGTCACTGTGATTCCCTGCACTCCAATAGACGAGAGGGCTTCACGAACTTCATCGAGCTTAAACGGCTTGATGATTGCTGTAACAAATTTCATTTTGCATCTCCTGTTGTTGTGAATTTTTTCAATCTGGATTCAAGGATCGGTTGCGCAAGCCAACCCTCAAATCCGATTAAAAATTTAATTTAAAGCTTTAGTTAAAATAAGAATCCAACCTCA
>DAIOGA010000043.1:0-4249 GCA_036745495.1 Candidatus Methylopumilus sp.
CTGATTTTAAGATGGAAAAATTCCACATTGATCGAAGAGTCAAACAAATGGAAGCTGAAGGCGTGGTATTTAAAGTTAACCAAAACATCGGTGAAAACGTGAAGCCTGAAGAACTTACGAATAACTATGACGCAGTGATTCTAGCGGGCGGTGCAGAACATCCTCGTGATTTACCTGTGCCTGGTCGTGAACTTAATGGTGTCATGTTTGCGATGGATTTCTTGCCGCAACAAAATAAGGTGGTCGCAGGGGATAAATTACAAAATCAAATGCTCGCGACAGGTAAACACGTCGTCGTGATCGGTGGCGGTGACACAGGTTCTGATTGTGTCGGTACATCAAATCGCCATCATGCAGCATCAGTCACTCAGTTTGAGCTCATGACAAAGCCACCAGAGCATGAAAATAAAGAACTCGTTTGGCCTAACTGGCCCATTAAACTTCGTACATCGAGTTCTCATCAAGAAGGTTGTGAACGCGATTGGTCAGTCACCACAAAAAGTTTTATAGGTGAAAACGGTCAGGTTAAAGAAATCATTGCCGCACGTGTGGAATGGAAAGACGGCAAGATGACGGAAGTACCCAATTCAGAATTTAAAATGAAAGCCGACCTCGTATTGCTCGCGATGGGTTTTGTGAGCCCTCAACAAAAAATGTTAGATCTTTTTGGTGTGGATAAAGATCAGCGCGGTAACGTGAAAGCTAGCACCGAAGGTAAGGACGCTTACATCACATCGAAAGCTAAAGTTTTTGCAGCGGGCGATATTCGCCGTGGCCAATCCTTAGTCGTATGGGCAATTCGTGAAGGTCGTCAGTGCGCTCGTGCAGTAGACGAATTCTTGATGGGAACATCTACCCTCCCACGTTAATTTTTAAAACTTCTTTAAGTTTTAAAATTATTTATGACAGAACTCAAAAACGATCACTTCTTAAAAGCGCTTCATAGAGAACCCACACCTTACACACCTGTATGGATGATGCGTCAAGCAGGACGTTATTTACCTGAGTATCGCGCGACACGTCAAAAGGCGGGCGACTTTTTAAGTCTTTGTAAGAATCCAAACTTCGCGACAGAGGTGACACTCCAACCGCTTGATCGTTATCCACTTCTTGATGCTTCGATTTTATTTTCAGATATCTTGACGGTGCCCGATGCGATGGGACTAGGTCTTTACTTTGCAGCCGGCGAAGGCCCTAAATTTGAAAGACCGTTACGAGTTGACACTGATATTCAGAAACTAAAGATTCCTGATATAGAAAAAGATTTGAAGTACGTGATCGATGCTGTGTCACAAATTAAAAAAGCATTACAAGGACGTGTACCCTTAATTGGATTCTCTGGAAGCCCCTGGACGTTAGCTACCTACATGGTTGAAGGCCAAGGTGGAACAGACTTCTTAACGATTAAGAAAATGGCTTACAGTCGTCCTGATTTACTTCATCACATTTTAAAAACAACCACAGAGGCTGTGACGCAATATCTTCATGCGCAAATTGAAGCAGGTGTCGATGCGATTATGATTTTTGATTCATGGGGTGGTGCATTATCACACCAAGGTTATTTGGAATTTTCATTAGCCTATATGAAGGTGATCTTATCGAACTTAAAAATGATGCGTACTAAAAAAATTCCATCGATCATGTTCACTAAAGGTGGCGGTCTCTGGTTAGAAGATCAAGTCACAGCTGGGTCCGACGCGTTAGGTCTCGATTGGCAAACCGATATTAAAATGGCAAAACAAAAAGTGGGTAATCAGGTGGCCTTACAAGGTAATTTAGATCCCGCGATTCTGTTATCTAAACCTGAAGCGATTGAGAAAGAAGTAAAGCGTATCTTAGATGGATATGGCACAGGCTCCGGACACATATTTAATCTAGGTCACGGCATCACTGAACACACACCTCCTGAGAACGTGGATGTGATGCTAAAGACGGTTCGCGAATACAGTCTGCAATTTCATCAGTCTCTCTAGATTCAATTTGCTTAAAATCAACTAAATTTAAGCTACCACCTCAAAGGGTTTTTATTTCTTACCAAAGGTTCAACCATGGATTTTTTGATGGACTGATGCATCTTTGGAGTTTCTAATAAATAAAGTGTCTCCTGAATAGCGTTCCAGTCCTCTTCGGAAATCAAAACCGCGTTTGATTTTTTACCTGAAATAATAATGGGTTGATGTGTTTCTGCTGCTTGATCAATCAAGCGAGACAATACGGTCCGAGCTTTACTCGCTGTTAATTTAGCCATTACTGGACTCCTTTTATTAATATAGTATGTAAAAGCACTCACTTTATCCAATAGGTTTGGACCATCTTTTATTTAACTTCACTTTACCTTTTGACATTTTAGATAATTAAACTAAAATAAGTAATATATTACTTTTTTATATTTTATTATGATAAATGAGCCAACAAAAAGCTTGTATCTCGCACAAGACGAGTGTTTAAGAATATTAAAGGATTTCAAGCCCTTTGGATTAGACATCATTCTTTGCGGAGGGACTGCACTGGCCCGTGCATATTTACAGCATCGCGTTTCGTACGACTTAGATTTTTTTATTGACGGCACATTTGATCCAGAGCGATTGGCTTTTGAATTGGGAAAATCAGGACTTTTGCTCGAGGACACTCAGACCGAGTCTAGAGATCGTTTCGTGCGTCAGCTTATTGGCTATATCCAATTCAAAGGTATTAAGCTAAAAGTGTCTTTCATCGAAGATAGTTATGCGGGCATGTTTCCGAAGGGGTTTATAGCTATAGGGGGGTCAGGCTTTATGGTGGAATCTGTTGAGGGCTTATTTCATAGAAAGTTAAGAACCGTGTCGGGCTCGGGCAATCGCGATCAGCCAATAGATGGCCGTCAAACAGCGAGGGATTTATTTGATTTATTTATGCTTGACTGCACAATTCAAGAGATACCCCGTTTTGTGAAAACGATTAATAAACAAGGTGCCAACTTCCCCGAGAAAGCCTTTTTAGCAGGGCTTGCCGCCATGCCATGGATAAACATGATGGATGAGTTCGAGCAGATTGATTTCGATACGTCAAACGCCACTTTGAAATCTATTAAGCCTATCGACATGATGGCGGCGGTCAGAACTCGAATGCAAGAGATATTTAAGGAGATGGTGAACTATGGCTAGGTTATCGCATCGTGAAATCTTGTGGCGCAAAATTTCTAGGACCTGTTTCCAAGACAGGTTAATGCCCTACGCTTACTGGTTTGATGCTATTCGAAATCGTAAGCACCACGAACATAAAAAAATTCTAAATCGATCCATTTCATTTTTTACAAGTAGTCAGTTCATAAAAATGCTAGGGGAGAAGGAGTTTATCGAATCATGGAAGGTCATTCGAGATGACGTAGATATAGAGCATGATATGACAAGGCAGAGTCAGATTATTCTGGATGGTGTATGGTCGATGCTCGTTACGGGGTTTGCTTTTAATCATGAGGTATTTCATATTAAGAAGCCATTGAGTAGACAGTTAAAAGCGACTTATGTTGACATCTCCTCACGAAGAAATAAGAACATCTATCAAGTAGCTCGTGATATGAATCGGCCCTATAGTAGGGTCTTTGCTGATATACACAAGCTTCAGCAATTAAAACTTATCAAGAGCAATTCATCAGTTCAAAAAGGCAAAAGAGTGACCTTACTAAGTTTGACTTAGTTTGTCTGCTTTAGTTGAGTTTTCATTTAAGGTTGGAAGATCTTCCCCTGCATAGATATATAAGCCAATTCCATGAAGTGAGATGGCTTTAGCCAAGCATCGCTGCATCGCCGTATTGACCTGATACGCGTTCGGATTTGGAATCGCCTGATTCCTAAAGTCCATCACGGGCAATTGTGCTGTTCTTGATTTACCAAAAGCCGTCACCTTACAGAACACCATCATGCTCTCTCCGAATCGTTTGGGCTCCAAGTACTCCCACGTCGCGCTATCATCCAACTGCAACAGCTGATCCAAAGCCCACGACCATGATAAGTATGAAAGACCGTTCTTCTTCTCAATGTGTTGGCTCACATTGATCTGTCTTAAGTCCTTGTAGTGCATGACGTCCTCCTTTAAATATTTCACATTATTTATTTCATCGACACTTTCCTGAATCGATTTCATTACATTACTATTCAGCATCGGTGCGATATTGATCTCGCTATCGATCGGCCTTATTTCAGAGATGCTACTGACGCCATTCGATAGCTGAACGTCAAACGCATCGTCCTTGTACTTCACGGTGACCCAG
>DAIOGA010000044.1:0-4101 GCA_036745495.1 Candidatus Methylopumilus sp.
TCACGCATCATCTTAGACCCAGGCTTTGGCTTTGGTAAAACATTCGAACACAATATAGAATTGCTTCAAGGGCTCGAATCATTTCAATCTCTCAAATTTCCTCTCCTTCTAGGTCTTTCCAGAAAATCATTTATCAGAAAAATTTTAAATGGTGAGCATGATGATCACCTATCAGGCAGTATTTCCGCGGCTATCTTTTCTGTCTTAAAAGGCGCTAAAATACTTCGAGTTCATGACGTTAAAGAAACACATAGCGCACTTAAAGTTATTAATATAGCGCAAGGCATAACTTAAATTATGGCAAGACATTACTTTGGGACAGATGGTATTCGAGGTGTTGTGGGACAAGACCCCATCACACCTGATTTCTTTGTTCGCTTAGGTTTTGCGATCGGATCTATTTTAGTTAAAAATAATCATGACAAAAAAATAAAACACTCAAGTGTTGTTATTGGTAAAGACACAAGAGTTTCTGGCTACATGTTAGAGTCAGCCCTTGAGGCCGGATTTATTGCAGCAGGTGTTGATGTCTATTTAACAGGCCCTATGCCAACCCCAGCTATTGCCTACCTTACAAAAGTATTAAGAGCGCAAGCAGGTATTGTCATTTCTGCATCACATAATCCATTTCCAGATAACGGTATAAAAATATTTTCAGAGGCCGGTGAAAAATTACCTGATGCATTTGAAACTGAAGTTGAGTTAGCGTTAAATCAACCCATTAAAACAGTGTTTCCGAATGAGCTTGGCAAAGCAAAACGAGTCGATGATGCAGAAAGCCGTTATGTTGAATTTTGTAAAAGTACATTCCCTGAAAAACTTAATCTAGATGGAATAAAAATTGTGCTTGATTGCGCACATGGCGCCACTTACCGTGTCGCCCCAAAAATATTTTCTGAATTAGGCGCTGAGGTCATTGCAATTGGTAATAAGCCAGATGGATTTAATATTAATTTAGACGTTGGCTCTACAAATCCAAAGACAATTAGAGATGCCACCATAAAATATAAGGCAGACATAGGAATTTCATTTGATGGCGATGGCGATCGTGTCGTCATGATTGATCATCAAGGTAATAAAGTCGATGGTGATCAGCTTGTATTGCTGATCGCACGCGCTTTAAAAGAAAAAAATCAATTAAAGGGCGGTGTGGTTGGAACACTCATGACCAATATGGCGATTGAAAAAGCACTTCAAGATTTAAAGATTGATTTTTTCCGAACACATGTGGGCGACCGTTATGTATTAGAAAGTCTTCTTGAAAAAGGCTGGTCGATAGGCGGTGAAAATTCAGGCCATATATTAACCCTTGATCAACACTCAACGGGCGATGCTATCATTGCATCTCTTCAAGTTTTAAAATCATTAATACTGCTCAATCAATCGCTCTTCGAGGCGACTAAAGATTTCCCTCTTTATCCTCAAGTTTTAATTAATGTGGAGACGCATAATAAAATTGACCTAGAAAAAAATGAATCCATTCAAACTGCTTTGAAAAATGTAGAACTTAAATTAAATAAGAAAGGCCGTGTACTTTTAAGACATTCAGGAACAGAACCTAAAGTTCGCGTGATGGTTGAGAGTTTTGACCTTGAAAGTGCGGAGTGGGGTGCCGAGCAGATTGTTGAGGCCGTGAAGGCGCAAGTTTAAATTCTTCCATATCTTCAATGAGTTAGTTCTTGAAGGTATAATAAAGACTTTCAGTTTTTAGTACTTATATACCATGGATGCTGAAGCACTCAATTTAATTCACCATAGATTAGAAAACCTTCAATCTAGGCATCAAGCCCTTAGGGGGTATCTTTGACTTTGATTCTAAAAAATTACGTTTAGATGAAATTTCAAAAGAACTCGAGGACCCATCCATTTGGAATGACCAAGCTAGAAGTCAGACTCTTGGTAAAGAAAAGCGCGAGCTTGATTTTATTGTGAATGGTCTTAGTGAGCTAGCTAGCAATTTAAAAGATCAATGTGAATTGTTTGAGTTAGCCCGGGGTGAAAATGATGACGAGACACTCAAGGTCGTCTTAGAGGAAAGTACACTGTTAGAAAAAAATGTTGAGGCGATGGAATTTCGTCGTATGTTCTCTCACCCCATGGACGCTAACAATTGCTTTATTAACTTTCAGTCGGGCAGTGGCGGGACTGAAGCGCAAGACTGGGCAAATATGTTACTTCGTATGTATATTCGTTATGGCGAACGAAAAGGATTTAAAGTAGAAGTGCTTGATATTTCAGATGGTGATATTGCTGGCATCAAGAGTGCGACATTAAAGGTTTCCGGTGATTATGCATTTGGCCACTTAAGGACGGAGACGGGCGTACATCGGCTGGTCAGAAAATCACCTTTTGATTCAGGAAATAGACGTCACACATCTTTTGCGAGCGTGCAGGTTTATCCTGAGGTAGACGACTCGATTGAAGTCGATATTAATCCGGCTGATTTAAGAATCGATACCTTTAGAGCGTCTGGTGCAGGCGGGCAGCATATTAATAAGACTGACTCCGCGGTTCGTATTACCCATATTCCAACGAATACGGTGGTGCAATGTCAAGATGATCGATCACAGCATCGTAATAAAGCAGAGGCTATGAATATGTTACGCGCACAACTTTATGCCTTAGAGTTGAATAAACGTAACGAGGAAAAGCAAGCTTTAGAAGATGCAAAGACTGATATAGGTTGGGGACATCAAATTAGAAGTTATGTGCTCGATCAATCGCGTATTAAAGATTTACGAACAAATGTTGAAGTAGGAAATACACAGGGTGTCCTTGACGGCGACCTTGATCCATTTATTAGTGAAAGCTTAAAGCAGGGAGTATAAAACTTGTCAGAAGAAAATCAACCGATAGAGCAAAATGAAAATCATGTCATACAAGAGCGACGTGAAAAATTAAAAAAAATACGCGAAGCCGGCGTTGCGTTTCCAAATGACTTTAAGCCACAGCATTTTGCAAAAACGATTCACGAAACATTTGGTGCGCTTGAGAATGATGCACTCGACCCTAAAGCCGTTAAAGTGACCGTAGCTGGTCGCATGATGTTAAAACGCGTCATGGGTAAGGCAAGTTTTGCAACGCTTCAAGATGGATCGGGACGCATTCAGCTTTTTATCTCGAAAGAAAATATTAATGACGCTGATGCAGAAATTATTTATGAAAATTTCAAGCATTGGGATTTGGGAGATATCTTAGGCGCAACCGGTGTTCTATTTAAAACGAAAACGGGTGAACTTTCTATTCGCGTGAGTCAATTAAGGCTCCTCACAAAATCCATTCGCCCACTTCCAGAAAAATTTCATGGACTCGCTGATCAAGAAGTGAAGTATCGTCAGCGTTATGTGGATCTCATTATGAGTGATGAGACAAAACAAACATTTATGACGCGTTCAAAAATCATGAGTGGTATTCGTGCGTTTATGGTGAAGCATTGTTTTCATGAAGTAGAGACCCCTATGCTTCATCCTATTCCAGGTGGTGCGGCAGCGAAACCATTCATCACACATCACAATGCACTCGATATGCAAATGTATATGCGTATCGCTCCAGAGCTTTATTTAAAAAGATTGATAGTAGGTGGATTTGATCGTGTATTCGAAATTAATCGTAATTTTAGAAACGAAGGTTTGAGCGTCAGACATAATCCAGAATTTACGATGATGGAATTTTATGCAGCCTATACAGACTACCATTGGCTCATGCAGTTTACAGAAGATTGTATTCGAGATGCGGCGATGATTGCATTAGGAAAAACGACAATCGAATATCAAGGTCGTGAAATTAACTTCACCGATCCTTTTGAGAGACTCACCATTGTTGGTGCTATTAAAAAATATGCACCGCAGTATACCGACACACAACTCAACGATGAAAAATTCTTACGTCAAGAACTTTTAAAATACGATCACAAGGCTTTTGATCATGCAGGCCTTGGTGCATTGCAATTAGCATTATTCGAAGGTACGGCCGAAGCGCAATTATGGAATCCAACCTATATTATTGATTACCCGGTTGAAGTGTCTCCGCTTGCAAGAGCATCTGACAAAAATAAAGAGATCACAGAGCGTTTCGAACTCTTTATCGCAGGTCGAGAAATCG
>DAIOGA010000045.1:0-4060 GCA_036745495.1 Candidatus Methylopumilus sp.
CCTTCTCCAATATAAATCGGATAGGATCGATCCTCTAATTGAATATGAAGTGTTTGCATCAGCTTATTTTAGAAGTGCCTCAATTTTATTTAAAACCGTTTGTGTTTTTTGTTGCCCTGTATCCACTACAAAAGAAGCGGCATTTAAATACAATGGATGCCTTTCTTGATATAGACGATTTAAGGTTTCTTCTATATTACCTTGTTGGAGAAGTGGGCGATCTTTATCATGCGCCATACGCTTGGCTAAATTTTGTGGCTTTGCATTCAAATAAATGACCTTGCCTCTTTCTTTAAGCATGCGTCTATTTTCTTCATTTAATACAGCACCACCACCTGTCGCCAAAATAATATCTTTTTTTTGCGTCAGCTCATCAATCATTTGCGTTTCTCTTTTGCGAAAGCCTTCCTCACCTTCAAGCTCAAAAATCACAGATATTTTCACACCTAATTTTTTTTCAATTTCTTGATCGGTGTCAAAAAAAGTTTTCTTAAGTTTTTTAGCTAATAATTTACCTACGGTTGTTTTACCGGCGCCCATGAGCCCTACAAAAAAAATATTGTCATTAATCGTTGCCATGACGAACTAGCTTTTTATTCAAGAATATCGATTATTTTAAGGGATTAATGAAGTAATGGCTCGAATTGCCTACAAATAATCTTCAACACCTTTTATAATAAGACCCATTAATTCCTCTTGAATCTTAAATAAAAAGACTTATGTCAAAACCTACTTTCTTTAAACGTCTCATGTTGTGGTTTTTCATAAGCTTGTCAGCCATTGCGGCATTGGTTGCACTCACGGTTGTCCTTGTCATTCCATCACTACCCTCATTAGAAAGTCTTACAGAATATCGCCCTAAATTACCCTTAAGAGTTTATAGCTCTGATGGTTTTCTCATGGCCGAATTTGGCGAAGAGCGTCGCGCTTTCATTAAGATTCATAATGTGCCTAAAAAAATGAAGAATGCCATTTTGGCGATCGAAGATCGTCGTTTTTATCAACACCAAGGTGTCGATGCGGTGGGTGTGGCTCGCGCGATTCTTAAAGATTTAGCAGGCGCTGCTCATGAAGGTGCGAGTACGATTACGATGCAAGTTGCACGTAATTTTTTCTTATCATCAGATAAAACATTAAGAAGAAAAGTTAGTGAAATTTTTCTGGCATATAAAATCGAAAAAAATCTTAAGAAAGATCAAATCCTCGAACTATATATTAATCAAATTTACTTAGGTCAGCGCGCTTATGGTTTTGGTGCAGCTTCCCTTGTTTATTTTGGAAAGCCTCTGGAAACTCTCTCATTGGCTGAATGTGCCCTCCTAGCAGGCCTTCCTAAAGCGCCAACTAATTACAATCCATTCACGAATCCGAAACGCGCCATTCAACGTCAACATGAGGTCTTAAAAAACATGTTGCGTTATGAATTTATTGATCAAAAAGCTTTTGATGAAGCGATCAATCAATCACTTCATTTTAAAGAATCTAAACAATCAAGAGATTTAGTTGCAGATCATGCATCAGAAATGGTAAGACAAGCGCTTTATGATCAATACAAAGATGATATTTATACAAGTGGTATCAAAGTTTATACCACGATTAAAAAAGCCAACCAAGAAGCGGCTAACGAGGCAGTATTAAGAGGTATCTTAGATTACGATCGTCGTCATGAATATCGCGGCCCTGAAAAAACCATCGACTTAGAAGATAAGAAATTTGAAGATCAAAAAATGAAGATTGTAGATACCCTAGATGGACTAGAGGAATATAACGGGTTTATTCCGGCAGTCGTCATTAAAGCCGATGCCAAATACGTTCAAGCTTTCACCAAAAAAGGTGACATGATTGATATTAAGAATGATGGCTTAGCCCTCATTCAAAAAACTTTAAGTGACAAAGACCCTAAAAATAGAAAAGTAAAACCAGGCTCTGTGATTCGAGTGATACAAAAGAATAAACAATGGGAGGTAGTGCAACTTCCTAAAGTAGAAGCTTCTCTTGTGTCCATGGATCCTCAAACAGGTGCGATTACAGCGCTTGTTGGTGGGTTTGATTTTAATCGCAATAAATATAATCACGTGACTCAAGCGAAGCGCCAACCAGGCTCTACTTTTAAACCCTTCATTTATTCTGCGGCTCTTGAAAAAGGTATTACGCCTGCAACCATTGTGAATGATGCGCCACTTCATTTTTCAGCAGCTGAAACAGGAAGCGGTACCGATTGGGATCCACAAAATTATGATAATGATTTCGACGGACACATTAGACTTAGAAATGGTTTAGCTAAATCTAAAAACTTAGTGGCCATTCGTGTTTTAAAAGCGATTGGTCCTAGTTATGCACAAGATTATGCGACACGTTTTGGTTTTGATCCTGCTAACCATCCTGCTTACTTATCGATGGCTTTAGGTGTCGGTTCTGCGACACTCATGGAGATGGTCACAGCTTATGGTGTTTTTGCTAATGGGGGCTATCTTAAAAAACCATATTTGATTGAAAAGATGGTGGATAGTCATGGTCAAGTGATCGATCAAACCAATGCAATGTTTCAAAATGAAGAAACACCTCGCGTTATTGACCCCCGAAATGCATTTATCATGACAACTCTTTTACAAGATGTTGTGAATAAAGGAACTGCGGTGAGAGCAAAAGCTTTGGGAAGATCTGATGTAGCAGGCAAAACAGGGACTACCAATAATCAAGTCGATGCTTGGTTCGCAGGTTATACGCCTTCTCAAGTCGCTATCGCATGGATTGGATTTGATCAACCTAAAACACTAGGTAAAGAAGAAACGGGTGCGCACGCCGCATTACCTATTTGGATTCAATATATGCAAACGGCTTTAAAAGATTCGCCTATACAAAATTACAACATGCCTGATGGTGTCATCATTCGTAAAATTAAATCAGATACAGGCACCCCTGCAAATGAAAATGAAGAAGGTGTGAATGAATATTTCTATTCAGAATTTCCTCCTCATAACGAGATGCAACTCCTCAATTAATTTTTTTTAAAAAGTGTTTCATATGGCAAGGCAAAGTAAACACATTCGATTTCAAGTTGCGCATAAAGCAGCGCAAATGATGGCTGAAGAAGGTATCAGCGATTACGCATTTGCTAAACGTAAAGCGGCTAAATTTTTTGGGTTAATGGATGGAGACGCCCTGCCTTCCAACGATGAAATCAATGATGCCATCAAAGAACATCAAGCCATTTTTTTTGACGAAGAACATGAAGAGCGCCTTAAATTATTAAGAGCCGAAGCATTAAGTCTTATGAAAAAATTAAATGCTTTTAATCCGCACCTCACAGGCGGTGCATTAGATGGCACAGCCGGTCGATACCCCACAATTCATATTCAACTTTATGCTGACTCTATGAAAGAAGTAGAATTTTTTTTACTTAATCACAATATTGCATATGAAACACGCGATCGAAAATCACGCACTAAAGATCCCATGCGGGATAAAAAAATAATTCCGGTATTAACACTTGAAGGCTCCATGGGGCCCATTGAACTTTTAATTTATCACGTTGATGATTTAAAAATAAATAAATCAAAAGCGTCGATTGAAGAAACGGAAGAGCTACTTAAGCTTTAAGCCAGCGCGCTACTTCCATTGCGTAATAACTTAGGATGCCATCAGCGCCTGCACGTTTAAAAGCTAAAAGTGATTCCATGACAACCGCTTTTTCATCCAACCAACCATTTTCTGAGGCAGCTTTCAGCATCGCATATTCACCACTGACTTGATAAGCATAAGTCGGTACGCCAAATGCAGTTTTAACTCGGTAGACAATATCAAGATAAGGCATGCCTGGTTTTATCATTACCATATCCGCACCCTCATTAATATCGAGCTCAACTTCTGTTAATGCTTCATCGGTATTTGCGGGATCCATTTGATAACTATTCTTATCACTCTTACCTAAATTTTTGGCTGAGCCTACTGCATCTCTAAAAGGGCCATAAAATGAAGAAGCATATTTAGCGGAGTACGCTAAAATTTTTGTGTGAACAAATCCTTCTTTTTCTAAAGCTTCACGAATTTTACCGATGCG
>DAIOGA010000046.1:0-3346 GCA_036745495.1 Candidatus Methylopumilus sp.
CCATCCGTAATTTTCGTAATTTGACCTGTTTGTAAATCATGTAATACGACTCTGAATCGACCTTCGTCTTGCATCACATAAGAAAGCATTTTGCCGTCAGGTGAAATATTAGGATTTAAGTTTTGATTGCCTTCAAATGAGACGCGCTGTGGCTCGCCCCCGCTTGATGAAACTTTATAAATTTGCGGACGACCACCACGATCGGATGTGAAATAAATAAATTTTCCATCAGGCGACCATACAGGCTCGGTATCAATATGCGCGCTCTGGATAAGTGGTTTTAAATTAGAGCCATCAGGATCGATTAAATAAATTTGAGAGTTCGCGTTATACGTTAAAACAATTGCTAAACGTCTTCCATCAGGTGACCACGAAGGAGAACTGTTATTACCTTTAAAATTAGCTACTACTGTTCTTTGTCCTGTCACTAAAGATTGAATATAAATAATTGGTTTTTTCTTTTCAAAAGATACATAAGCAAACTTGGTACCATCGGGTGACCATCTTGCCGAAATTAAAGGCTGAGGTGAGCCCACGACTGACTGCACATTAAATCCATCTGCGTCTGCCACATTTAAAGAATAACGGCCTTTATTTTTTGAAATGTAAGAAATTTTGGTACTAAAGACACCTGGAATACCTGTTAATTTTTCGTAAATCGTGTCAGAAATTTTATGTGCAATCGCACGATACTGAGCGACTGGCCCTGAAAATTCCATGGTGGTTAAAATAGTTTTTTTATTAATATCCACTAAAAACCAATTCACTTTCATGCGATTGTTGTTGATTTCGACCTGACCTAAAGTCATCACTTGCGCTTCAATCGCAGTCATTTCAGGGTAATTAATTTCACTCAAAATCGATGGTTTATTAACTAACCCTTCAATATCTAAAGGTCTAAAAAATCCTGAGCGATAAAGATCAGCTGCAATAATTTGATGCATACGACTATTTGTTTTATCTAAAGCAATTTCTTTATAAGGCATCACTGCAATATTAATTTGCTTGGTGCCGCCTCCAGAAATCTCAATCGTTTCAATCGCAAATGCATTTGAATGAATAAAAGAAAAAAAGTATAAAGAAATAAATATTTTGAATATGTTTAGCATACTGAAATTATATTTTTTCATTAGGATGGAAGTTAAGTTTTAAATTTTTAAATTTCGAAAATAAATCTGTATCTGTGGGTACCGGTAAAGGTTGTGATTGAAAAATAGCCCGCTCAACCGATTCATCACACACTGGAATACCGCTTGATTTTAACATTTTAGGATTACCAATCAATTCACCTGTAGGCATCAAGCCAATTTCGAATTGAAGCTCAACAGGGCTAGACCCACACAATTGCTTATTCACATTCTGTTGAATTTTTCTTTGAATTAATACTTTATATTTATCCATTTCACCTAATTTAGCTCCACCCTCAATAGGATTAGGATTGGATTGTTTCATATCTTCATGACGATTTAATGAAGGTTTAGATCTGTCTTGAAGTAATTCCTGCTGGAGCTTTGCCAATTGATCTTGTTTTAAAAGATCTTCCTGAATTTTTTTTAAATCATCTTTCTTCTTTTGATCCTCTAATTTTTTACGCTCTTCTTCTTTTTTTTCTTTCAAACTAATGTCGGCTTTATCGCTTGTGAGCGATTTAATAATTTCTTCTACTTTAGAAGCTTTAGGAACAGGCTTGGCAGGTTCTGGCTCAACTTTTTTTTCAACTGGAGGTGCTTCTATTGCTTTAGAGCTTGGCTGAGGAATGGAATCCCATAATTCCACTTCAGCCACTTGAGGTAATTTCACCCTCCATTCAAAACTCACAATCATGATGAGAATTAAAACAATATGCACACTCACTGCATAAATCGCAGATCGCTTTGCTATGATTTTTTCTTGAGGTCTAATCACGTCTTAATTTATTTTTGTGGCTTTAAAAGTAAGCCCACTTTAGACACATTATTTTGTTTTAAAAGATCCATGAGGCTAATCACTTCGTCATACTTCACATTCTTATCAGCCGCAATCACAAGGGCTCGATCAGGTGTTGTTTTAATTAAAGACTGCACATGACTTAAAAGTCGATCGCGCGTATAACTCTCACCTTCAATCTCAATCGTGTTATTAAGTTTGACTGTAATCACAATGGGCGCACCTGTTTGTTTTAATGTTTCACCTACTTCAGGGAGCTCTACCACCCCTGGATTTGTCATGGGCGCTGTTACCATAAAAATGACGAGCAACACTAAAGTCACATCAATATATGGCACCACATTAATTTGATTCATTAAGCGACGTTTACGCATCACTTATCCTTTTCTTTGTAAGATATTCACGAACTCTTCCATAAAGCTTTCGTATCTCACAGACAAACGATCGACTGAAGTTGCAAAACGGTTATAAGCAATCACAGCTGGAATCGCAGCGAATAAACCAATCGCGGTTGCAATTAAGGCTTCTGCAATGCCAGGGGCCACTTGTGTTAGGGTCGCTTGTGCGACATTCGCTAAACCTCTAAAGGCATTCATTATTCCCCATACGGTACCAAATAAACCAATATAAGGACTTACAGATCCCACAGAGGCTAAAAAAGGTAAATGCGCATCTAAAAAATCTAACTCTCGATTGTAAGTCGCTCGCATGGCGCGACGCACACCCTCAATCACATCACTCATATCGGTGCGAGAAATCTTATGACGATTAAATTCTTTATAGCCTGCTTCAAAAATCGTCGCTAAACCTTGATTTTTTATTCGGCCACTATGAATACTGTCGTGTAATTTATTAAGATCACCACTCGTCCAAAATGTATTTTCAAATTCATCAACCGCGAGTTCTGCATTTTTTAATACAGAGACTTTGATAAAGATATACCACCAGGAAAATCCAGAAGCTGTTAATAAAATTAACATCACGAGCTGCACTGGAATGGTGGCTCCTGTAATTAAACTTATAAAAGATAAATCATTTACTACATTCATAAAGACTCCATGGTTTGTTTAACGGTGGATGGGATGCGAACGGGTTTAAATTTTTCACTATCAATGCATGCGATATCGACACTTGCATCAATTAATAATTCGTCTTCACGATAAATCATTTGTCTAAATTCAATTTTGCTAGAACCTATATCAATGAGTTCACTTTTAACAATTAAGTCATCATTAAAGCGTGCGGGTAATTTATATTGGATATCGATGCGATGAACTACAAACATAATATGTGCTTGATGTTTTAAATGACGCTGATCAATACCCACACTTCTCAACCATTCTGTTCTAGCACGCTCCATAAATTTTAAATAATTGGAGTGATAAACGACTCCACCGCTATCGGTATCTTCAAAATAAAT
>DAIOGA010000047.1:0-2751 GCA_036745495.1 Candidatus Methylopumilus sp.
TTAAATCTTCAGGATGCATGAGGCGAATCGTTTTTGCTTTTTCGTCACTATCCATAACGTCATAAAAGGCTTCCACAATTTCACGAATTTGATTTGTAGCATCAGGCTCACCACCTAATAAATCATAAAGTGATTGGGGTGTTGATGCAGAAGGTTCAGACATTAAAATTAAATAGATGTTTTAACGAGGGATGATACTTTTTGGGCTCGCGCTCTTGCCTCGCTCACATTGTCCGCAGATGCTAAAGCCACACCCATACGGCGACGTTTAAATGAAGTAGGTTTTCCAAAAAGTCTTAGATCAGATTCTGGAACGGCTAAGGCTTGATCGATATTTTCAAAACGAATACCATCCGCATCGTGATTACCGTAAATCACAGCACTTGCAGAAGGTCTTGATAAACTTGTATTGACGGGTAATCCTAAAATCGCACGCGCGTGTAATTCAAATTCATTTTGACGCTGACTTACCATAGTCACCATACCTGTATCATGCGGACGCGGGCTCACTTCTGAAAACCATACCTGATCATCTTTCACAAAGAGCTCTACACCAAATAAACCTAAGCCACCTAACGCATCGGTAATTTTTTTAGCAATGTCACGGGCTTTCTTTAATGCCATTTCATGCATTGGTTGTGGTTGCCAACTTTCAATATAATCACCTTGCTCTTGTTTGTGACCTATGGGCTCACAAAAGAAAGTTTCAATATCACCTTTTTCATTTTTAGCTCTGACGGTCAGCAAAGTAATTTCATAATCAAAATCAATTTGACCTTCGACAATAACCACACCCTTATTCACCCGTCCTGCGGAAGCTGCGTAATCCCATGCGTCTTTGACTTTTGAGGGCTCTACAATTCTTGATTGGCCTTTACCAGATGATGACATCGTAGGTTTCACAAAACATGGGTAACCAATACCATCATCAATGGCTTTTTGTAATTCATCTAAACTTTTAGCGAAAGCAAATGGAGAGGTCGGGAGCTTTAATTGGTTAGCTGCTAAATCACGAATGCCTTCACGATTCATCGTGAGTTGGACCGCTTTAACGGTAGGAATCACAATCGCATCACCGCTTTTTTCGATTTGAGCTAGAACGTCAGTATTAATCGCTTCGATTTCAGGGATGATGTAATGGGGTTTTTCTGATTTAACGAGATGAAGTAACGCTTCGCTATTCGTCATATCGATGACATGTGATCTATGTGCCACTTGATGACCAGGTGCATTTTCGTATCGGTCCACCGCAATCACTTCAACGCCTAAACGCTGGAGCGCAATAATGACTTCTTTACCGAGTTCGCCACTGCCAAGAAGCATGACGCGGGTTGCATTTGGTGATAACGGGGTACCAATATTCATACTTAAAATCATATCACGAGGCTTAAAAGCCCTCTTTTAATTTTTAATCACACCTGCTTTGATCGCATAGCGAATAAGCTCCACCGGCGTATGAATGTTCAACTTTTGTTTAATCATGGTTTGATAATTAGATACTGTTTTGGAACTAATATTAAGCGTGGTGGCAATTGCATCCATTTCTAAACCCTCTGCAAGCAATCTAAATATCTCAAATTCACGCGCTGATAGAGTATCAATAGGATCTTGGTCGCCATCAATAGATTGCATCGCTATTTTTTTTGCGATTTCATCACTTAAAAAAACTTCACCTTTTGATAGTGCTTGAATAGATTTTACTAGATCATCGCCTACGGTATTCTTTATAAGATAGCCTTTAGCGCCTAACTTCAATGCTTGATTTGCAAAAGATAAATCTTCATGCATCGATAAGACAAGAATCTTGGCTTTTTCGTAGCGCATTAGAATACGGCGCATGGCTTCCAAGCCTCCCATACCAGGCATGGATAAATCCATCACCATGATATCGGGATTAAGCTCACCAAAAAGTTGGTAGGCTTTTTCCCCACTTTCAGCCTCCCCTATCACATCAAATAAAGCCTCTTGTTCGAGAAGACGCTTAACCCCTGCTCGGACCACAGCATGATCATCAACCAAAACGATCTTAATCTTTTTATTCATTTATTTTTGTAGGGGCAATTGAATGCTTAATGCAGTACCAAGCTTAGGCTTACTTATAATATTAATCTTGCCATGTATTTCATAAATACGCTCTTTAATACCTAGTAATCCAAATCCATCACGATGTGGTTTAGAAAAACCAACGCCGTCATCTTGAATATTGATATCGATGAATCGATTTAATTTATTCTTAGCTTCATATTTAATTTGAATAGCGACGTGTTTAGCTCTCGCATGTCTTGAAATATTTGTCAGGCATTCTTGAACGATACGATAAGTGGATACCGATATAGTTTCGCTCACTTTTGGTAATGATCTTAAATGAAGATCGTATTGCAATTTAATTTTTGGGTGCCTTAATTGCCATGTCTTTATCAAATCAACCAATCCTTCTTCTAAGCCAAGCTCACTTAAAACGCCTAACTTTAATCTCCCCAACATGCCACTTACAAGTTCCATGAGGTATTTAGAAAGATGGCTGATAGCGTCTACACTTGGCTTAATTTTTGGATATTCTTTATTCGCGAGTATTTTTAGTGCTGCGGCATCCGCGTGAATCGCTGTTAAGGATTGTCCAAATTCATCGTGCAAATCACGTGCTAACTTTTTTCGTTCAGTTTCTTGAAGATTAATTAACTGCTGCGATAGTGTATGATTTTTGACAATAGTCTCTTCTAGTATCTTCACCATGCGATTAAATTTTTGACC
>DAIOGA010000048.1:0-2650 GCA_036745495.1 Candidatus Methylopumilus sp.
AACCCGAACCTCTAAAATCAGATTCAAGTTCTTGAATGATTTTGCCATTGCCACGTACAGGTCCATCGAGACGCTGTAAGTTACAGTTGATTACAAAAATAAGGTTATCGAGTTTTTCTCTGCATGCCAATGAGATCGCACCCAATGATTCAGGCTCATCCATCTCACCATCACCACAGAAGACCCATACTTTTCGATCGGAGGTATCTGCAATGCCGCGGTCATGAAGATATTTTAAAAATCGTGCTTGATAAATTCCCATGATAGGACCTAATCCCATCGATACAGTTGGGAACTGCCAGAAGTCAGGCATGAGCCATGGGTGAGGGTAGCTTGATAATCCCTTGCCACCAGTTTCCATGCGGAAGTTAGATAATTGATCTTCGCTGATGCGGCCTTCTAGAAAAGCTCTTGAATAAACACCAGGGGATGAGTGGCCTTGGAAGTACACAAGATCGCCTTGGAATTTATCATTGGCCGCTCTAAAGAAATGATTAAAGCCTACGTCATACAAAGTCGCTGCTGATTGAAAGCTCGCAATATGACCACCGACACCTGGCGATTTTTCGTTGGCACGTAATACAGTCATGATGGCATTCCATCTGATGAGAGCCCTGATACGTCGCTCCATATCAGGATTGCCTGGATGACGCTGTTGCAAGTGGGTAGGAATGGTATTGACGTAAGCCGTTGTGGCCTTATAAGGTAAATTAGCACCAGATCGACGTGCTTGATCAATCATGGATTCGATCAAGAAATGGGCGCGTTCTACACCTTCTGTTTCAATGACAGCATTGAGTGCGTCAAGCCACTCTTGCGTTTCTTGATTGTCGATATCAGGTATAGATGCCATGTTTTAATATAACTCCAGAATTTTTATGAGGACGCTAACGGTATAATAAGTTGAGTATTTACCTGGCGCCTAAAGGGTTTCTAATTTTGTGAGTGATAACGCTTTGAATGAACTCATATACCTTTAAGTTTGGCGTTTTTAAGCGTTTGGGTCAAGTAAAAAAGTAAGTTAAAAGTATTAAAAAAAGTAATATTCTATTGATTTTATTGATATTTTTTAATAGGACATTCATTTCAAGGATTAGGATTTATGGCAATTAAAATTGTACAAAAAAGAAATTTAGCGACAGAAAAAAACATAAAAGGGAGCCATCTTCTTTTTGTGCTGAATGATGCAACATTAAAGACATTTCCTTTTATAAAAGAGCTTGATAAAAAGCTTAAGCGCACCCATAAAAAAATAGCGAGTCTCGCTAAAGAGCCTGTCACGATTGAGATCCAGGATGGGCGCTTATTAAGCTTCGCCATTTTAGATAAAAAAATAAACACTTTTCAACGCCATACTTTACTACGAAAAGCGATTCAGCCATTAATTGCAGAAAACCCTGAGACGCTTGTTGTGAGTGTATTTGGCGATGAAATTTCAAAAGAAATGAATGCGCGTGCTGCAGTGTATGTAGCGCTTATGAATAGTCAGACATTACCCAGTCGCAAAAAAGAAAATATCAAAAAAAATATTAAATCGATTGAGCTTTTAGGTATTGAACTCAAAGATAAATTTAATGAAGAAATTGCTGTGGTGACAGGCAACACATTGACGCGTGCATTAACCATGTTGCCGCCTAACGAATTAACCCCATCAATCTATCGCACAAAAATCAAATCACTTGCAAAATCAAACGGCTGGAAACTAGAAGAGTTTGATATGGCGAAATTAAAGAAGATGGGTGCTGGCTCCTTCGTGGCAGTGGGCCAAGGCTCCGAACCTCAAGATGCAGCCATTGTGCATTTAACATACAGGCCCAAACAAATTAAGAAAAATATTGCAGTGATTGGTAAAGGTATTTGTTTTGACACAGGTGGGCACAATTTAAAACCTGCACGTTATATGCATGGTATGCATGAAGATATGAATGGCTCGGCAGTCTCCCTTGGTATTTTATTAAGTGCAACACTTTTAAAGTTACCTATTCAAATTGATTGCTGGCTAGCGATTGCGCAGAATCATATTGGCCCCAAAGCCTATAAACAAAATGATGTGGTGAAGTCTCTTAATGGAACCTCGATTGAAATTATTCATACGGATGCAGAAGGGCGTATGGTTTTAGCGGATACTTTAACGCTAGCCTCCCGTTTAAAACCTGACATGATGATCGATTTTGCAACACTGACAGGAAGTATGGCGACTGCATTGGGGGATCGTTATAGCGGTGTTATATCTAATCGACCTGAGTTATCTTGTTTGGCAGTTGGTGCTGGAAGTGAAGCAGGAGAGCGAATAGCTGCATTTCCATTTGATGAAGATTATGAAGAAGATCTTGAGAGTGGCATTGCAGATATTAAGCAGTGCACTCTCGAAGGCGGTGCGGACCATATTCATGCAGCTCGTTTTTTACATCGTTTTATTGAAAACAATGTGCCTTGGTTACATACCGACCTTTCATCGAGCAATCGAAAAGGTGGCCTTGGAGCGGCGTTGAGTGAAGTGAATGGCTTCGGCGTGAACTTTGGTATTCACGTTTTGAAAAAAGTTTTACAAAAATAATTTTTTAATTTTGCCCTCGTAGCTCAGTGGATAGAGCATCCCCCTCCTAAGGGGAGGGTCACACGTTCGATTCGTGTCGAGGGCGCCACTTAA